>NZ_MTBE01000006.1:0-170767 GCF_002916785.1 Diaphorobacter sp. LR2014-1 | reverse complement strand
CTGGTAGAAATCTTTCGAACCTACTTCAATTATTGCGAGGTCGGCGAAGACGGGAAGACTCCCGCCATGCGGCTCGGATTGGCGAAGGGACCAATTACGGCGGAGGACATCATCTATTACCAACCGCCTTTGCCACCGCGCCGGAGGGCACCGCCCAAACCTGCAGAGCCCAAGCCGCTGCCGCCAGGCGTCTGGCCGGCTGAACTGTTCGACGTCCGAAAAGAAGAACCCCTCCTCACCTTGCGGCGGGAGGGGTCTGAAACGAACCGAGCTGCTGGCTTAGCAACTCCTAGCGAGAACGGCTAGCCCATCTCCACCCCTGCCATCCGCTCGGCACTGGAACTGGGCCAGGCGCAGTGGGTGTTTTTCGAGGCCGCCCTCAAGCGCCAGCCAGACCCGCGCGGCCTGGAAAACGTGGCCACCACCAGCGAGCGCCTGCTGGAGGTTACGGACAGCTTGACTTCGCTGTACGAGGTGGCCCTGCAGGACGTGCTGGGCTGACCCCCTGCGGCCACAAGAGCAACTGCGTGTCTCATCGGCGCGGCGCCCGGCTGCACCGCCTTTCCCGGGGGAGGGAAGGCCGACGTGGCTGGGCTGGTTGCCCCGCTGGGCAGCAGCTGTGGCGCGCGGGACACGGCCTTGGCTCGACCGCCCAGCCGCGCGCCCCCGGCGGATGTGCCACGCCACTCTCCACTCTTTCTACTAACCAGGGGCTGGCTAACCAGGGGTTGGCGCAGGCCGTCCGTCGGGCCGAGCCGTTCAAGCGCTATTCATCCTCCGCGAGTGGCCGGATGGTGAACCTGAGCCGCGCGCCAGCACATGCTGTCGATCTCAATCAGGTCTATAGGTAAAAATTGCCTCTAGCGCCCGTGCAGCAAGCGCGGACAGCTATTGAATCGGGAGCGGTTGCCGATCAGGCTGCCTTCGGCGTGCGCGGCGCGCGGCCGTAGAACTGCGGGTAGTGCTCCTTCACTCCCTGACCGCTGAAGTCCCAACCCGTGCACTGGCCCAAGTGGCGTGGCGGCTCGTCGCCTTCATTCTGGAATGCGGCGTGAATCGTCTGGAACGTGGCCGTGGCCAGGTTGAACAGCAGTTCCCGCAGATGGGTGCAACCGGCCACGCCGCCCAGGTGGGTCTGGATGGACTGGCGCCAGCCGCGCGCCATGCTGCAGCCCACCATCGCCTGCAGGGCGCGCTGCGCTTGTGTGCAGCCCGCCAGGGGATGGGCATCCATGGCGGATTCGATGGCGCGCACCACCAGGTCGCGGTCCACGGTGACGCGCAGCCACAGGTGGTGGATGGGGTCGCCGGCGCGGCGCACGCCGTCCGGGTAGCGCAGCGACGGCAGGTCCTGCGGCTTGCTGTCGTGCAGCTCGCCCTCGATGTCCCAGAGCCCGTCCTCGCGCTCGTAACCCTGGTAGGTGACGCGTCGGACATGGCGGGCAGTGCGGGGGGCAGGGGATGACAGAGGCATGGGGTCGAGATGGGAAACGTATCAGCGGGCAAGCGAGCACTGGCGGGGCACCGCAGGGCACGCGGCTCGCAGGGATCAGCCGTGGCGGATGGCCACGGTCTTGAGGGTGGTGAAGCCGTAGAGCGCCTCGAAACCCTTCTCGCGTCCGTGTCCGCTGGACTTCACGCCGCCAAACGGCAATTCGACGCCGCCGGCTGCGCCGTAGTTGTTGATGAACACCTGGCCGCTGGCAATGCGCCGCGCCATGCGGAACTGGCGCGCGCCATCGCGCGTCCACACGCCCGCCACCAGGCCAAAGGGCGTGCCGTTGGCGAGCTCCACGGCGTGGTCTTCGTCGTCGAAGGGCATGGCGGCCAGCACGGGGCCGAAGATTTCCTCCTGCGCCAGGCGGTGCTGCGCCGGTACGTCGCGCAGCAGGGTGGGGGCCTGGTAGAAGCCCGTGTCGGGCGCTTCGTCCACCACGGTGCCCTGCGCGGCCAGGGGAATGCCAGCCACCTGCGCATCGGACAGGTAATCCCACACGCGCTGCTGCTGGCTCTGGCGGATCAGCGGCCCCAGGTCCAGGTCCATGGCGGCGGGGCCCACGCGCAGCGCCTCGAAGGCCTTTGACAGGCGCTCCAGCAGCGGTTCGTAGATCAGGGAATCGATCAGCACGCGCGAGCCAGCCGAGCAGGTTTGCCCAGCGTTCTGCACGATGGCGTTCACGAGCACGGGCACGGCGGCGTCCAGGTCGGCGTCGGCAAAGACGATCTGCGGGCTCTTGCCGCCCAGCTCCAGCGTGACCGGGCAGTGGCGCTCTGCGGCGGCCTGCTGGATCAGCGTGCCCACCTTGGGGCTGCCGGTGAAGCTGATGTGCTGGATGCCGGGGTGGCGCGCCAGCGCGTCGCCGACCTCGTGGCCGTAGCCGGTCACGAGGTTCAGCGCGCCGGCAGGGAAACCCACCTCGACCGCCAACTGGGCCACGCGCAGCAGGGACAGGCAGGCGTCCTCGGCCGGCTTGACCACGCACACGTTGCCGGCCGCCAGTGCGGCGCCCACGCAGCGCCCGAAGATCTGCATGGGGTAGTTCCACGGCACGATGTGGCCGGTCACGCCATGCGGCTCGCGCCAGGTCAACACGCTGAAGCCGTCGGGGTAGGGAATGGTCTCGCCGTGCAGCTTGTCGCAGGCGCCGGCGTAGAACTCGAAGTAGCGCGCCAGGGCGTGTGCGTCGGCCCGTGCCTGCCGGGTGGGCTTGCCGCAGTCGCGTTGCTCGATGGCGGCCAACTCCTCGGCATGCTCGGTGATCTTGGCCGACAGCCGCATCAGCAGCCTGCCACGCTCGGCCGGGGCCAGCTTGCGCCACACGCTGTGGTAGCACTGCTGCGCCGCATGCACGGCGGCATCGATGTCCTCGGCCGTGCCGCGCTGGATTTCATCGTACGGCTGGCCGTCGGAGGGGTCGATCACGGCAATGGTGCGGCCCGAAGTCGAGGCCACGCCGGCGTTGGCGATGTGGTGGAGCTGCATGGGCCTGATTGTGCGGCAGGCGTGCGCAGCGTGCTGGGCTACGAGCCGGAATGCCGTCCAGCGCCCAAGGGACGGGCGCTGGCAGCTTCTCTTTTGATAGTGCCGGGTCAGCCGGCGTGGAACTTCACCACCAGCGGCACGATGAGCAGCGCCACGATGTTGATGATCTTGATGAGCGGGTTCACCGCCGGGCCGGCTGTGTCCTTGTAGGGGTCGCCCACGGTGTCGCCGGTGACGGCGGCCTTGTGCGCTTCGCTGCCCTTGCCGCCGTGGTGGCCGTCCTCGATGAACTTTTTGGCGTTGTCCCAGGCGCCGCCGCCGGTGCACATGCTGATGGCCACGAACAGGCCCGTGACGATGGTGCCCATGAGCAGGCCGCCCAGCGCTTTCGGCCCCAGCGCCAGGCCCACGATGATGGGCACGGCCACGGGCAGCAGGCTGGGGATGATCATCTCCTTGATGGCGGCGCTGGTCAGCATGTCGACCGCGCGGCCGTACTCGGGCTTGGCCGTGCCTTCCATGATGCCCGCGATCTCGCTGAACTGGCGGCGCACCTCCACCACCACGCTGCCGGCGGCGCGGCCCACGGCCTCCATGGCCATGGCGCCGAACAGGTAGGGAATGAGCCCGCCGATGAACAGGCCCACGATGACCATCGGGTCGCTCAGGTCGAAGCGGATCGCCTGGCCGAAGCTCTCCAGCTTGTGCGTGTAGTCGGCGAACAGCACCAGTGCCGCCAGGCCCGCCGAGCCGATGGCGTAGCCCTTGGTCACGGCCTTGGTGGTGTTGCCCACGGCGTCCAGCGGGTCGGTGATGTCGCGCACGCTGCTGGGCAGCTCGGCCATCTCGGCAATGCCGCCGGCGTTGTCGGTGATGGGGCCGTAGGCGTCCAGCGCCACCACGATGCCCGCCATGCTGAGCATGGACATGGCGGCCACGGCCACGCCGTACAGGCCCGCCAGCGTGTACGACACGATGATGGCCGCGCACACGAAGATCACCGGCCAGGCCGTGGAGCGCATGGACACGCCCAGACCCGCGATGATGTTGGTGCCGTGGCCCGTGGTGGACGCCTGCGCGATGTGGCGCACGGGCGAATATTGCGTGCCGGTGTAGAACTCCGTGATCCACACCAGCGCCGCCGTCAGCACCAGGCCGGTGGCGCAGGCGCCGAACAGCCGCATCTGCGCGCCCGTGCCGCCCAGCGCGTTGTCGGGGATGACCCAGGCCGTAACGAACCAGAACGCGACGAGCGACAGCACGCCCGCGATGGCCAGCCCCCGGTACAGCGCGGGCATCACGTTGCGCATGCCCGGGCCGGCCTGCACGAAGAAGCAGCCGATGATGGAGGCGATGATGGAGACGGCCCCCAGCGCCAGTGGGTAGGTCACGGCCGCGACGGGCGCAGCACCCACCAGCAGCGCGCCCAGCACCATCGTGGCGATGAGGGTGACGGCATAGGTCTCGAACAGGTCGGCCGCCATACCGGCGCAGTCGCCCACGTTGTCGCCCACGTTGTCGGCGATCACGGCGGGGTTGCGGGGGTCGTCCTCGGGGATGCCGGCCTCCACCTTGCCGACCAGGTCCGCACCCACGTCGGCACCCTTGGTGAAGATGCCCCCGCCCAGGCGGGCAAAGATGGAAATCAGCGACGAGCCGAACGCAAAGCCGATCAGCGGGTTGAGCAGCGCCGGCAGGCTGGCCGTGGGGGTGAGCCGGCCATTGCCGACCAGGAACCACGCGAAGGCGGTCACGCCCAGCAGGCCCAGGCCCACCACCAGCATGCCCGTGATGGCCCCGCCGCGGAAGGCAACCTGCAGCGCCGGGCCCATGCCCTGCGTGGCGGCCTGGGCCGTGCGCACGTTGGCGCGCACCGAGACGTTCATGCCGATGAAGCCGCAGGCGCCGGAGAGTACCGCGCCGATGACGAAGCCCACGGCGGTGGTGCCGTCCAGGAACGCCGCAATGAGGATGGCCAGCACGATGCCGACGAAGGCGATGGTCTTGTATTGCCGTGCGAGGTAGGCCGCCGCGCCCATCTGGATGGCGCCGGCGATCTCCTGCATGCGGGCGTTGCCCGGGTCCTTGGAAAGGATCCAGCTGCGTGCCCACAGTCCGTAGGCCACAGCAATCAGTCCGCAAACCAGAGCCAGGACGAGAGGGGCAGTCAGCGCCGAGGTGGAACCAGCCATTCGTTATCTCCATCGGTTGTCAGTTGCACGGAGGGGGAAGCGCAACGCATGGGGGAAGTGCTTCCGCTGCGTTGCTTCCTCGTGCCCCGGTGGTGGGAGACGATTGGCCAACGCAGCCATTTAACGCGAAACCCCCGGTGCAAGCAAGCTGCAAGGGGCGTGCGCCTAAAATCACGGACCGCCTTGCGCACCGCCCCCGGGGCGAAGGCCGTGTCATTCCAACCACTCAACCCCCAAACCATGTCGCTGAACAACGTCAAGCCCGGCAAGAACATTCCCGAAACCTTCAATGTGGTGATCGAGATCCCGGCGGAATCCGATCCCATCAAGTACGAAGTGGACAAGGAGTCGGGTGCCGTCTTCGTGGACCGTTTCCTGACCACGGCCATGTACTACCCCTGCAACTACGGCTACGTGCCCCAGACCCTGTCGGGCGACGGCGACCCGGTGGACGTGCTGGTGATCACTCCGTACCCGCTGCACCCCGGCGTGGTGGTGCCCTGCCGCGCGCTGGGCATCCTGAAGATGGAAGACGAGGCCGGCGTGGACGGCAAGGTGCTGGCCGTGCCCACCACCAAGATCCTCAAGATGTACGAGCCCTGGAAGACCGTGGAGGATGTGAACCCCATGCGCCTGAAGGCCATCAGCCACTTCTTCGAGCACTACAAGGACCTGGAAGAAGGCAAGTGGGTCAAGGTGCTGGGCTGGGAAGGCATCGACGCCGCCCACAAGGAAATCCTGGACGGCGTGGAAAACTACAAGAAAGCCTGATGGTGGCGGGGTGCGGCCCGTATCGCACCCACTCCCTCATCCAGCCCGCCGGCACATGCCCGCGGGCTTTTTTCTTGCAGGGATTTCGGCTTCTGGCAAAATTGTCAGCATAAGTAACCGATGACTGCTATGCTGCCAGGGCGTGCGCGACGCTGGTGTGGCCGGCGGTGCTCGACCTGCGCGCAAGCGCGAGAACATTTCCATAGGAGTTGCCATGTCGTCTTCCATCGCCCAGCGTCCTTCGTACGGCAACGCCAACGCCAGCGGTGCCGCGGAATACCTGACCTTCCGCCTGGGTGAGGAGGAGTACGGCATCGACATCCTGCGCGTGCAGGAAATCCGCTCCTACGAGCAACCCACCCGCATGGCGCACGCGCCGGAGTTCATCAAGGGCGTGATCGATCTGCGCGGCGTGATCGTGCCGATCGTCGACCTGCGCCTGAAGCTGCACTGCGCCAGCGCCGACTACACCGACTTCACCGTGGTCATCATCCTCAACGTGGGCGGCACGGTGCTGGGCGCTGTGGTGGATGCCGTGGCCGACGTGGTGGCTTTGCCGGCCGATGCCATCAAGCCCGCACCGCAGTTCCAGGGGCAGGTGGATTCGTCCTTTGTGCGTGGCATCGCGACCGTGGGCGAGCGCATGCTGATCGTGGTGGACATCGAATCGCTGCTCAGCAGTTCTGAGATGGGATTGGTGCAGTCGGTCGCGACGGCCTGAGGGCCTTCGCGCTGTATCTCTGCCAAGCGCGCCCATGGGCGCGCTTTTTCATGGCCGCGTCCAGCCCGTCAGCCTGCCTGCCGGAAGGGGTTGCGCGCGTGCAGATCCTCCAGGTACTGCTCCACGCCTTCGCCTTCACGCGCCAGGAACCGGTCCACGGCTTCGGCAAACGCCGGGTGCGCCAGCCAGTGGGCGCTCTGCGCGCGCACGGGCAGGAGGGCGCGCGCCATCTTGTGTTCGCCCTGCGCACCGCCTTCGAAACGGTACACGCCCTGCGCGATGCACCACTCGATGGGCTGGTAGTAGCAGGCCTCGAAATGCAGGCAGTCCACCCGTTCTAGCGCACCCCAGTAGCGGCCATAGGCCACGGATTGCATGTCATTTGGGGTGTTTACGCAGTTGGGATAAGCGCCAACAGCTATCAAACTCGTAGCGATGGCGCGGCCTGCGCGCTCCGCCACGAAAAGCACCCAGGCCTCGGGCATGTGCTGCTGCATGGCGTGGAAGAAGGCCCGCGTCAGGTAGGGCGGATTGCCGTGCTCCAGGTAGGTGCGCTCGTAGCAGCGGTAGAAGAAGTCCCAGTCTGCCGTGGTGATCTGCGTGCCCCGCAGCACGCGAAAGCACACCCCCGCCTGGGCCACGCGCCGGCGCTCCTGGCGGATCTTCTTGCGCTTGTCCTGGTTCAGGGAGGCGAGGAAGTCCTCGAAATCCGCGAACCTTGCACTGTCCATGGGCCGCCGGTTGTGCCAGTGGAACTGCACGGTGCTGCGCAGCAGCATCCCCGCCTGGTGCGCTGCAGCCAGATCCTGCTGCGCGCCGAACAGCAGGTGCAGGGACGACAGCTCCGCCTGCTTCGCCCAGTCCAGCACGGCGCGCAGCAGGGCGTCCCGCGCGGCATCGTCGCAGGCCATCAGCCGGGTGCCGGGCACCGGCGTGAACGGCACGGCGGCCACGGCCTTGGGGTAGTACGCCAGCCCGTGGCGGGCGTAGGCATCGGCCCAGGCCCAATCGAACACGTACTCACCGTACGAGTGCGCCTTGGCGTACACGATGCAGGCGGCCTGCAGGTCCGTGCCCGCCCACAGGGTGAACACGACGGGCGTCCAGCCCTGGGCGGGCGTGGCGCTGCCGCTGTCTTCGAGCGCGCACAGGTAGGCATGGCGCAGGAAGGGCGTGGGGTGGGGCTGGTGCGCCAGCAGTGCGTCCCATGCATCGGCGCCCACGCGATGGATCGAGTCGTGCAGGTGCAATGCGTAAGCAGGCGTGCTGGCAGGGCAGGGTGTGGTCATGCAGTGGGCGGTGCCGCAATCAGGGCAGAGCGCATCATGTCCCCAAAGCCCGGACCGCGTAGCCGTGGGGATTTCTCCGCGGTGGCGCAGCCTGCTTAAAAATGAGGCGGTGCAGGGGCGGGCGTTATGAATCAACCACTTAAGCCGCATGTGCCCGCCTCGCCCGCAGCTTATCCACAGGTCTGTCCCTGGCCTGTGGGGACAAGCGCGCAGCCGGGGCGTGCCGCAGGGGCAAGGCGCGGCTCGGGGCGGCGCCAGGGCCCGGGTGACATAATCGTCCGAGACCAACCCGCCCCGCTATTCCCATGCCGTTCGTCATCAGCATCGCCCAACTCAACTTCGTGGTGGGCGACGTGCCGGGCAATGCCCAGAAGATTCTTGCGGCCGCGCGCGATGCCCATGCTGCCGGTGCCCGGCTGCTCCTTACGCCCGAACTGGCGCTGTGCGGCTACGCGGCCGAGGATCTGTACCTGCGGCCAGCCTTCGTGCAGGCGTGCGAGCAGGCGCTGGAAGGGTTGGCGGCCGCTACGGCGGATTGGCCGGGGCTGACGGTGGTCGTGGGGCACCCGCGGCGCGTGGCGCACGGGGTGGGCGAGGGGGGGCGCGGCCTGTGCCACAACGCGGCCAGCGTGCTGCGCGCGGGGCGCATCGAGCACACCTACGCCAAGCAGTACCTGCCCAACTACGAAGTCTTCGACGAACGCCGCTATTTCGTCCCCGGGGATGAGAACTGCGTGTTCGAGGTCGATGGCGTGCGCATGGGCCTGCTGATCTGCGAGGACGCGTGGTACCCCGGGCCGGCGCGCAGCGCGCGGGAGGCGGGCGCGCAGGTGCTGGTCACGCTCAATGCGTCGCCCTACCACCTGGGCAAGGCTGTCGAGCGCGAACAGGTGATGCGCGAGCGCGTGCTGGAAACCGGCCTGCCCCTGGTCTATGCGCACTTGGTCGGCGGGCAGGACGAGGTGGTTTTCGAGGGCCGGTCCTTTGCGCTGAATGCCGATGGCAGCGTGGCGGCTCGTGCGCCAGGATTTGAAGAAAAAACGCTGCTGATCAAGGTGCAGCAAGCGCAAGCAGCTATTGTTTTGGAAGCGCCAGTGGCGCCACACGAGGGCTGGGAGGCGGAGCTGTGGTCCGCCCTGGTGCTGGGCGTGCGCGACTACGTGGGCAAGAACGGCTTCCCCGGCGTGCTGCTGGGCCTGTCGGGGGGCATGGACTCGGCGCTGGTGCTGGCCATTGCCGTGGACGCGCTGGGCGCCGACAAGGTGCGCACAGTGATGATGCCCTCGCCCTACACGGCCGACATCAGCTGGATCGATGCGCGCGACATGGCCGGGCGGCTGGGGGTGCGCTATGACGAAATCGCCATCGCCCCGCAGTTCGAGGCTTTCAAGACTGCGCTGGCGCCGCAGTTCGCCGGCCTGCCCGAGGACACGACGGAAGAGAATCTGCAAGCGCGCATCCGCGGCATGCTGCTGATGGCGCTGTCGAACAAGTTCGGCAGCCTGGTGCTGACCACGGGCAACAAGAGCGAGCTGGCCACGGGCTACTGCACGCTTTACGGCGACATGGCCGGGGGCTTTGCCGTGATCAAGGACGTGGTCAAGACGCGCGTGTTCGCCTTGGCCCGGTGGCGCAACGCCAATGACCCGTATGGCACCGGCGCGAATCCCATTCCCGAGCGCATCATCACCCGTCCGCCCAGTGCCGAACTGCGTCCCGACCAGAAAGACCAGGACAGTCTGCCGCCCTATGAGGTACTGGACGCCATCGTCGAGCGCTACATGGAAAATGACGAGCCTCTGGAAGACATCGTGCGCGCCGGCTTTGAACGTGCCGATGTCGAACGTGTGACCCGGCTCATCAAGCTCAACGAATACAAGCGCCGCCAGGCGCCTGTGGGCGTGCGCGTCACGCGCCGCAGCTTCGGCAAGGACTGGCGCTACCCCATCACCAACCGATTCAGGGCCTGAGCCCCCTGTGGCGGCCGCTGGGTCGCCGTGCCGTGCCCGCCGCTTTTTAGATATTTGAGGAGTTCCCCATGCAAATGATCACCGCCGTCATCAAGCCCTTCAAACTGGAGGAAGTCCGCGAGGCCTTGGCCGAATGTGGGGTAACGGGGCTGACGGTGACCGAGGTGAAGGGCTTCGGCCGGCAAAAGGGCCATACCGAGCTGTACCGTGGTGCTGAATACGTGGTGGACTTCCTGCCCAAGGTCAAGATCGAGGTGGTGGTGCGCACCGAAGACGTGGACCGCTGCGTGGACGCGATCGTAGGCGCGGCGCGCACCGGCAAGATCGGCGACGGCAAGATTTTCGTCACCGCCGTGGAGCGCGTGGTGCGCATCCGCACAGGCGACCTGGACGACGCCGCGGTGTAACGAACGGCACGTCTGTCAATCCCGCGCACGCCAGCGCGGTGGGACAGCCGTCAGATCACGCTGCGCAGGGGGATGGCGCTGGCATTCGCGCCTGCGTCCTGTACCAGCGCGGTGAGCAGGGCATCGGGCTCCGTACCCACGCGGATCAGGCCCATCTGCCATTCCCCCATGAGCCCGCCATGTACCGCATGCTGCAGGAAGCCCAGCATGCCGCCGTAGTAGCCGTCGGTGTCCAACAGGCCGATAGGCTTGTCGTGGTAGCCCAGCTGGCGCCAGGTCCAGACTTCGAACAGCTCTTCCAGTGTGCCGATGCCGCCCGGCAGGGCGACGAAGGCATCGCTGCGCTCGGCCATCATGGCCTTGCGCTCGTGCATGGTCTGCACGATGTGCAGCTCATCGCAGAAGTGGTTCGCCAGTTCCTTGTCCACCAGAGCCTGCGGAATGATGCCCACGACCCGGCCGCCTGCCACGCGCGTGGCCTCCGCCACCGTGCCCATGAGGCCGCTGCGGCCGCCGCCGTAGACCAACTGGCCGCCGTGGCGGCCTATCCAGTGGCCCACGGCCGTGGCCGCTTCTGTGAACGAGGGGTTGTTGCCCGGGCGAGAGCCCAGGTACACGCAGATCGAAAAAGCGACATCAGCCATGTAGGAACCTTTGGTAGAGCGCGGCCGCCCACACGGCTGCGCACAGCAGCAGGCTGAGCAGCACCGCTGCGCTGCCTAAGTCCTTGGCGCGCTTGGACAGCGGATGCAGTTCATGCCCGATGCGATCGATGGCGGCCTCGATGCCGGAGTTGAGCAATTCGGTGATCAGCACCAACACCACCACCGCCGCCAGTACAGCGGTCTGCATCCAGTCCCGCCCGACGTAAAAGGACGAAGGCAGCAGCAGGGCTGCCAGGCACACCTCCTGGCGAAACGCCTTTTCTTCCCATCCTGCCCGCAGGCCCGTCAGGGAGTAGCCCGTGGCATGCCACAGCCGGCGCAAGCCGGTGCGTTGCTTGTGGGGGTGTGGTGCGGAGGACGTGGGATCAGGCATTCGGACGGTGATTGTCGCGCTATGGGAAGGCGAACTGCAGGGGTTGTGCGCATAGCTTGCGCGTCAGATGCACACGTGCGTGGCCCAGTCCGCCCCTCAACCCTTGCGGCGGGGCGGCACTTCGTAATGCACCAGGCGGGTACCGGCGAGTGCGTCGTGCCAGAACTGGCGTTGCGGGTGAAATCGGCTGAGCAGGGCCCATACCGCGACCCAGCCCGCCACGATGACGGTGGCTTCGCCCGCGGACAGTTGAAAGGGTGCGATCACCGCCAATGGGGGCAGGAACCACAGCCAGCACAACAAGTAGCGCAGCAGCGCCCGTGGTTGCGAAAGGGAGCGCCCCTGCCGGTCTTCCACCCGGATGTGCCAGGTCTTCATGGCAAGCGTGTGTCCCTGGGACCAGAACCAGACGAAGTAGATGCCGAACACCACGAACAGAAAGGCCTGCAGCGCGTGGCGGTTGTCCAGCCCATGCCGCGTCTGTGTCAGGGTGCTGAACAGGTAGCCCGCGATGAACACCACCCCGAACATCAACATGCCCTCATACAACCAGCAGGCCATGCGGCGCCGCAGCGGAGGGGCGATCGCGCGGGATGCCCCCGGGGCGGCAGCGTCGGAAGGGTGGGGGGTCTGCGGATTGGCGCGCGAGGCAGTCATGCGGGACGGCGAACGGAGATCATGCACCGATCATTGCGGCGGATGCAGGGGGGTCAGGTCCACTGGCGGTTCCGGAGCGGGTTCGGGGACCGAGGCGGGCGCAAGGGGGGGGAGCGGCGCAGGCAGTGCGGACGGGATCGTGACCGGCGATGTTTGCACGACCACGGGGGGCGGCACCGGCAAGGCCTGGGGCGAATGGAATTCCGCTGGCGGCTGGATTTTCGGAGGGTTGGGGACGGCCGGTGGCGCATTGGTGGCTGCAGGGACGCGGGCCAGTTTCTTGGGGGACACCGGGCGTACCGTGGTGGCGGCGCCGGTCGGCCGCGGCGCGGCCTTGGCCGCCAGACGCTTCTTCTCTTCCGCACTCAGCGCCTGGTATGCCTCCCATCGGGCACGCCGGCTGTCGGCCGGGAGCCTGCTGGCGGCGGCATAGTTCAGTCGCGCCTGGCTGCGCTGCTGGGTGCTGAGGCTGGCCCAATCGGTAATGCGTGCGAGCATCTTCGCCTGCTCGTCCTCAGAGAGTGCGTGAAAGCCCGCCGCCAGGTTGAGCCAGTTGCGCTTTTGCCCTTCGCTGAGCACGCTCCAGCGGTCTGCAAGGGGGTAGAGCGCTTCTTTCTGAGGAGTGCTCAGTTCTGTCCAGCGGGGGCCGGCCTCGGCTTGCGGAGCCTGCCGGGGCTCGCTGTAGATTTTGTGCCTGCCATCTCCCAGCGCCTCGGCCGGGACAGGGGTACTGGGCGCCACCCGCACATAGGCAGCCATCCACCACCCCGTCGTCGCCAGCGCACCCAGCAAGACAAAAGCCAGCAAGAATGCTGCTGGCAGGTGGGAGCGTGGGGCGTGCGGGGACGGCTCGTGCATGCAGGCAGTGATCTTATTGCGTCGTATTGGCTGTCTTGAGGTATTGCAGGAAGCCGGGGTCAGCATAGGCCGACGGGGGAAGATCGTCGGTCAGAAGCGCAGCGTCGACTTCGGCGATTTCGGTGGCCACCGTCTCGTCCTGCGCCATATTGATGAAGACCAGCCCCACCACCAGCGCCGTCAGCGGCACGGCGGATACCAGGGCGCGCCACCAGTTGCCACCTTCGCTGCCCCAGCCGCTGAGCGTGGCAGTGGAGCCTTGCGAAGACACGTGCGTGGCCGCGGCTGTCTGACGGGCAGACTGTACGGCGGGGCGCTTGCGCTGCGCCAACGCCTGCATGCGGGCGGCGCGCAGGCGCTCGGTGATGTCGTAGGGAAGGCTGGCATTGCCTTCGCTCAGGCGCGCCGTAAGGCGGCGGGCGAACGCATCCGCGGCCTGGGTGATTTCCGGCGGGTATTCTGGAGGGCGGTTCATAGCACGATTCCTTTGGCCTTCAGTGCCTTGCTGAGGGTTTGGATGGCCCGAAAGCAGTGTGTCTTGACGCTGCCTTCGGAGCAACCCATGGCGGCTGCGGTTTCTGCGACATCCATTTCCTCCCAGTAACGCATCAAAAATGCCTCCCGTTGACGCGGGGGCAGTTCTTGGATCTCGGCATCGATATCGCGCAGTACCTGGGCGCGACGCACAGAATCCTCTGCACTCTGTGCCATTTCGCCATTGGCAGCGGCGTGTACCTCGAGAAAATCAAAATCTGAACCATCGTCCGACGGGCCCTCGAAGTCGCTCAGGCTGGAAAAAAGCGCATTGCGCGTCTTCTGTCGCCGGAACCAATCCAGCATGCAGTTGGTGAGGATGCGCTGGAAGAGCATGGGCAGCTCGGCCGGCGGCTTGTCGCCATAGTGCTCGGCCAGCTTGAGCATGCTGTCCTGAACGATGTCCAACGCGGCTTCCTCATTGCGCACATGGTAAAGCGTGCGCTTGAAAGCACGCTTGTCCACGCTTTTGAGGAAGTCGGAGAGCTCTTGTTCAGTAGCCAAAGGCAAAAACCCAAGGAGGGCGAAAGCGGAGTGCGCGCGCAGGTGCGTGCGGCAAGCTGCGAAAGGCAGATTATCGCATTGCCGCGTATTTTTTATGCCGTGCTGCGCCAACTGCATGTGTGCAGTGCAATAATGTGTACTGCAATTCAAAAAGGCAAACGGGTCCCGATCCGGCGCAACACTCATGGCGCCCATGGCCGAGGCCTCAAGTCCCAAGTCGGCTTCACAAGAGTTCGTACAAGGGGCACCCAAGGTTTTTCGTTAGAGAAATTCGCAAAGGTTGATCATGGAAATCTCCAAGGCCGAACTCACGTCGGCGGCTGCGGCCTCTCGCGGCGGCAACTCCTCATCTTCTCCCGGCACCCAGGACCTCATGGGGTCCGAGATTCTCGTCAAGGCTCTGCAGGCCGAGAATGTCCAGTACATCTGGGGCTATCCCGGCGGCGCCGTGCTGTACATCTACGACGCGCTGTACAAGCAGGACACCATTCAGCACGTGCTGGTGCGCCACGAACAGGCGGCGGTGCACGCGGCCGACGGTTATGCCCGCGCGACGGGCGAGGTCGGGGTGGCGCTGGTGACTTCCGGCCCCGGATTGACGAATGCCGTGACGGGCATCGCCACGGCGTATATGGATTCGATCCCCATGGTGATCATCTCCGGCCAGGTGCCCACGCCCGCGATCGGGCTGGATGCCTTCCAGGAGTGCGACACCGTGGGCATCACGCGTCCCATCGTCAAGCACAACTTCCTGGTCAAAGATGTGCGCGACCTGGCGGTGACGCTCAAAAAAGCCTTCCATATCGCGCGCACCGGCCGTCCCGGCCCCGTGGTGGTGGATATCCCGAAGGATGTGTCGTTCAAGAAGACGGCTTTCCATGGTTATCCGCAGAGCGTGGAAATGCGCTCTTACAACCCCGTCAAGAAGGGGCATGGCGGCCAGATCCGCAAGGCACTGCAACTGCTGCTGGCCGCCAAACGACCTTATATCTACACCGGCGGCGGCGTGCTGCTGGGCAATGCGGTGCCCGAGCTGCGCACGCTGGTCGACATGCTGGGCTATCCGGTCACCCACACGCTGATGGGTCTGGGTGCCTACCCGGCCACCGACCGCAAATTCCTGGGCATGCTGGGCATGCACGGCACGATCGAGGCCAACAATGCCATGCAGAACTGCGACGTGCTGCTGGCCGTGGGCGCGCGCTTTGATGACCGCGTCATCGGCAATCCCAAGCATTTCGCGCAGAACGAGCGCAAGATCATCCATATCGATATCGACCCGTCGAGCATTTCCAAGCGCGTGAAGGTGGACATTCCGATCGTGGGCGATGTCAAGGACGTGTTGACTGAGCTGATCTCTATGATCCGCGAGACCACGACACGCCCCGACGCTGGTGCGCTGTCGGCGTGGTGGGAGCAGATCGAGAACTGGCGCGGCCGCGACTGCCTGAAGTACGACCGCGGCAACACCGAGGTCATCAAGCCGCAGTACGTGATCGAGACGCTGTGGAACATGACCCGCGATGCGGACGCCTACGTCACCTCCGACGTGGGCCAGCATCAGATGTGGGCCGCCCAGTTCTACAAGTTCGACGAGCCGCGCCGCTGGATCAACTCCGGCGGCCTGGGTACCATGGGCGTGGGCATTCCCTATGCCATGGGCATCAAGCTGGCCAAGCCCGAGGCCGAGGTGTTCTGCGTGACGGGCGAAGGCTCGGTGCAGATGAACATCCAGGAGCTGTCTACCTGCCTGCAGTACAACACGCCGATCAAGGTGCTGTCGCTCAACAACCGCTACCTGGGCATGGTGCGCCAGTGGCAAGAGATCGAGTACTCGGGCCGCTACAGCCATAGCTACATGGATGCGCTGCCCAACTTCGTGAAGTTGGCTGAGGCCTACGGCCACGTGGGCATGCTCATCGAGCGCCCGCAGGACGTGGAGCCGGCGCTGCGCGAAGCGCGCAAGCTCAAGGACCGCACGGTGTTCCTGGACTTCCGGACCGACCCCACCGAGAACGTGTTCCCGATGGTGCAGGCTGGCAAGGGCATCACCGAGATGCTGCTGGGGTCGGAAGACCTTTAAGCATCAAAAAGGCCTGTAACGCTTGCCTGGCAAGCGCTGGTAGCTATTTATTTAATAGCGTTTTCTGACGAATCTATTGTCTGCCAAGCCTGGCGCTTACCGGCGCCAGGGGAGGGCAGCGAGAAGAGGAAGCTCATCCCATGAAACACATCATCGCCGTCCTGCTGGAGAACGAACCGGGTGCGCTGTCGCGCGTCGTTGGCCTGTTTTCCGCGCGGGGCTACAACATCGAATCGCTGACCGTGGCGCCTACCGAGGACGCGTCCCTGTCGCGCATGACCATCCAGACCCATGGATCGGAAGACGTGATCGAGCAGATCACCAAGCACCTGAACCGCCTCATCGAGGTGGTCAAGGTGGTTGACCTGACCGAAGGCGCCTACACCGAGCGCGAACTCATGATGGTGAAGGTGCGCGCCGTGGGCAAGGAGCGCGAAGAGATGAGGCGCATGGCCGACATCTTTCGCGGACGCATCATCGACGTGACCGAAAAGAGCTACACGATCGAGCTGACCGGCGACCAGTCCAAGAACGACGCTTTCCTGCAGGCCATCGACCGTACCGCCATTTTGGAGACGGTGCGCACGGGCGCCAGCGGCATCGGCCGTGGCGAACGCATCCTGCGTGTGTAAGTACGACAATCCCCCCCGTTTTCCTTTCCCCCTGAACAGAATCCCAACCGGAGCGACCATGAAAGTTTTCTACGACAAAGACTGTGATCTGAGCCTCATCAAGGGCAAGACCGTGGCCATCATCGGCTATGGCAGCCAAGGCCACGCCCATGCCCAAAACCTCAACGACAGCGGCGTGAAGGTCGTGGTCGGCCTGCGCAAGGGCGGCGCTTCGTGGGACAAGGTCGGCAAGGCCGGCCTGACGGTCAAGGAAGTGAACGACGCCGTGAAGGAAGCCGACGTCGTCATGATCCTGCTGCCCGACGAGCAGATCGCCGAGGTCTATAAGAACAACGTCGAGCCCCACATCAAGCAGGGCGCCTCGCTGGCCTTCGCCCACGGCTTCAACGTGCACTACAACCAGGTCGTGCCCCGCGCCGATCTGGATGTGTGGATGGTGGCGCCCAAGGCCCCTGGCCACACCGTGCGCAACACCTACACCCAGGGCGGCGGCGTGCCCCACCTGGTGGCCGTGCACCAGGACAAGTCCGGCAAGGCCCGTGACCTGGCGCTGTCCTACGCCATGGCCAATGGCGGCGGCAAGGCCGGCATCATCGAGACCAACTTCAAGGAAGAGACCGAGACCGACCTGTTCGGCGAGCAGGCCGTGCTGTGCGGTGGCGCTGTCGAGCTGATCAAGATGGGCTACGAGACGCTGGTGGAAGCCGGCTACGCCCCCGAGATGGCCTACTTCGAGTGCCTGCACGAGCTCAAGCTCATCGTGGACCTGATCTACGAAGGCGGCATCGCCAACATGAACTACTCGATCTCGAACAACGCCGAGTTCGGCGAGTACGTGACCGGCCCTGAAGTGATCAACGAGCAGTCGCGCGCCGCTATGCGCAATGCCCTGAAGCGCATCCAGAACGGCGACTACGCCAAGATGTTCATCCAGGAAGGCCGCCTGAACTACCCGAGCATGACGGCCCGCCGCCGCAACACCGCCGACCACAGCATCGAAGTGGTGGGTGCCCAGCTGCGTGCGATGATGCCCTGGATCGCCAAAAACAAGCTGGTGGACCAGACGCGCAACTGATGCGCGAGCGCGGCCGGGCCGCGCTGGCGTCTTTCCCCAAGGCCACCCTGGTGGCCTTTTTTGCGTGCGGGGCAGCGGCTACACTGCGTCCTTTTCCGCACGCGTGTGCGGAACAAAAATACTATTGATTTTATAGCTGTTGGCGCTTGCTGGATGGGCGCTGGAGGTCGATTGAATGCATGATGGCAACGATGCCGCCGAAAACACGGGCGTGATGGTGCGCAAGCGCCGCAAGGGCATCTACATCCTGCCCAACCTGTTCACGCTGGCAGCGTTGTTTGGCGGGTTCTACGCCATTGTCATGGCCATGAATGGCCGCTTCGACTATGCGGCGGTGGGGGTGTTCTGCGCCATGGTGCTGGACAGCCTGGATGGCCGCGTGGCGCGCATGACCAACACGCAAAGCGCGTTCGGTGAGCAGATGGACTCGCTGTCGGACATGGTGTCCTTCGGCGTGGCGCCTGCACTGATCGCCTACGAGTGGGCCCTCAGCGGCCTGGGGCGCTGGGGCTGGATCGCGGCCTTCGTCTACTGTTCATGCGCTGCCCTGCGGCTGGCGCGCTTCAACGTCAACACCGGCACCGTGGACAAGCGCTGGTTCCAGGGGCTTCCATCTCCGGCCGCGGCGGCGCTGGTGACGGGCTTCATCTGGCTGCTGTCCGACGCGGGTGTGCAGCGCGGGCAGGACGGCCTGCTGACCTGGAGCCAGCTCACCTGGGTGATGTTCGGGCTGACGCTGTACGCCGGGCTCACCATGGTGACCAATGCGCCGTTCTACAGCTTCAAGGACCTGCACCTCAAGCGCAGCGTTCCCTTCACGGCCATCGTGCTCATCGTGCTGGGGATCGCCATCATCAACATCCATGCGCCCACGGTGCTGTTCAGCATTTTCGTGGCTTATGGATTGAGCGGCTACGGCGTGTATGCATGGCGGCGTGCCAAGGGGTATCGGGCCAGCGTGATCAGCACCTCCAAGGACGAGCCCGAGGAGCGCGGGTTGCACGAGTAGCCCTGCGTGTCGCCGTGTGTTTTTTGTGCTAGAGTCGTTCGCATGCATTTCCTGTCGCTAGCACTACTACTGAACTTGTCCCTCGGGCAGGCATAGTAGCGCGCGCGTACACACCTACTTCCCACGGCCCGTGAGCACCAGCGACGGGCCGTTTTTGTTTTTCCGGGGTCGCTGGAGCACAGGTCAGACACCTACCTTGTTCCACGAAAGAGAGAATTCCGATGCTGCAGAACCCCGCCGCCAAATACCGTCCCTTTGCCCCCGTGCGCCTGACGGACCGCACCTGGCCCGACGCGGTGATCGACCGCGCGCCCATCTGGTGCAGTGTGGACCTGCGCGACGGCAACCAGGCGTTGATCGAGCCCATGGACATCGCGCGCAAGATGCGCATGTTCGAGCAACTGGTGAAGATCGGATTCAAGGAGATCGAGGTAGGCTTCCCGTCGGCCTCCCAGGTCGAGTTCGACTTCGTGCGCAAGCTCATCGAGGAAGACCGCATTCCTGACGACGTGACCATTCAGGTGCTGACCCAGGCGCGTGACCATCTGATCCGTCGCACGTTTGAGGCTTTGGAAGGCGCGCCCCGCGCCATCGTCCACCTCTATAACGCCACCGCGCCCGTGATGCGCCGCGTGGTGCTGGACATGAGCGAGGACGAAATCGTGGAACTGGCGCGTGGCAACGCGCAGATGTTCAAAGACATCGCTGCCCAGTACCCCCTTACCGACTGGACGTTCCAGTATTCGCCTGAGATGTACTCGGACACCGAACTGGAGTTTTCCAAGCGTGTGATCGATGCGGTGACCGACGTGTGGCAGCCGACACCCCAGAAGAAGTGCATCATCAATCTGCCGACCACGGTGGAGCATTCCACGCCGAACATCTTCGCGGACATGGTCGAGTGGACGCACCGCCACATCCAGCGCCGCGACAGCGTGGTGCTGTCGGTGCACCCGCACAACGACCGCGGCACCGGCACGGCAACGGCGGAGCTGGCCTTGATGGCGGGCGCCGACCGCCTGGAGGGCTGCCTCTTCGGCAACGGCGAACGTACGGGTAACCTGGACGTGGTGAACGTGGCCCTCAACATGTACACGCAAGGCGTGCATCCGGGGCTGGACTTTTCGGACATCGACGGCATCCGCAGCACCGTGGAGTATTGCAACCAGTTACCCGTGCACCCGCGCCATCCGTACGTGGGCGATCTGGTCTATACCTCGTTCTCCGGTTCGCATCAGGACGCCATCAAGAAAGCATTTGCCGCCCGGCGCGAGGGCGACATCTGGGAGATGCCCTACCTGCCGATCGATCCCAAGGATCTGGGGCGCAGTTATGAAGCCATCATTCGCGTCAACAGCCAGTCCGGCAAGGGCGGCATCGCGTATCTGTTGGAGAGTGAATACGGCGTGCAACTGCCGCGGCGCTTGCAGATCGAGTTCAGCCAGGCAGTGCAGCGCGAAATGGACGCCAGCGGCAAGGAGCTCACGGCCGCCGATCTGTGGAGTTTGTTCGAGCGCGAATACCGTCTGGACGAGGCAGCAACGCCGGTATACCGTATGGAAGGCGAAAACGGCACGGTTGCATTGCGCGGACAACTGCCCTGGCAAGGCCAGACGCTGCAGATTGAAGGCGAAGGCGCAGGCCCGATCGACGCATTCGTACAGGCCGTGGCCGCTGCGCTGGACTGCGATGTGCGCGTGCTGGACTACAACGAACATGCCATCAGCGAGGGCGCCCACGCCAAGGCCGTGGCCTATGTCGAGATGCGCATCGATGATCGCCACACCGTATATGGGGTGGGCATGGATGCCAATATCGTGTCAGCCTCGATCCGTGCCATTCTTTCGGGGCTGCAGCGTGCTCCGCAAATACAAGCCCAGGTGATGGTTGCCTGATTCCCTATCCCCACAACGACCTCAAGAGACGATCCATGACCGACAAGCTCATCATTTTCGACACCACCTTGCGCGACGGCGAACAGTCGCCGGGAGCTTCCATGACGCGCGATGAAAAGCTGCGCATTGCCCGTCAATTGGAGCGGCTGCGTGTGGATGTGATCGAGGCGGGTTTTGCCGCCAGTTCCAACGGCGACTTCGAATCGGTGCAGGCCATTGCGCGCGCAGTGAAGGATTCCACGGTCTGCTCGCTGGCACGTGCCAACGACCGGGACATCGCCCGTGCTGCCGAGGCGCTCAAAGAGGCAAACCGCGCGCGCATCCACACGTTCATCGCCACCAGCGCGCTGCACATGGAAAAAAAGCTGCGCATGACGCCCGAGCAGGTGCTGGAGCAAGCCAGGCAGGCGGTGCGTTTTGCACGCAACCTGGTGGAGGACATCGAATTCAGCCCCGAGGATGGCTACCGCAGCGATCCGGACTTCCTGTGCCGCGTGATCGAGACGGTGATCGCGGAGGGCGCCACCACCATCAACGTGCCCGACACCGTGGGTTACGCCATTCCCGAGCTGTACGGCAACTTCATCAAGAACCTTCGCGAGCGCATTCCCAACAGTGACAAGGCCATCTGGTCCGTGCACTGCCACAACGATCTGGGCATGGCGGTCGCCAACTCGCTGGCGGGTGTGAAGATCGGCGGGGCACGCCAGGTGGAGTGCACCATCAACGGCCTGGGCGAGCGTGCGGGCAATTGTTCGCTGGAGGAGGTGGTGATGGCCGTGAAGACGCGGCGCGACTACTTCGGCCTGGACGTCGGCATCGATACCCAGCACATCGTGGCCGCCAGCCGCATGGTCAGCCAGACCACCGGCTTTGTGGTGCAGCCCAACAAGGCCGTGGTGGGCGCCAATGCGTTCGCCCACGCCTCGGGCATCCACCAGGACGGCGTGCTCAAGGCGCGCGACACGTACGAGATCATGCGCGCCGAGGACGTGGGCTGGAGCGCCAACAAGATCGTGCTGGGCAAACTCAGCGGCCGCAATGCGTTCAAGCAACGTCTGCAGGAACTGGGCGTCCAGTTGGAGAGCGAAGGCGAAATCAACGTGGCGTTTGCCAAATTCAAGGAACTCGCCGACCGCAAGAGCGAGATCTTTGACGAGGACATCCTGGCACTCGTGAGCGACGAAAGCGTGACCAGCGAGAAGGAGCAGTTCGGCTTCGTGTCCCTGGCGCAGCACAGCGAAACGGGCGAGCGGCCCGAGGCGACCATCGTGTTCACCGTGGACGGCAAGGAAGTCCGCAGCTCCTCGGAGGGCAACGGCCCGGTCGATGCCTCGATGAAGGCCATCGAGGCGCATGTGCGCAGCGGTGCCGAGATGGTGCTGTACTCGGTGAACGCCATCAGTGGCTCCACCGAAAGCCAGGGCGAAGTCACCGTGCGGTTGCAGAGCGCCGGCCGGGTGGTGAATGGCGTAGGGGCCGACCCCGACATCGTGGTGGCATCGGCCAAGGCCTACCTCAGTGCCCTGAATAAATTACAAAGTAAAGCTGAGCGCGTGGCAGCGCAGGGCTGATACCGCGTCCTATAATTCAGGCACTTTCTAAAAGAGTCGCGCAAGGCATTGATCTTGCGCGACTTTTTTTGATTTTGTACACTGCCACACAGTTTTTGCTGCTTGGAGCATTTGATGCATATGCGCGCTCGCATCGTCTCCCGTATCTCTCAGGGATTGGCCCTTCTGGTGATGGGCATCGCACTGGCCTCGCCGGGCGTGCATGCGGCCGAACGCAAGAAGGCGGTGGCAAAAAAAGCCGCGTCCACCACGGTTGCCAAACGCACCCCCGCTAAATCGTCGGCCAAGGCGCCCCGCCGGACCGTGGCCGTGAAGGCGGCGCGCGCGTCTGCGGTGAGTGCCCGTGCGCCCGTGCGCGTAGCCGCGGAGCCCGCGCGCCTCTCGTTCGGGCAGTTGGCAGGGCTGCACGATGTGAGCGATCCGCTGGACCTGAAGTCGAGCGTGGCACTGG
The DNA here is from genome assembly GCF_002916785.1 of Diaphorobacter sp. LR2014-1. NCBI lineage: Bacteria > Pseudomonadati > Pseudomonadota > Betaproteobacteria > Burkholderiales > Comamonadaceae > Diaphorobacter > Diaphorobacter sp. LR2014-1. Next base: position 148,124 of record NZ_MTBE01000006.1, on the reverse strand, counting down.
TGATCGATCAGGACACGAAGGAAGTTCTCCTCAGCAAGAATGACCATGCCGTGCTGCCCATCGCTTCGTTGACCAAGCTGATGACCGGCTTGCTCGTTTCCGAGGCGCACTTGCCCATGGACGAGCTCATCACGATCACGCAGGACGACGTGGATACGGAAAAGGGCAGCGGCTCACGGCTTGCGGTGGGAACGACACTCTCGCGCGGTGAACTGCTGCATCTGGCACTCATGTCCAGTGAGAATCGCGCCGCCCATGCGCTGGGACGCACGTTCCCGGGCGGGCTGGATACGTTCGTGGCACGCATGAATGCCAAGGCGAAGCTGCTGGGCATGGCGGATACGCGCTTTGTGGAGCCCACTGGCCTGTCCAGCCGCAACCAGTCCAGCGCGCACGACCTGGCGACGCTCGTGAATGTGGCGCATGGTGATGCGTTGCTGCGTGAACTCTCCACGTCTCCAAGCCACGAGGTCGCCATTGGCCGGCGCACCCTGCAGTACAACAACACCAACCGGCTGGTGAAGAGCCCTTCGTGGGATATCGGCCTGCAGAAGACTGGCTACATCTCGGAAGCGGGGCGCTGCCTGGTGATGCAGGCCGAGGTGGCGGGCCGCAAGCTGATCATGGTGTTCCTCGATTCGGCAGGAAAGTTCAGCCGTCTGGGCGACGCAGAGCGCGTGCGCTCCTGGGTCGAGAAGACTCACCCCAGCGCCGGCGCCATCCTGCACGCAGGAACCAACGGTTAGCCGCGGCTGACTGCGGCCACGGGTCGCATGCGTCTTGCGACACACCCGCCGGACGGCCGGCGTCAGGCCATTCAGGTCTTGAGCGGGCCGTCCAGGGCCGTGCGCTGCCCCGCCGTATAACCCAGCGCCTGGGAGATTTCATCGGCGGTGGACTGGAGCTTGGGCAGCCATCCGTCATCCAGTCGGTCAGCGGGCGCTGAAATTGACAGGCCTGCCACGAGCTGGCCCTGGTCGTCAAAGACCCCCGCCGCGATGCAGCGCACCCCGAGTTCCAACTCCTCGTTGTCCCGCGCAATGCCGTATTGGCGCGCCTTGCCCAGCTCACGTTCCAGGATGGGCAACTGGGTGATGCTGTTGCGCGTGTGCCCTGGCAGGCCGGTACGCGTGGCGTACGCGCGCACGCGCTGCGGATCGTCGGCCGCAAGGAAGAGCTTGCCCGTAGAGGTGAGGTGCAGCGGGGCGTGGCCGCCAATGGCGCGCACCACCTGCATGCCCGAACGCTCGCTGTAGGCGCGTTCCACGTACACGATCTCGTCCCCCTGGCGCACGCTGAGGTTCACCGGTTGCTGGATCTGCTTGTGCAATTGCCGCATGGGTGCCATGGCGGCGTCGCGCACGCTCAGGCGCCCCTTCACCAGATTGCCCAGCTCCAGCAGGCGCATGCCCAGGCGGTAGCTGCCCGACTCAGGACGGTCCACGAAACGGCCGATGGTCAGGTCATTGAGGATGCGGTGGGTGGTGGACGGATGCAGGCCCGTCTTCTCGCTGATCTCCTTCAGCGAGATGGCTTCCTCGCGCGAAGCGAGTACGTCAATCAACTGGAACATGCGCTCCAGCACCTGGACACTGGGTTTGGCGGGCGCGTCCGGCGAGTGTTTCTTCATGAGGCAGGGCAGAACCAAGGAACCGGTGATTTTATCTTGTGAAATGCCGCGCTGCTTTTACTCACTGGCTGTCTGGCCGGTCCGTGCCTTCCTCCGTGCGGCGCCAGGCCTCGTGCAGGGAGCTGCCGCAGCGAAGACTTGAACGCAGGTTGATAAAAACTTGCGGCCTAGCCACCCCAATGGGTAGGCCAGGCCGGGACCGGATCTTCAACTGCGGAGCAAGGTCCCGCTGCGCTCAAGCGCCGCGGGTGACCGGTTGGGCAGCACCACGACCGTAGGTGCCGTACTTGCCCAGTTCCCATTTGGCAATGGCGTTGCGGTGCACCTCATCCGGGCCGTCGGCGAAGCGCAGGGTGCGCGCGTTGGCATAGGCGTAGGCCAGCGGGAAATCGTCGCTCACGCCGCCGCCGCCATGCACCTGCATGGCCCAGTCGATCACCTGGCAGGCCATGCTGGGGGCGACGACCTTGATCATGGCGATCTCGGTCTTTGCGACCTTATTGCCCACGGTGTCCATCATCCAGGCGGCCTTGAGCGTGAGCAGGCGCGCCATGTCGATCTTGCAGCGGGCTTCGGCAATGCGTTCCTGGGTCACGCTCTGTTGTGCCAGCGTCTTGCCGAAGGCCACCCGGTTGCTGGCGCGGCGGCACATCAGTTCCAGCGCGCGCTCGGCCTGGCCGATCAGGCGCATGCAGTGGTGGATGCGCCCGGGGCCCAGGCGTCCCTGGGCGATCTCGAACCCACGGCCTTCGCCCAGCAGGATGTTGTCCACCGGCACGCGCACGTTCTCGAAGAGGACTTCGGCGTGGCCGTGCGGCGCATCGTCATAACCGAACACGTTGAGTGCACGCACCACCGTGATGCCTGGCGTATCGGCTGGCACCACGATCATGCTTTGTTGCGAGTGCTTGGGCGCCTCGGGGTCGGTCTTGCCCATGGTGATGAACACCTTGCAGCGCGGGTCGTTGGCGCCGCTGGTCCACCACTTGCGCCCATTGATCACGTAATGGTCGCCCTGGCGCTCGATGCGCGTTTCGATGTTGGTGGCGTCGCTGGAGGCGACATCGGGCTCGGTCATGGCAAAGGCCGAGCGCATGCGCCCTTCCAGCAGCGGCTTGAGCCACTGGGCCTTGATGGCCTCGGACCCATAACGCGCGATGGTCTCCATGTTGCCCGTGTCGGGGGCCGAGCAGTTGAACACCTCGCTGGACCACAGCACGCGGCCCATGATCTCCGCCAGCGGCGCGTACTCGGCGTTGGTCAACCCGGCGCCTTCGTAGCCCGATGCTTGGGCGGTGTCCACCGGCAGGAACAGGTTCCACAGCCCCGCGGCCTGCGCCTTGGGTTTCAGGTTTTCGATGGTTTGCAGTGGTGTCCAGCGCCTGCCCGCGGCGGTGTTGGCCGCCATCTCCTCGGCATAGGCCTTCTCGGCGGGGTAGATGTGGTCGTCCATGAACTGGATCAGGCGCGCCTGCAGTTCCTTGGTCTTGGGCGAGTAATCGAAGTCCATGGGGTGCTTTCTCGTCAGTGGGGAAGGGGGATCAACTCTTTTGCGCGAAGGACCAGGCCAGCTGCGCCATGGGCCGTGCGGTGGCGCCAGCGGCCTTGGCCTGTGCGCTGGCGGCCGTGCCGGCCTCCACGCGCTTGGCAATGCCTTGCAGGATGGCGGCGATGCGGAACATGTTGTAGGCCAGGTAGAAGTTCCAGTCCCGGTGCAGCGCATCCACGTCGGTGATGCCGCTGCGTTCGCAGTAGCGCTGGATGTAGTCGCGCTCGCACGGGATGCCCAGCGCCGCCAGGTCCAGCCCGCCGATGCCCCGGCTCAGCGATGCGGGGATGTGCCAGCTCATGCAGTGGTAGGCAAAGTCCGCGAGCGGATGGCCCAGGGTAGACAGCTCCCAGTCCAGCACCGCGATCACACGTGGCTCGGTGGGGTGAAACACGAGGTTGTCAAGCCGATAGTCGCCATGCACGATGGACACGCGGGTTGCGTCGCGCGCGCTGTCGGGCATGTGCGCGGGCAGCCATTGCATCAGTGCGTCCATCTCGGCGATGGGCTGGGTGACCGAGGCGGTGTACTGCTTGCTCCAGCGCGAGATCTGGCGTTCGAAGTAATTGCCCGGCTTGCCGTAGTCCGCCAGGCCGCGCGCCGTGAAGTCCACCCGGTGCAGGGCGGCGATCACGCGGTTCATCTCGTCGTAGATCGCCGCGCGTTCGGCCGGCTGCATGCCAGGCAGCGACTGGTCCCACAGCACGCGGCCCTGCATGAACTCCATCAGATAAAAAGCGCGACCGATGACGGACTCGTCCTCGCACAGCGCAATCATGCGCGGCACGGGCACGTCGGTGCCGGCGAGCCCGCGCATGACCGCGTATTCGCGCTCGATGGCGTGTGCCGACGGCAGCAGCTTGGCCACCGGGCCGGGCTTGGCGCGCATCACATAGCTGCGCGTGGGGGTCACGAGCTTGTAGGTGGGGTTGGACTGGCCGCCTTTGAACATCTCCACCGTCAGCGGTCCGGCAAACCCTTCCACATGCTGCGACAGCCAGGCAGTGAGCGCGTTGGTGTCGAAGGCATGCTGCTCGGAGACGGGGCGTGTGCCGATGAAGTGCTCGAAGTTGCTCATGGGGATGGAGGGTTCTTTCAAAAAAGTGAGCTGCTTGCGCTTGTCAGCTATGGAATTCAAAGGCTTTTTACATGGAAACCATTGCGGGGCAAGCGCTGGAAGCTATGGTTTTTGTAAACCTGGCTCATTGGTTGGCTTCGGAGATGCGCATCAGCGCATCCCGGTCGCGTATCACGAGGCCGCCGGGCTCGATGCGGATGGCGTCCTCGCGCTCCATGGCCTTTAGCTCCTGGTTCACGCGCTGGCGTGACGCGCCCAGCAACTGCGCCAGTTCTTCCTGGGCCAGTTGCAGGCTGATGCGCACTTCGTTGCCGTCGGACAGGCTGGGCACGCCATAGCTGCGCACCAGGTGCAGCAACTGCTTGGCCAGCCGCGAGCGCAGGGGCAGGGTGTTGAGGTCTTCCACCAGCCCGAACAGCTGCCGGATGCGCCGCGCATGCAGCCGCAGCATGGCCTCGTACAGTTCCGAGTGCTGTGCAAGGATCTTCTTGAAGTCGGCCCGCGCCACGCACAGGATGGTGGTGTCGCCATGGGCGTAGGCATCGTGCGTGCGCCGGTCCCCGTCGAAGATCGCCACGTCGCCGAACCAGATGCCCGGCTCCACATAGGTCAGCGTGATCTGCTTGCCGGAGATCGAGGTGGAGCTCACGCGCACGGCGCCGCGCGCGCAGGCAATCCATTCCTCGGGCGGGTCGCCGCGTGCTGCGATGAGTGCGCCATCCTTGAAGCGTTTGACGTAGGAACATCGCAGTATGTCGTGGCGCAAAGAAGGGGAGAGGGAAGAAAACCAGCGACCTGAGTTGATCGCCTCGCGTTCATCGATGGTAAGAATCGGATCGTCCATGGTCTGTCGTTTGCGTGACTGGGTTGCAGTCCATTGTCGCGTGAGGGACCGGGGCGCGGGGAGCGGGCTGTCACATGGGCGTCCGCGGGCGCGCGCGTGCAGGCGCCGCTGCCGCGGAGCCAGCAATGCCATGGATGGGTTTGAATGAGACAAGCCGCCGGCGCTTGACCGTCAAGCGTTAGCAGCTATAAAAATAGTAGCTTTAAGCGCGTGGGTCGGCAGAAGCCGCCCGGGTTTCGCCCGCCGGGGCATGCTGGAGGTTGCGCACGAAGTGGCTGCGTTCCAGCGCGAGCTGTTCGGTGAGGCTGTGGTGTCGCGCCTCACTCACCAGTTCCTTGATGCTCGCCAGCGCATGGGGCGGGCCATCGTTCAGGCGCTGGGCCAGCGCCAGCGCCTCATGCAGGGCGCGGCCGGGATCGGCCAGCCGGTTGACCATGCCCAGGGACTGCAGTCGTGCGGCGTCGATGCGGTCGCCGCACATCAGGATCTCATGCGCCAGCGCGCGGGGCAGCATTTGCGCCAGGCTCCAGCTGGCACCGCCATCGGGCGACAGGCCCGCGTGAACATGGTTCATGGCAAACACCGCGTTGCGCGCGGCCACCATCAGGTCGCATGCCAGCGCGAGTGAAAACCCCGCGCCCTTGGCTTCACCCTCCACGGCGGCGATCACGGGCTTGGGATGGGTGCGTATCGCCTCGATCCAGTGGTGCAGCAGATCCAGGCCATGCACTTGCGCTGGCGCGCTCTGATGCCGCAACGCCTGCAGCCGCTGGGGGCTGCTGCCGGCGCTGAACAGGCCGTCCGCGCCCGTGATGACCACGCAGCGCACGTCGGGATTGCGCTCCGCCACGTTCAGGGCCTCGATGCCCGCCGCGCAGATCGCCGGCTCCAAGGCATTGCGCAGCTCGGGGTGGCGAAGGGTCAAGACCAGGGTCTGGCCCTGGCTGGTGCTTTGCAGTTCGGCGGGCATGGCGGCGCGGGTGGTTGCAGGGTCAGGGTTCTTCGTGCGTCAGGCTCAGGCCGATGGCGCCGCGCCGGCGCAGCCAGGGGCTGGGGCGGTAGCGCGGGTCGCCGTACACGGTCTGCATGTTGAAGAGCACTTCCAGGATGTTGGTGGGGCCCCAGCGGTCGCCCATGGCCAGCGGGCCCAGCGGGTAGCCCAGGCCCAGGGTCACGGCGGTCTCCAGGTCCTTGGGACTGCAGATGCGCTGCTGGCAGATGTCCGCGGCGATGTTGACGATGCTGGCCACGACGCGCTGTGTGACGAAGCCGCCGCTGTCGCGGATCACGCTCACTGGCTTGCCGTCGCGCGCGAACAGCGCGTGCGCGGCGTCGCGCATGTCTTCGCGTGTGGCGGGGTTGGTCGCCAGCACGCGCCGGCGGGTGGCCGCGTCGTCGATCAGCATGTCGATGCCGATGGTGCGTGCGGGGTCCAGGCGCTCCACCACGGCCACGGTGGTCACGTCAAAGCCGAGTGGCGCGACCAGTGTGAGCGCCTGGGCCGAGGGCGAGGTGCCCGTCTCGATCGTTGCCCCCAGGTCCTTGAGCAACTGGTAAAGCTCGGCGCGGCGGGCTGCGCGCGTGGAGACCCAGACCGGCGGGAGGCCCGATACCTCGGGCACCGGCGGCTCGGCCGGCAGCTCGGGCGCACCGTCCACGTAGCGGTAAAAGCCCTCGCCGGACTTGCGGCCCAGCAGGCCGCCGCTCAAGCGCTGCGCCGTGATCACGCTGGGGCGAAAGCGCGGCTCGTCGTAGTACTGGCGGTAGATCGACTCCATGACCGGGTGCGACACATCGAGCGCGGTGAGGTCCAGCAACTCGAAGGGGCCGAGCTTGAAGCCCACCTGGTCGCGCAGGATGCGGTCCACGGTGGCGAAATCGGCCACGCCCTCGCTCACGATGCGCAGCGCCTCGGTGCCGTAGCCCCGCCCTGCGTGGTTGACGATGAAGCCCGGCGTGTCCTGCGCCATCACCGGGGTGTGGCCCATGGCGCGCGCATAGCCGGCCAAGCGGGTGCAGACATGGGGGTCCGTGCGCAGGCCGGCCACGACCTCGACCACCTTCATCAGCGGCACCGGGTTGAAGAAGTGAAAGCCTGCCACGCGCTGTGGCCGCTGCAGCGGTGCGGCCACGGCGGTGATGGACAGCGATGACGTGTTGCTGGCCAGCACGGCTTCGGGCGAGACGATGGCTTCGAGCTGTTTGAGCAGTTCCTGCTTGGCATCCAGTCGCTCGACGATGGCTTCCACCACCAATTCGCAAACCGCGAAGTCGTGCAGCGACGTGACGGGCACCAGCCGCTGCACCAGGCCCGGCAACAGGCTCTCGTCCAGCCGACCCTTGTCCACCAGACGCTGCCACTGCTGGTGGATGTGGGTGCGGGCGGCGTCGGCGGCGCCGCCATGGGTGTCGTAGAGGTAGACCGTGCTGCCTGCCTGGGCGGCGATCTGCGCGATGCCGCGGCCCATGGCGCCAGTGCCCACGATGCCGATTGAAGTGAAGACCGTTTGCATGGCGGCAATTATCTAGCGCTATCGGATGCGACAGGGTTATGGCAAAATTTATAAACAAATTGAAACCATTGTGTTTATGCGTAACCTACTTGTCGGCGCCTGGATCTATGCCGCAGCGTTTGGGGCCAGCGCGCTTTCGCTTGGCGGCAGCCACGGCACAGTGGTTCTGGGGTCCACGATCGATCTCACCTTCGAGGTACGGCCCGATCCCGGCAAGACCGTCGCGTCTTCCTGCCTCGGGGCGCGGCTGGTCTTAGGCGCAACCACTGTCCCCGAAACGCGTGTGCATGTCACTCCCCTGGAAGGAGGCGCCATTCCGATGGTGCGCGTGCAGGCGCTCATTCCCGTGGATGAGCCGGTGCTGACTGCCACGCTCACCGCCGGCTGCGAAGGGCGTGTGTCGCGCACCTACACGTTCTTGGCAGACCCGCCCGGCACTGCACCCCCAGCGGCACGGCAGCCCATCGATCTGTCGCGCCTGGCGGTGCCCGCACCACGCGCTGCGCCGCAAGTGCGGAATGCATTGGGCGGCGAGGGGGAGGACGCACGCACGGTCCGGCGGCCTGGTGCGCAGCCGCGTGTTCCCGCGGCGTCCACGCATGCCCCGGCCGAGCGGGCGGCACGCCCATCGCGGGCAGCTAAGACCGCCACGACGCTGCGCACCAGCGCCAAAGTCTCGCCGCCCGCGGCTGCGGCGGCTCCCTCCCGCCTGGTAATGGAACCCCTGGATTTGGGTCCTGACAATGCGTCCGCGCTGCAGCTCACGCGCGAGCCGCCCCAGATGTCGCCGCGCCCCAGCGAGGCCTTGCGTGCGGAGTCGGCCGCGTGGTGGCAGGCGCTGGACACTTCGACGGCCCAAACACAGCGGTTTGAAGAGCGGCTCAAGAGGCTCGAGGCCGATGCGGCCGCGCAGGGCCAGCTGGTGGAGCGCGAGCGCGCAACGGCGGCTGAGCTGCGCGAGCGCCTGGCGCAGGTGGAGTCGCAGGGGTTCCCCGCGACCGTGGTGTACATGCTCGCGGGGCTGCTGGTGCTCGCGCTGGTCTGCATTGCCTGGCTGCTGCGCCGCACGCGGCGCGAGGCGCTGCAGGCATGGCGTGACTCGGTGGCACTCAGCGGTGGCCTGCGGGACGGGGCCGTGGCCGCGGAAGGCCCTGACGGCAAGCTCCGGCTGCAGGTGGAGCCGGATGCGCGCGATGTCTGGCAGCCGACGGCGCCGCCGCCGCAAGGGCCGGACAGTGGGCCGCTTCCGCTCACGCCTACTACCGCGCCAGTGAGTGCACCCGCGGCGGCTCCAGGCCCCGCGGTGGCGGCGCCGGCTGTGGAGCCCTTGCAGGCAAGGGCCCAGTCTGGTGTGCAGCCCGAGTCGCTGTTCGATCTGCAACAGCAGGCCGAATTTTTCACCTCGGTGGGCGAGCACGAGCAGGCGATCCATGTGCTGCGCCAATACATCGCGCAGCACGGCGAAGACTCGCCGCTGGCGCATCTCGAACTGCTGCGCCTGTACCACCAACTGGGGCGAACCGACAGCTTCGACGGCCTGCGCGCGCAGGTCGAGGAGCGGTTCAACGTACGCGTGCCTCCATTTGCACAGTTCCAGCAACTGGGCCGGAGCCTGGAAGAGCATCCCGAGGCGCTGGCACGGGTCGAGGCGGCGTGGTCCTCGCCCGAGGTCCTGGCCGTGCTGGAGGGCCTCTTATTTCACCGGGGACAGACGCAGGGCGAGGGGCCCTTCGACCTGGCGGCGCTGGACGATCTGCTGCTGCTGCTGTCCATCGCCCAGACCACGCCCGCACATTTGCGCGGTGCGCCGCCGCCCCGCGCGCGCACCACCCCGCGTGCCACGCCAGCGCTCCACCCGATGGGCGCGCAGGATGGGACGGGCCGGTCGCTGGACTCGATGGCGGCCGGCCTGGCGCTGCTGCCGGTGGATGACGGCTCGCCAGCATCCACTTGCGCCGCCGCGGTGGACGTGGACGTGTCCGGGCCGCCTCACATCACCCTCAGCGATCTGCCGCCCGTGCCCGTCACCCCGGCGCCCGCGCAAGGGCAGGCCGTGGGTTTTGGCATGGAAAACGACAAGCTGGAGTTGCGCTTCGAACTGGAGCAGTCGCAAAAGAACCGCTTCTGAAGCGCGAACGCCCCCCGTGCGCGGACGGGGCTATCGCCTGCCGGCGTCGATGGCCCGCATGAGCTGCGCCGCAGCGGCTTCCGGCTGATCGGCCGCCACCACGGCGCGCACCACGGCAATCGACCCCACTCCGGTGGCCAGCACTTGCGGGAACTGGGCCAGGCCAATGCCGCCGATGGCAACCAGCGGATAGCCGCGCATCAGCCGGGCATAGCCCGCCAGCCGCGCCACGCCCTGGGGCACTGTGGCCATTTTCTTGAGCGTGGTGGGGAACACCGCGCCCATGGCGATGTAGCTGGGGCTGGCCGCGTCGGCGCGCACCATCTCGGCGTAGCCATGCGTGCTCACGCCCAGGCGCACCCCGGACCCGCGCAGCGTGCGCAGCTCTTCGGGGCTCAGCGCATCCAGATCCTCCTGGCCCAGGTGCACGCCATAGGCCCCGGCCGCGATGGCCTGGCGCCAATGGTCGTTGATGAACAGCAGCGAAGCGGTGCCTTGCACGGCCTGCACTGCGGCGCGTACCTCGCGCGTGATGGCCGCAGGGTCGTCACTTTTGAAGCGCAGCTGCACCGTCGGCATGCCGGCCTGCGCCATGCGGCCCACCCATTGGGCATCGGGCAATACGGCGTAGAGACCCAGGTTCTGCGGGCAGGCTGCAAAGGGGTGCGCATGGGGGCGCGGCTGCAGTCCGAAGTCGGCGGGCTCGTCGGGCCACTGCGCCGGGTCGAAGCGGCCGGTGCGCCGCGTCTGCGCAGCCCAGGCGCGGGCCAGGCAGTCTGCGTCATGGGCGATGAAACCCAGGGCGCTGCAGGCCGCAAGGGCTGCGCGGTACACGGGGTCTTCCACGGTTGTCGCCGGCATCGGCTGCGGCGGGAAGTCCGCAAACGCCGACGCATGGTGCTGGCGGATGGCTTGCTCCATGGCGGCTGCAGAAGGCAATGGCGCGGCGGCTTGCGGCATGCTCAGTCCTGCGCGTGGTGCCAGAACGGCGTGCCCAGCACGGGCGTGCTGGGTTGCGCCGCCTCCTGCGGTGTCATCGCGCCGGCCATGCGGGCGGCGCGGCCTGCGGCCACGGCATCGGTAAAGGCGCCGGCCATTTGCACGGGGTCGGTCGCCAGGGCCACGGCCGTGTTGAGCAGTACGCCGTCGTAACCCCATTCCATCACCTGGCAGGCGTGGGACGGCAGGCCGAGGCCGGCGTCCACAAGCAGCGGCACGTCCAGGCGCTCGCGCAGCAGCTGCAGGCCATAGGGATTCACCGGGCCGCGGCCCGTGCCGATGGGCGCCGCCCACGGCATGACGGCCTGGCAGCCCACGTCCACCAGGCGCTGGCACAGCACCAGGTCTTCAGTGCAGTAGGGCAGCACGTAGAAGCCTTCGCGGACCAGTTGCTCGGCTGCCTGCACCAGGTTCAGCGTATCGGGCTGCAGCGTGTAGTCGTCGCCGATCAGCTCCAGCTTGATCCAGGGGGTCTCGAAGACTTCACGCGCCATATGGGCGGTGGTGATGGCTTCCTGCAGGCTATGGCAGCCGGCGGTGTTGGGCAGCACGGGCACCTGCAGGCGCTTGAGCAACTCCCAGAAGCTGCTGCCGGATTCGGCCGGGTTGCTGCCCTGGCGGCGCAGCGATGCGGTGAGCATCGCGGGCCGCGCGCGCTGCACGGCGGCCTCCAGCACGGCGGGGGACGGATACCGCGCGGTGCCCAGCAGCAGGCGGCTCTGGAACGCCTGGCCGTAGAGCACCAGCGTGTCGGGGGAGGATGTAGGACTGTTCATGAGCAATGGTTTCAACCGCCGGTGACCGGCGCAATGATTTCGATCTGGTCGCCGGACTGCAGCGCGTGCGCGGCATAGCGGGCACTGGGCACGAACTGCAGGTTCACGGCCACGGCAAACGGGGGCTGGGGTGCCAGGTGGGCCACGGCGTCGGCGACGGTGGCGCCATCGGGCACTTGCACGGCGTTTTGGTTGATGAATACGTTCATGTGTGCAGCGCAGCTTCGAGGTCGAGCTGCAGCGAGAGGTCGAATTCAGGGGCGAGCTCGGATTGTCCCGTGTTCAGCACCTGCATGACCACATCGAGCATGGCCGGCGCGATCATGAAGCCGTGGCGGTACAGACCGTTGACCTCCAGCACGCGATCCTGCACTACGCGCACGGCGGGCAGGTTGTCGGGCAGGGTGGGGCGGCAGTGGGTGGAGATCTCCAGGATACGCGCCTCGGCAAAGCCCGGGTGCACGGCGTAGGCGGCGCTCAGCAGCTCCAGCGTGGAGCGTACGCTGGCGGGCGACATGTCGTCGGATTCGATCTCGGTGGCGCCGATGACGAACAGGTGGTTCTCCTTCGGTGCGATGTAGATTGGGTAGCGGGGATGCACGATGCGCGTGGGGCGCTGCAGCGTCACATCGGGCGCGTGCAGGCGTACCACCTCGCCGCGCAGCCCGCGCAGTTGCGGCCATTGCGCACGCGCGCCCAGGCCCCGGCAGTCCAGCACCCAGTCGGGCTGGCCGGCCTGGCCGGGAGTGAAGTCGGCCGGCTGGCGCGCGCTGCCCCAATGCGTGACCACGCCCAACTGGTCCATGGTGGCGGCCAGCGCGGCCAGGGCCTGGCGGTTGTCCAATTGGCCCTCGCCGGGCAGGTACAGGCCCTGGTGGAAGCGCTGTGCGGCCGTGGGCTCCAGTGCAGCCACGCCAGCACTGTCCAGCGCCTGCATGCGCGGCAGCCCGGGCACCAGGCCTTGGGTCTGCTCGAACTTCAGGCGCATGCGCGCGGCTTCGGGCGCGTCCTGGCGGTGCCACAGGATCAGCGTGCCGTCATGTTGGAAGTACACCGGTGCGGCCAGCGGTGCCAGCAGCTCGGGCCAGCGCGCCAGCGAGTGCACGCCCATGCGCACCACGCCGGGCTCGGCCACGATGGATTCGGCCAGGGGGGCCACCATGGCGGCGGCCACGTAGGCTGCGGCGCCTTCGGCGGCACGGGTGCCTGCCTCGTGCACCTCAACGGCGTGGCCCTGGCGGGCGAGTTCGACGGCCAGCAGGCGGCCCATGAGGCCCGCGCCCAGGATGGTGACGCGGGAGGAGGAGCGAAGGGTGGGGAAAGTGTGCATCGTGTCCGTGATGAAAGGCCAGGCCAAACAACCAAAGGACAAAACGGGAGCGCGCGGCGCGCCGATGCTGTTGAAACTCCCCACGCCAGCATGACCTGGATCGGGTGCTTAGGGTATTTCTCAGTCGCCTGCCGCTTTCGTCAACACGTTGTTAGTGCGGCGGGGACACCCCTGTTTCGTCCGTGGCCGGCATTACAGCACAGGGGTGGTGCCCCTGTTGTTGACGTGGCGCAGGCTCTGGCGTTGCCGCGGCTGCGTTGAATGCGCTGCGGCTTGGCCGATAATTTTTGCCATGAACCAAGAGACACAGACGCCCGGCGGTGGCCGGCGCTATGCGCGCGTGTTGACCATCGCGGGCTCGGACAGCGGCGGCGGCGCGGGCATACAGGCCGACCTGAAGACCTTCAGCGCCCTGGGCTGCTACGGCATGACCGCGATCACCGCCATCACCGCGCAGAACACGCGCGGCGTGACGGGCATCCACGGCATTCCGCCCGAGATGCTGCGCGCACAGATCGACGCCGTGGTCGAGGACATCGGCGTGGACGCGGTGAAGATCGGCATGCTGCATTCGCCCGAGGTGGTGCAGGTGGTGGCCGACGCGATTCTTCGCCATGGCTTGCCCAACGTGGTGCTGGACCCGGTGATGGTCGCCACCAGCGGCGACCGGCTGATTGCCGAGGAGACCGTGGGCACGCTGGTGCGCGCGCTGTTCCCGCTGGCCGCCGTGGTCACCCCCAACCTGGACGAGGCCGGCTGGCTGCTGGGCCGCGCCATTGCCGACGAAAGCGCGCTGGACGCGGCCGCCACCGATCTGCTGGCGCTGGGCGCGCGCGCGGTGCTGCTCAAGGGCGGGCATCTGCCGGGCGACCGGGTGGTGGATGTGCTGGCCCTGCCTGGCGACGAGCGCCACCGCCTGGAAGCTGCGCGCATCGTCACGCACAACGGCCACGGCACGGGCTGCACCTTGTCGTCGGCGATCGCTGCGCACCTCGCATTGGGCCAGCCGCTGGCGCAGGCGGTGCGGTTGGCTCGCCAGTACATTCTGGGCGCGATCGCTGCCGGGGCCGATGTGCGCACCGGCCACGGCCACGGGCCGCTCAACCATGGCTATGCGCCGGTGGCGCAGCGTGTGATCGAGTAACGGGCGGCTGAGGGAGCGCCGGGCACCGCGCGCGCCACAGGCCCACACCGCCGCGGCACCCGAAATATCACCAGCCCCAGGTCAGGCGCCGGGCCACCCAGCCCTTTTGCCCGTCTTCGCGCTGCACCCGGGCCCAGCTACCCGACTGGCCCAGGCTGCGCACCACCTCATGCTGCTGCAGCTTGCCCACGGTCTTGTGCTGCTGGCCGGGGCCGGCGCGCAGGTTGGCGACGCGTGCCGTCACCACGCGGTGCGGCGTCTTGCTGGTCAGCGGCGCGTACACCCAGCCGAGCGGCTCCTCGAAATCCCGCACTTGGAGCCAACGGCCCTTGCGCTGCTGCACCTGCAGCGGATAGCCCCGGCCCAGCTCCCACAGCGTCGCCGAGCGGGTGCTGGGTTTCTCGCGCACGTTGACCGCATTGCCCTTGATGCTGACGAACTCGCGCGCCTGCACGCCGGCGGGCATGAGCAGGGGCAGGGCCAGCGCGGCGGCGGCCAGGGCTTTGGATAGGATGCGATGCGGCAGGGGCAGTGCGAAGGGCACGGGGTGATCTCCTTGGAGTTGGAACTGAGGGATGACAACCCCCAGGTGGAGGGCCGCCCGCGTGCGAAGTTCCGGCCGTTTCAGGCGCGAACCGATGGCCGAAACGTCAATTGCTATGAAAAATAGAGCTGCCAGCGCAATCTACAAGCCATTCTTAGACAGCTTTCTATTTGGAAACAAGGCAGAACGCGCGCTGCAAGCTCCTGCTTCAATAGCGCCCGGCGCATTGCCGCAGGGCGCGCCGCGCCGTCGCCGCAGGTCAACGGGCCGGGGCGACGCCCAGCCGGGCCTGCAGCCGTTCGCTGCTGGTGGTGTATTCCAGGGGCAGCTTGTGGCCCGCCTGCCGTTCGGCCTCGGCGAAGGCGGCGAGGGTGGCTTCGTGGAAGCCGCACAGGATCAGCTTGCGCTTGCCGGGGTAGGTGTTGATGTCGCCGACGGCGTAGATGCCGGGGACGCTGGTGGCGAAAGTGGCCGTGTCCACGGCCAGCTGCTTGCGGTCCATCGCCAGGCCCCAGTCGGCGATGGGCCCTAGGCGCGGAGAGATGCCCAGGTAGGCCAGCAGCAGGTCCAGCGGCTGGCGCTGTGGCTCGCCTTGCGGGTCCAGCAGGGCCAGCGCCTGCAGGGTGCCGTCGGGCGCGGTCTCCACGCCCGTGATCTGGCCGATCACGACCTGGATGCGGCCCGCCTCGCGCAGTGCCTGCAGTTGCGCCAGCAGCGCGGGCGCGGCCTGGAAGGCATCGCGCCGGTGCAGCAGCAGCACCTGCGCGGCAGCGTCCACGCAGTCCAGCGCCGCCTGCACGGCCGCCTCGTCGCCGCCATGTACCACCACGCGCTTGCCGGTCGCGGCACGGGTGGCCGTGGCGGCGTCAGGGTGGTAGAGCAACTGGCCGGGGGCCAGCGCCTCTACCCCCTCGGCCTTGATGGCGCGCGGCACGAAGGCGCCCACGCCCGCGGCGATGAAGACGCTGCGCGCCAGCAGCGCGGTGCCGGCGGTGGTGGTGAGCAGAATACGTCCGTCGGCCTGCGCGGCCAGCGCGTGGACCTGCTGGCCCAAGTGCAGCGTGGGGGAGAAAGGGGCGATCTGCCGCTGCAGCAGTTCCACGAGCCCCTGGCCCGTGCACACAGGGATGCCGGGAATGTCGTAGATGGGTTTGTCGGGATACAGCTCGGCGCACTGGCCGCCCACATGGGGCAGCGCATCAACCAGGTGCGCCGCGATGCCCTGCAGCCCGAGCTGGAAGACCTGGAAGAGCCCCACCGGCCCGGCGCCGATCACCACGGCGTCCGCAGCCTGGGGCGTCGGGCTGCTGGGGGATGGGTGCATGTGGGCGTGGCGGGAGCGCGGGAGTCAGCGCTCCAGCAGGTCCAGCTTGCCGGGCTTGCCGTTCCAGTCGTCAGCGTCGGGCAGCGGTGCCTTGCGCTTGGTGATGCTCTTGAACTTGGGCGTCAGCTCGGCGTTGATCTTGATGAAGGCCAGCTGGTCGCTGGGCAGGTCTTCCTCGGCAAAGATGGCGTTGGCCGGGCATTCGGGGATGCACACGGCGCAGTCGATGCACTCGTCGGGGTCGATCACGAGGAAGTTGGGACCTTCGCGGAAGCAGTCCACGGGGCACACATCCACGCAATCGGTGTATTTGCACTTGATGCAGTTTTCGGTGACGACGTGAGTCATGAGTAGTTGTGTTCTGGTATGGGGTTAGCCCGCGATTTTAGGCCGACCGCCGCCTCAGCAGGCCAGCCAACCATGCCTGAGGCGCGGAAACCTTAACGTTGATCAAGCTTTTGGGGCCGGTGCGTTCACCAGCACGGCGCCCGCCGTCTTGTGGCTGGCGGTGTCGACCAGGATGAGCGAACCGAGCACGCGGCTGCGCGCGAACGGCGCCGCGGGCAGGGGTTCCTGCAGCAGCAGCTCCACATGGCCGATGGCATTGGGCTCCAGCTGGGTGGCGTCTTCCTCGGCCAGGGTGTTGATGTCCAGGCGGTGGACCACGCGGCGCACCTTGACCTTGACCCAGCGGTGGCCGTGCAGCGCCCAGTACACGCGGCCAGCCACCAGCGGCTCGTCGTCCATCCACGCGACGGTGGCGGTGATCTCGCGCTGGCCGGGCCATGCGGGCACAGTGGCGGGGGTGTCGAAGTCGTCCTCGGCCGCGGCAGCGGGGGCGGGCGCAGCCACGATCCAGTCGCCGCGCGAGACGTCCACCTCGCGGTCGAGGGTGATGCCCGCGCTCTGGCCCGCGGCCACGCCGGTGGCGCGGCGCGCATGGTCCAGCACCTGCGCCACCTGCGCCAGCTGGCCGCTGGGGAAGATGGCGACCTGCGCACCCGGCTGCACGCGGCCCGTGCCCACCCGGCCCCAGAACACGCGGCGCCCCTGCGAAGTGTCGGACGAGGAAGAAAATTTCTCCACCCACTGCACCGGGAAGGCCAGGGGCAGGCCGGCGTCGGGCGGGGTGTTGGGCAGCCGCTCCAGGATCTGCAGCAGGCTCGGGCCCGCGTAGTCACACCAGCCGGGCTTGGCCTCTACCACGTTCCAGCCCTTGAGCGCCGACACCGGCACCACGCCCGCCACCGCGATGCCCGCGTGCCGGGCGAACTGCTCCAGCGCGGCACGGATGTGACGGTAGGCGAGCTGTGGGTCGGCCACGGCGTCGAGCTTGTTCACGGCAAACACCAGCGAATGCACACGCAGCAGGTGCACCAGCAGGCTGTGGCGGCGCGTTTGCGGCAGCAGCGTGAGTTGCGGGTTCTGCCAATCAAGTTTGGTGGCGTCCACCAGCACCACGGCGGCGTCGGCCTGGGAGGCGGCGGTGACCATGTTGCGCGTGTACTGTTCGTGGCCGGGCGCGTCGCCGATGATGAACTTGCGCGCCTCGGTGGCGAAGTAGCGGTAGGCCACGTCGATGGTGATGCCCTGCTCGCGCTCGGCACTGAGGCCGTCGGTCAGCAGCGCCAGGTCGGTCTCTCCGCCGCGCTGCACGCCGGCCAGGTGGTCCTGCAGCACGGCGCGGCTGTCCACCAGCAGGCGGCCGATCAGCGTGCTCTTGCCATCGTCCACGCTGCCGCAGGTGATGAAGCGCAGCGCGGAAATGTGATCATTTGTGCCGCTAGCGCTTTCTGGTTGTGCGCTGGAAGCTATTGAATTGATAGTGGCGGTGGTCATCAGAAATACCCGTCTTTCTTGCGCTTTTCCATCGAGGCGTCGCTGGTCTTGTCGTCCATGCGCGTGGCGCCGCGCTCGCTGACCTCGGCGGCCAGGGTCTCGATCACGATTTCGCCTGCCGTGGCGGCCGGGCTTTCCACCGGGCAGGTGCAGGTGATGTCGCCCACGGTGCGAAAGCGCACGGTGCGCGTCTGCACCGCTTCGCCGTCCTTCGGGGGCGTGAGCGGCGTGACGGGCACCAGCAGGCCGCGGCGCTCCACCACTTCGCGCGGGTGGGCGTAGTACAGCGATGGCAGGGCGACCTGCTCGCGCTCGATGTACTGCCACACGTCCAGCTCGGTCCAGTTGCTGATGGGAAAGACGCGGAAATGCTCGCCGGGGGCCAGGCGGGTGTTGAACAGCGTCCACAGCTCGGGGCGCTGCGCCTTGGGCTGCCATTGGCCGAAGCTGTCGCGGTGGCTGAAGATGCGCTCCTTGGCGCGCGCCTTCTCCTCGTCCCGGCGCGCACCGCCGATCAAGGCGTCGAAGCGAAACTCCTCAATCGCTTCGAGCAGCGTGACGGACTGGTGCACGTTGCGCGATTCGCCGGGGTGGGCCAGGCGCACGGTGCCGCGCGCCATCGAGTCCTCGACGCTGCGCACGATGAGTTCGGCGCCCAGTTCCTTTGCGCGGAAGTCACGGAAGTCGGTCACCTCGGGGAAGTTGTGCCCCGTGTCGATCATCAGCAGCGGGTAGGGAATGCGGCCCGCGCCGAAGGCCTTCTCGGCGCACTTGAGCATGACCAGCGAGTCCTTGCCGCCCGAGAACAGCAGGGCGGGGCGCTCGAAGGCCGCGGCCACCTCGCGCAGGATGAAGATGGTTTCTTCTTCTAGCGCGTCCAGGTGGCGGTTGCTGAGCTGGTTGAGCACTTGGGAGTCAACACGGGCGTTCATTCGATGTTCCAGTCAAATCTGGCTCCAGCGCTTGTGGGGCAAGCGCAGGCAGCTATCGTTTTTAGTGGGCCAGGTGCAGGCCGCATTCGCGGTTGTCTTCGCCCTTGGTGGGGTCCACGTAGTCAAAGTTGTTGGGCAGGCCGTGCTGTTGACAGTACTCGTGCAGCTGTTTGGACGACCAGTGCAATAGCGGCGCGACCTTGATCAGGCCGTCGGGGTTGATGCTCACGGGGTCCATCTGCGCGCGCACGGCGGTGTCGGTGGCGCGCAGCGCGGTGAACCACACCCGGGGTGCCGTTTCGCGCAGGGCGCGGGCGAAGGGTTCGAGCTTCACCTCTTCGGTGAACGCGGCGTGGCGCGGGTCGTCCAGGGCGGGCGTCGGGCCTTCCACGGCCTCGCGGTGGGCGCGCGAGCGGCGCGGCAGGTAGATCTTCAGGTTGAGCCCCAGCTGCTTCGTCACCGCGTCGGCAAAGCGGTAGGTGGCCTCGGTGTTGTAGCCGTTGTCCATCCAGACCACAGGCACGCCCGGCTGCACGCGGGTGACCAGGTGCAGGATCACGGCCTCGAACGGGCGGAAATTGGTGGTGACGATGGGCGTCTGGCCCAGGCCCAGCGCCCAGGCCACCAGCGCGGCGGCATCGTGGCCGTGCTCGGCGTTGACGCGGGCGAGTTCGGCGGCGCTGACTGCCGTGGCGGTGCTCATGCGGCCTCCCGGGCGAACAGCGGGCGCGGCTCCAGCACGTCGCCCTGGTAGAAGGCGGCATAGCGCGCGAACTGGCGTTCGGCCGCGGCCGGGTCCACGCCGGGCGCCAGCACCGCGCTGCTGAAGCCGCTGCGGTGCATGTGCACCAGCTGGTCGATCAGCACGTCGCCCGTGGCGCGGATATCGCCCGCAAAGCGGTAGCGGCGGCGCAGCAGCAGCGCCTGGCTGTAGGCGCGGCCGTCGGTGAACTTGGGGAACTGCAGCTCGATGCGCTGCACGCCCTCCAGCGCGCCTTCGGCGGCCAGCGCGGCCAGGTCGGCATCGTTGGCGATCTGCAGGGTTTTGAGGTCGTCAGCGCCCAGGGATAAAGCGCCAGCAGCTATGATTTTCATAGTATTCAAGGTCTTTTGAGTGGGGTCAGGCCACGGCCTCTTCAGCCGCCTTGGGGTGGCGCGCACCATTGGCGGCGGCCTTGAAGGGGTCCTGGCCCACGCGGCGCAGGGTGTCGATGAACAGCTCGCCGCCCTTGCGCAGCGCGCGGTAGGTGTCCAGCAGCGCCTCGATCACGTCGGGCACTTCGGCGGCCGAGAACGACGGGCCGACCACCTTGCCGCCGATGGCCGGGCCGGACAGCTGCGTACCGTCGGAGCCGCCCAGCGTGATCTGGTACCACTCCTTGCCGTCCTTGTCCACGCCCAGGATGCCGATGTGGCCGCTGTGGTGGTGGCCGCAGCTGTTGATGCAGCCGCTCATGTGCAGGTCGATGGGGCCGATGTCGAACAGCTCGTCCAGGTCTTGGTAGCGCTCGGTGATCGCCGCGGCGATGGGCAGTGAACGCGCGTTGGCCAGCGAGCAGAAGTCGCCGCCCGGGCAGGCGATCATGTCCGTCAGCAGGCCGATGTTGGGCTGCGCCAGGCCCAGCTTGCGCGCGGCCTCGTACAGCGCGGGCAGGTCGGCTTCGTGCACCCAGGGCAGCAGCAGGTTCTGCTCGTGCGTCAGGCGCGCCTCGCCGGCGCTGAACTGGTCGGCCAGCTGGGCCAGGGCGTCCAGCGTGTCGCCGTCGGCATCGCCGGGCGCAAAGCCCACGCGCTTGAACGACAGTGTCACCGCCTTCAGCCCCGCCATGCGGTGGCCGCGCACGTTCTGCTGCAGCCAGCGCTGGTACAGCTGGCCGGAGGTGTTCACGCCATGCGGGCGGCCGGCGGGCCGCAGCGGTGGCACGACGAAATGGCCGGTCACGCGGTCCAGCTCGGCCTGGGTGATGGTGTGGGGGGCGCCGTCCTGCTCCAGGATGGCGCGGTATTCGGCCTCCACCGCGTCGATGAACTGCTGGCCTTCGCTCTTGACCAGGATCTTGATGCGCGCCTTCCACTTGTTGTCGCGGCGGCCGTAGCTGTTGTACACGCGCACGATGGCTTCGATGTAGTTCAGCAGCTGGTCCCACGGCAGAAATTCACGCACCACGGTGCCGATGACGGGCGTGCGCCCCATGCCGCCGCCCACCTTGACGGCAAAGCCCACCTCGCCAGCCGCGTTCTTCAGCGCTTGCAGGCCGATGTCATACCAGCCGGTCGCGGCACGGTCTTCCGCGGCGCCGTTGAAGGCGATCTTGAACTTGCGCGGCAGGTAGGTGAACTCGGGGTGCAGCGAGCTCCACTGGCGCGTGATCTCGGCGAACGGCCGGGTGTCCAAGATCTCGTCCTCGGCGATGCCGGCGTAGGCCTCGCAGGTGATGTTGCGGATGTCGTTGCCGCTGGTCTGGATGCCGTGCATGTGCACGCTGGCCAGCAGGTCCATCACGTCGGCCGCGCGGGTGATGGGAATCCAGTTGAACTGCACGTTGGTGCGCGTAGTGAAGTGGCCGTAGCCGTAGCGCAGCGGGGGCGCGGCCAGCGTCAGGCCCGGCTGGGCGGCCTGCAGCTGGTCCTGCGTGGCCTGGGCATGGGCCAGCAGCTCGGGCGTGGGGCGGTCGTATTCGCGGGCGATGTGGGCCAGCATGCGCAGCTGGGCGCTGTTGATATCGCCATAGGGCACGGCGATGCGGGCCATGGGCGCGTAGCGCTGGATGTACCAGCCGTTTTGCAGGCGCAGGGGCAGCAGTTGCTCGTCGGTCAACTCGCCGCGCTGCCAGCGTTCGAGCTGATCGCGGAATTGCTGGGCGCGCAGGTGGACGAACTGGCGGTCGAATTCGGTGTACTGGTACATGGCAGGGCCGTGGGCGTTTCAACACAGGTGCCGCCGGGCCCCGAATGGCGCCCGCAGCATCGATGGGCGCACTTTAAAAGTCTGTCTTATAAAGACAAACTATTTTTTAATGCTTCATATATTCCGTTATTTGTATATGAAATGCATGTCGGTTCACTGTGGCTCATACCCTAGCCAGCGCTCGCTGCTCAACGCGCGCGCCAGAGGGGCGTCCAGCGGCAGGGGCTCACTGTGCAGCCGCGCGGCGATCAGTTCGCCGCACAGCAATGACAGCGTGAGCCCGCGCGCGCCCATGGCAGTGCACAGCCACAGGCCGGGCTGGCGCACCGGGTCCACCGGCCCCACGATGGGGCGGCGGTCCAGCGCACCGCAGCGCACGGCCGCCCAGGTGCGCACGGGGCCGTCCGGCGCGGTGGCGGCCTGGGTGAAAGCGGCGTCCATGGCAGCGCCCAGGGGGGGCAGCAGCGCGTGCAGTTTGGCCTGATTGGTGGCCAAGCCCTTGGCGTGGTCGTCAGGGCTGGGGGGCAGGGCGGTCTTCAGGCGCTCGAACGTGGAGCCCAGCACCCAGCCTGCGCCGTCCTGCAGCGGCACACGGGGCACCAGGTTGCCGTTGCCATTGACCGGCTGGGGCGGCCAGGGGGCGCCCGCGGGGGCCTGGGCATGCAGGCCCCAGGCCAACTGGCCGCGCAGCGGATTCATGGGCCAATGCGCGTGCGTGAGCGGGCCGGTGTGGTGCCCGGCGCAAACCACGGCAAGTTCCGCCTCGGCCAGGACTCGCCCTTCGGCGTCCAGTGCCTGCCAGAGGGGCTGGCCGTCGACGGTGGTGCGGCGCAACTCCGCCACTGCCGAGCTGCCGCGCCAGTGGATGGCCGGGTCGTTCAGCAGGTGGGCGATGAGCTGGGGCGGGCGCACCCAGCCCGCGTGCTCGTGCCAGCAGGCCACCGTGTCCGCCGATAAGCCGTTGGCCTGCAGTTGTGCGGGTGTTGCGGGGCGACTCCAGTCCAGGCCAGGCCCGTCGCTCCAGGCCAATCCTGTGGTGCCGTCCACACGGTGCTCCAGCGTGCCGCACGCGCTCCAGTCGGTGCCGCGCGTCTCGGCTGGAAGCTGCGCCAGCGTATTCAGCGTGGTGCGTACCCCCGCGCGCGACAGGCGCGAGATCAGGTTGTCGTCCTGCGAGACATTGGGCGCGAACACCCCCGCCGGCAGGCCGGATGCACCGGTGGCAGGGTGATCGGCCCGGTCCAGCACCTGGACCTGCCAGCCACGGTGCGCCAGGCTGGCCGCCACGGCGGCGCCCGCCAGTCCTGCGCCCACCACCAGGCAGCGGGCCGGGGCGGCCACCGTGGCGTCTGGCAGCACGGGCTGGCCGGCGCGTGGCTCCCAGCGGGGCGCGTAGGTGGCCTGCAGGTTGTCGCGCTTGGGGCGGACACCTGGCACCTTCTGCACCTCGAAGCCGCACTGCACCAGCCCGTCCCGCACGCCGCGCGCCACCGTCCACGTCGCCAGGCGGGTGCCGCGACGGCAGCAGCGCGCCACGGCCTTGAGGGTGTGGATGTCCCACATTTGCGGGTTGTGCTGGGGGTCGAAGCCGTCCAGGTACACCGAATCCGCCGTGGGCTGCTGCTGCCTCAGCAGGGCTTGCGCGTCACCGATGTACAGCGTGAGCAGCACCTGCCCGCCGTCGAACGAGAGCCTGTGCACGCCCGGCAGCAAGCCCCAGTACTGCGCCGCCAACTGTTGGGCCAGCGATTGCAGTGTGGAATCGATGGGCGCGGCGCGCAGCAGATCGGCCGCGCTCACGGGCCAGGCCTCGCAAGACACGAAGTGCAGCCGCTGTGGCCGGTGGGGGTCGGCGCGCCAGGCGGCCCAGGTCACGAGGAAATTCAGGCCCAGGCCGAAGCCGGTTTCCAGCACGCGCCACTGCGGCTGGTTCTGCCAGGCCTGGGGCAGGCCGCAGCCGGCGAGAAATGTGCCGCGGGCTTGTTCCAGGCCGCCTTGCTCGCTGTGGTACCGGTCTGAGAAGCGCGGGCTGTAGGGCGTGCCGTCTTCCAGCCATTCAATCGGTTCGGACATGGTGTTGGGAGGCGCGAAAAGATTACAGAAACAGTGTCATTCCCAGCGCTGCTGGTACGAGAACACCGGCAGGCGCCAGTGGTAGTGCAGTGCCAGTAGCCGCAGCGCCAGGCCGGCGGCGAAGCACACCAAAGTGCTGAGGTTGTTTTCCACTTCCATCGTGCGCAGTCCCAGGAACAGCAGGCACACGGCCAGGGACACGCTGGCGTACAGCTCGCGCCGAAAGACCACGGGCACCTGGTTGCACAGCACGTCGCGCAGGATGCCGCCGCTGATGCCCGTGAGCATGCCGGACATCACCACCACCACGGGCGGGTAGCCCAGCTCCAGGGCCACGTTGCATCCGATCAACGAGAACGCGATCAACCCCATGGCGTCCAGCAGCAGGAACACGCGCTTGATCCGGTGCAGGTAGCGCGCCACCACCGTCGTCAGCAGGCCTGCGGAGATCACCAGGTACACGTATTCCGGGTGCTGCGTCCAGCCGATCGGGTAGTGGCCCAGCACCATGTCACGGATGGTGCCGCCGCCCAGCGCGGTCACAAAGGCGATCACGCTGACACCGAAGATGTCCATGTTGCGCCGGCCTGCGGCCAGCGCGCCAGACATGGCCTCGGCCGTGATGGCCACAAGGTAGATCACCAGCAGGGTGGTGAACTGTGAGAACTGGAACGAGTCCAGCAAGGACACCGACGGCAACATGAATATCTCCTCAGGGAGCCGGGCCTGGGCCGCCTGCCAGGCGCAGTGGGCTACAACGGCAACGCCCCCGCCACAGTGATGCGACGGGGGCGACTGCAAAGAGGCGCTGCTTCAGCGCAGCGCTGCGTTATGCGCCGGGCGGGACGCAGCCAGCCTCAGCGTCTGCGCCGCGCCAAAGAAGTGGCTTTAGCGAAACCGCTTCTTGCAGCGCTGCACTGCGTTACGCGCTGGGCGGCACATAACCCGCCGCAGCGTCTGCGCCGCTGCCGAAGAAGTGGTTTTCCATCTGGCGGGCGAGGTATTGGCGCGCGCGCGCGTCAGCCAGGTTCAGGCGGTTCTCGTTGACCAGCATGGTCTGGTGTTTGATCCAGTCGGCCCAGGCTTGCTTGCTCACGTTGTCATAGATGCGTTTGCCCAGATCGCCGGGGTAGGGCGCAAAGTCGAGGCCTTCGGCTTCCTTGCCGAGCTTGATGCAGTGGACGGTACGTGCCATGGAGCGATTCCTTGCTGAAACTTCAGACGTCAATGGAATAACGAACTGAAATCTTATTGGTTTGGATTTTGAAGGGCGACTTCCAGAATGCCTTGCATCGGTGAACCGCACCGACGCACCCTGCAACGAAAGCCCTTCATGAACAATCGCCGCGACTTTATCAAGTTTCCCCTGGCCACCGCCCTGACGGCGGTCATGTCCCTGACGTCTTTGCCGTCGTTCGCGCAGCCCGCCCAGTTCCTCAACGTGTCCTACGACCCCACGCGTGAACTCTATGTGGCCTACAACCAGGCCTTCGCACGCCACTGGAAGGCCAAGACGGGGCAGGAAGTGCAGTTCAAACAGTCGCACGGCGGCTCGGGCAAGCAGGCGCGTTCGATCATCGATGGCATCGACGCCGACGTGGCTACGCTGGCCCTGGGCGGAGACGTGGATGCGCTGGCCCAGCACGGCCTGCTGGCGCCCGCTTGGCAAAAGCGCCTCCCGCACAACTCGGCGCCCTATACCTCCACCATCGTGTTCTTGGTGAAGAAGGGCAACCCCAAGGGCGTGAAGGATTGGGATGACTTAGTCAAGCCCGGCGTGCAAGTCATCACACCCAACCCCAAGACCAGCGGCGGGGCCCGTTGGAACTATCTTGCCGCCTGGGAGTTCGCCAAGCGCAAGTACGGCAGCGACACTCAAGCCAAGGATTTCGTGTCCAAGCTCTACAAGAACGTGCCGGTGCTCGACACGGGTGCGCGCGGCTCGACCATCACCTTCGTGCAGCGCGGTGTGGGCGACGTGCTGCTGGCCTGGGAGAACGAGGCGTTTCTTGCGCTCAAGGAGTTCGGCAAGGACAAGTTCGAGATCGTCGTGCCATCGCTGTCCATCTTGGCCGAACCCACGGTGGCGGTGGTGGACAAGGTGGTGGACAAGAAGGGCACGCGCGCGCTGGCGGAGGAGTACCTTGCTTACCTCTATTCCGACGAGGGGCAGGACATTGCTGGAAAGAACTTCTACCGTCCAACCAGCGAGAAGGCCAAGGCCCAGTACGACAAGCAATTCCCCAAGCTCACACTGGCCACCATCGACCAGGCTTTCGGTGGCTGGGCCAAGGCCAATCGGGAGCATTTTGCGGACGGCGCACTGTTTGACCAGATCTACAGCCGGCGTTGATCCGTCTTTGGATGAAAATCGGCGCTAAGCGTTGATGAGTAAGCGCTATAAGCTATCAAAAATATAGTTTGCAAAGCGCCCCGCGCTCCTTTGGCGAAGTGAGGGACGTGGGTCCGGGCCTCGGCGCGAGGGACAGCACACCCATGGCGGGGCACGCCGTGCCGCGGCAGGCGCCAACCCTTCGCGCGCGACTGCACTAC
Source organism: Diaphorobacter sp. LR2014-1 (assembly GCF_002916785.1). NCBI lineage: Bacteria > Pseudomonadati > Pseudomonadota > Betaproteobacteria > Burkholderiales > Comamonadaceae > Diaphorobacter > Diaphorobacter sp. LR2014-1. The sequence goes on along the minus strand of NZ_MTBE01000006.1, from coordinate 121,960 downwards.
CATGCCGCCCATGCTGACCGTTCACCACCTGGAAACCTCGCGCTCCCAGCGCATTCTGTGGCTGCTGGAAGAACTGGGCGTGCCCTACGACATCCGCCGTTACTCGCGTGACCCCGTGACCAGGCTGGCGCCACCAGAGCTCAAGCGGGTGCACCCGCTGGGCAAGTCGCCCGTCATCACCGAAGGCGACATGGTGGTGGCCGAATCTGGCGCCATCATCGAATATCTGGCCGAGCGCTACGGTGCACAGGCGCCGGCGGATCTGGCCCATCTGGAACCCGCGCGCGGCACGGCAGAACATCGCCAGTGCAGGTTCTGGATGCATTACGCCGAGGGGTCCCTGATGAACTGGCTGGTGATGAAGCTGGTGTTCGACACCATTGCGCGCCAGCCCATGCCGTTTTTTGTGCGCCCCATCGCGCGCACCCTGTGCGCCAAAGTGCAGCAAAGACTCATCGGCCCGAACGTGCAAACCGCCCTGGCCTTCATGGATGCGCACCTGGCCCAGCACGACTGGTTCGCCGGGGGCCACCTGACCATGGCCGACTTTCAGATGAGCTTTGCCGTGGAGGCGGCCCTCGCGCGCGGGGGCGACGAAACGGCCTGGCCGCACCTGGTGGCCTACCGCCAGCGTATGCGGGCGCGTCCGGCCTACCAGCGGGCGCTGGAGCAGGGCGGCCCCGTGGTGATGCAGGCCTGAGGGGCACTGCCGCGCCATCAGCCAGACCAGTCCTTCCCGTCCCATGCAAGCCAGCGCCCTTGTGTGGCTGCGGCGCGATCTGCGCTGCCATGACCACGCCGCCCTTTACCACGCACTGCGCCGTTTCGAGCGCGTGTACTGCGTCTTCGTCTTTGACACCGACATCCTCGATTTGCTGCCGACCCGGTGCGATCGGCGGGTGGAGTTCATTCACGCCAGCGTGTGCGCATTGGATGAGGACCTGCGCGCGCTGGCGGCACGCAGCGGCGCCCCCGGTGGCGGCCTGATCGTGCGCCACGGTACAGCGGTGCAGTGCATCGTGCAATTGGCCCGCAGCCTGGGCGTGCGCGAAGTGCTGGCCAATCGCGACTACGAACCTGCAGCCCTGGCCCGCGACCGACGGGTGGCAGACGGCCTGGCGGCGTGTGGCATCGCGTTCAGCGACTACAAGGACCAGGTGCTGCTGGAGCAGGGCGAGGTGCTGAACCAGCAGGGCCAGCCCTACAGCGTCTTCACGCCATACAAACGCACTTGGCTGCAGAAGCTGGATGCCTTCCAGACCAAGCCTTATCCCGTGGAGCGCCACGCTCAGCACCTGGCCGTGCCCCCTGCGGGGGAGCGGCTGCCCACGCTGGCGGATCTGGGCTTCGTGCCCACCAACCTGGCTGACTTGCAGCTGCCTGTGGGCTCGCGCGGCGCGCAGCAGTTGCTGCAGGATTTCCTGCCGCGCATGGCGGCTTACAAGCTGGCGCGCGACTTTCCTGGGCGCAAAGGCGTGTCCTACCTGTCGGTGCATCTGCGCTTTGGCACCGTGTCCATCCGCCAGCTGGCCTCACTGGCCGCGCGACAGGCCGCGCAAGGCTGCGAAGGCGCGCAGACCTGGCTGTCCGAACTGGCGTGGCGCGACTTCTATTTCATGATTCTGTGGCACCACCCGCACGTGGTCACCCAGGCATTCCGCCCCGAGTACGACCGGGTCCAGTGGGATGACGCGCCTGAGTACTGGCAGGCATGGTGCGCAGCGCGCACTGGCTATCCGTTGGTCGACGCCGCCATGCGCCAACTGCTGCAAACGGGCTACATGCACAACCGGCTGCGCATGGTGGTGGCGAGCTTTTTGACCAAGGATTTGGGTATCGATTGGCGCCGTGGCGAGCGCTTCTTTGCCCAGCACCTGAACGACTACGACCTGGCTGCCAACAATGGCGGCTGGCAATGGGCGGCGTCAACCGGCTGTGACGCTCAGCCCTGGTTTCGCATCTTCAACCCGGTGGCGCAGTCGCAGAAGTTTGACCCCGATGGCAGGTTCATCCGCCGCTATCTCCCGGAGCTGGCGTGTGTTCCTGATAAGCACCTCCATTTCCCTGCAGGCATGAAGCCGCTGGAATTGCAGGCCTGTGGGTTGCGTTTAGGCATCGACTATCCGCTGCCGATAGTGGACCACGCCAGAGCACGGGAGCGTACTCTGATGCGGTTCCATTTCTTGGGTCGCGGGCGAGAGGCATCCTGAAAGGCGGGGAACCGGGATGTTCCCTCTTGAAACCCGTGAGGAAGCATGTTTTTTCAAGGGAACAGTCAGATCTTTGAAAAAGTGTCTGTGCAGCATCTATAATGGAGGGCTCCGGAGAGGTGGATGAGCGGTTTAAGTCGCACGCCTGGAAAGCGTGTGTGGGCTAATCCCCACCGCGGGTTCGAATCCCGCCCTCTCCGCCAGGCGTTCCAAGGGTTAGCAGGTACTCATCTGCTAACCCTTTTTCGTTGCGATTCCTCTAAGAACGAGGCCCGCAGCAGAGGCAGCCCCCCGCAAACCATATAAGGTTGGCGTGTGAACCAAGCTGGGCCGGTTATGCCTTCCTGGATGGCGAGATGACCGCCTCGCCTGCGACGGATGCGGGCCAGCCTGTGCAGGGCAAGCGGCCCACGTTGACTCCCCGGCACAGCGCGAACCTGTGGGTGACCGAGGCACTGGGGCACGGCTTTGGCCTGGGCGGCGGCCTGAACTATGTGGGAGCGCGGTTCGCCAACCCCGGCAACACGGTTACCTTGCCTGGCTACACCACGGTGGATGCCATGGCCTACTTCCGCTTAGGCGCCTGGCATGTGCAACTCAAGCTGAACAATCTGTTCGACCACCGCTATATGGTGGCGGGCCATGGCAGTTCGCCGAACCTGAACCTGCCGGGAGCCCCGCGTTCGGTGCAGGTGGTGGCACGCTGCCGATTTTGAGATCCAGGCCCCGGGGCCATGCCCGCAGGAGTCTTGCCGTGCCGACGAAGGCTCGATCATGGGCAACCAGCCGTCCTGAAAGTCCGCGCACAGTGACCGAAACGAACAACGGGCCTTACAGGCCCGTTGGTTCTTCAAGCAAGGTTGGTGTGGCGCACCCACCCCGCAGTCATTTCCGCAGGCTCACACCTGGTCTGCCGAAAGCCCGGCGGTTTGGCTGAAGCCGCCGTCCACATAGGTGATCTCGGCGGTCACGCCGCTGGCCAGGTCGGACAGCAGGAACGCGGCCACGTTGCCCACGTCTTCGATCGTCACGTTGCGACGCAGCGGGGCGGCGTCAGCCACGCGGCCCAGCAGCTTGCCGAAGTCCTTGATGCCGCTGGCGGCCAGGGTCTTGATGGGGCCCGCGCTGATGCCGTTGGCACGGATGCAGCGGCCGTCTTCAGTGCGGCCCACGGCTTCGGCCAGGTAGCGCACGCTGGCTTCCAGGCTGGCCTTGGCCAAGCCCATGGTGTTGTAGTTGGGGATGGAGCGCAGGGCGCCCAGGTACGACAGCGTCAGGAGCGCCGACTTGTCGTTCAGGTAGGGCAGGGCCGCCTTGGCCATGGCCGGGAAGCTGTAGGCGCTGATTTCGTGGGCCACCTTGAAGGCTTCGCGAGAGAGGCCTTCCAGGAAGTTGCCGGCGATGGCCTCGCGCGGAGCAAAGCCGATGGAGTGCACGAAGCCATCGAACTTTCCCCAGGCGGCGCCGATGTCGGCGAACAATTTGTCGATCTGCGCGTCGTCGGCCACGTCGCAGTCAAAGACCAGCTTGGAGTCGAATTCGGCGGCGAACTCGGTGATGCGGTCCTTGAAGCGCTCGCCCACGTAGCTGAAGGCCAGTTCCGCGCCTTGTTGATGGCAGGCCCTGGCGATGCCGTACGCGATCGAGCGATTGGACAGCACGCCCGTGATGAGCAGCTTCTTGCCGGCGAGAAAACCCATTGTTGTTCTCCTGAAATGCGATGTGCGAAGGGAAATGGCAAGCGTGGCGCGGGGGCTTGCGGGCCGCTTGCGTGGTGCAGAATTGTCGCATGCGGTTCTGGCGTATCTGTTTATTGATCGGTTGGCTGGGAGGGAGCAGCGTGGCGGGCGGGGCGGCCTGGGCCGCGCATGCCTACGCGATGTGGGGGGCGCCCGCGCTGGCGGCCGACTTCGCGCACTTCCCCTACGTCAACCCACAGGCGCCCAAGGGCGGCGAGTTGCGCCTGGTGAGCAATCTGCGCACCTCCACCTTCGACAAGTACAACCCATTCACGATCCGCGGCAACGCACCGGCCTACCTGTCGGCGCTGATGTTCGACTCGCTGCTCACCGGCTCGCTGGACGAGACAGCCACCGGCTATGGACTGCTGGCCGAGGATGTTGCGGTGGCGCCGGATGGCCTGTCAGCCACCTTCAGGCTGCGGCCCGAGGCGCGCTTTCACAACGGCAAGCCGGTGCTGGCCCAGGATGTGAAGCACAGTTTCGACACCCTGATGGGCCCTTACACCTCACCGGGCTACAAAACGCTCCTGATCGAGGTGGCCGGTGTGGATGTGCTGGACGACCGCACCGTGCGCTACCGCTTCAAGGCGCCCAACCGCGAACTGCCGCTCACCGTCGGGGGGCTACCCGTGTTCAGCCGCGACTGGGGACTGGGCGCCGACGGCAAGCCCAAGCCCTTCGACCAGGTGGTGATGGACATCCCCATCGGCAGTGGCCCCTACAAGATCGGCCCCGTCAGCTTCGGCAAGGACATCACCTATGTGCGCGACCCCCAGTATTGGGCGCGCGACCTGCCCGTGCGCAAGGGGACGGCCAACTTTGACCGTGTGCTGGTCAAGATCTACAAGGACAACACCGCGCGGCTGGAGGCGCTGAAGGCCGGCGAGTTCGATCTGATGCGGTTTTTCAGTGCGGGCGACTGGGCGCGGCGGGTCAACGGCCGCAAGTTCGACACGGGTGAGTTGGTCAAGGGCGAGTTCGCCAACAAGCTGCCCTCGGGCTTTCAGAGCTACGTACTGAACACGCGCCGCCCGCTACTGCAGGACCGCCGCGTGCGAGAGGCCCTGGGGCTGGCGTTCGACTTTGAGTGGATGAGCCGCCAGCTTTTCTATGGTGCCTATCAGCGCGTGCGCGGCATTTTCGGCAACACCATGTGCGAGACCCACGGCATGCCCACGCCGCAGGAGCTGGCGTTGCTGGAGCCCTGGCGCAAGGATCTGCCCCCCGCGGTCTTCGGCCCCATGTTCGAGCCGCCCACCACCGACGGCGCCACCACGCTGCGCGACAACCTGCGTCGCGCGCAGGCGCTGCTCCAGGAGGCAGGCTGGCAGGTGCAGGATGGGGTGCTGCGCAACGCCAGCGGCCAGGCCATGGTGCTGGAATACATGGACAGCAGCGAAGGCGGCGTGCGCACGTTGTCCTCGTGGATGCGTAACCTGCAAAAGCTCGGCATCACGCTCAGGTTCCGCTCGGTGGACTTCGCGCTGTACCAGCAGCGTCTGCAGAAGTTCGACTTCGACATCACCACCATTGCCTACCAGGGCACCAACAACCCGGGGCAGGAGTTTGCCGACCTGTTCGGCAGCGCGGCGGCAGACCAGGAAGACTCGGGCAATTTCCCCGGCGTAAAGAGCCCGGCCGTGGACGCAATGATCCGTGCCATGGTGTCCGCCAAGACACAGGAGCAGATGCTGCCCGCGTGCCATGCGCTGGACCGCATCATTGCGCATGGCCACTACCTCATTCCGCAGTGGTCCGCGGGCACCCATCGCATGGTCTACAACGCCTGGCGACTGGACCGGCCCGAAGTGGTGCCGCCGTATTCGACCGGAGAGATGTGGGCGGTGGATACGTGGTGGGCCCGTTCGCCTGCGTTGACCGCCGAGACCGCGCCCAAGGCCGCGACGCCGCGCAAGGACTGAAACCGCCATGTTCGCCTACATCCTCAAGCGCATCCTGCTCATGCTGCCCACGCTGTTGGGCGTGTTGCTGTTGACCTTCGTGGTGATCCAGTTCGTGCCGGGCGGTCCGGTGGAGCAGTACCTGGCCGAGGCCAAGGCCGGCGCTGCCGGCATGGGCGGGGGCGGCGAGGGCGGCGGCATGGCCTATCGCGGCGCGCAGGGCGTCGATCCCAAGCGGCTGGAGCAGATCAAGCAGCTCTATGGCTTTGACAAGCCGGCGCACGAGCGCTTCTTTCAGATGCTGGGCCAGTTCGCGCGCTTCGACCTGGGGCGCAGCTTCTTTCAGAACAAGGACGTGTGGCAACTCGTGAAGGAGAAGCTGCCCGTGTCCGTCAGCCTGGGGTTGTGGACCTTCTTCATCAGCTACCTCGTGGCGGTGCCGCTGGGTGTGGCCAAGGCGGTGCGCGCCGGCTCGCGCTTTGACTTCGTTACCACGCTCATCATCCTGGTGGGCTACGCGATCCCGGGTTTCGTGCTCGGCGTGGCGCTGCTGGTGATCTTTGGCGGGCAATTGCAGTGGTTCCCGCTGCGCGGGCTGACCTCGGCCAACTGGGACGAGCTGGGCCTGTGGGCCAAGGTGACGGATTACCTGTGGCATATCGCGCTGCCCATCACGGCCATGGTGGCCGGCAGCTTTGCGGTGACGGCGATGCTGACCAAGAACGCTTTTCTGGAAGAGATCCGCAAGCAATATGTGCTCACCGCGCGTGCCAAGGGATTGACCGACCGGCAGGTGCTCTACAAGCACGTGTTTCGCAATGCGCTGATTCCCATCATCACGGGCTTCCCATCCGCCTTCATCGGCGCGTTCTTCGCGGGCTCGCTGCTCATCGAGACGCTGTTCTCGCTCGACGGCCTGGGCCTGCTGTCCTATGAGAGCGTGATCCGTCGCGACTACCCCGTGGTGTTGGGCACGCTGTACCTGTTCACGCTGATCGGGCTGGTGACCAAGCTCATCAGCGACCTGTGCTACGTGTGGGTGGATCCCCGCGTCAAGTTTGATTGAAATATGGCTCCAACGCCCGACCACCAAGCGCTAGCAGCTATTGATTCGGTAGCTAATGGGGCGCCAGCTGCGCCCGTTGCCGCCTCGGCGTCACCCAGCCGGCGCGCCTGGCAGCGCTTTCGTGCCAACCGCCTGGGGTTCTGGAGCCTGCTGGTGTTCTGCGCGCTGGTCGTGGTCAGCCTGGGGGCAGAACTGGTCAGCAACGACCGGCCCCTGGTCGTGCGCTATGAGGGTCAGACGTATTTCCCGTTGTTCAACGATTACCCCGAGACGACTTTCGGCGGTGACTTCCAGACGCCCACCGACTACCTCGACCCCTTCATTCGCGAGCGGCTGTCGCAGGGGGATAACTGGGCGCTGTACACGCTCAACCGCTACGGGCCCGACACCCTGAACTACTTCGCGAAGGAACCCAACCCCTCGGGCCCGTCGCGCGACAACTGGCTGGGCACGGATGACCGCGGGCGTGACCTGCTGGCGCAACTGATCTACGGCTTTCGCGTGAGCGTGTTGTTCGGCATTGCCCTTACCGTAGTGGGCGTGGCGCTGGGCGTGGCGGCGGGGGCGGTACAGGGCTTCTTTGGCGGCAAGACCGACCTGGCTTTCCAGCGCTTCATCGAGATTTGGGGCTCCATGCCCGAGCTGTACCTGCTCATCATCTTCAGCGCCGTGTTCGCGCCCAGCATCGGGCTGCTGCTGGTATTGCTCAGCCTGTTCGGCTGGATGGGGCTGTCGGACTATGTGCGCGCCGAATTCCTGCGCAACCGGCAACTGGACTATGTGAAGGCCGCGCGGGCGCTGGGCGTGTCCAACGGCCAGATCATCCGCCGCCACATCCTGCCCAACAGCATGACGCCGGTGGTGACCTTTCTGCCGTTTCGCATGGGCGCGGCGATCCTCGCACTGACCTCGCTGGACTTCCTGGGCCTGGGCGTGCCGCCCGGCACCCCCAGCCTGGGCGAGCTGCTGTCGCAGGGCAAGAACAACATCGACGCGTGGTGGATCTCCATCTTCACCTTCGGGGTGCTGGTCACCACGCTGCTGCTGCTCACCTTCATGGGCGATGCGCTGCGCGACGCGCTGGACCCCCGCAAGAACTGAGGCATCGTGAACCCTTCTTCCATGCGCGCCGCGCCCCCCCTGTCTCCATCGTCCGCGCCGCTGCTGCAGGTGCAGGACCTGCGCGTGCGCTTCGGTGCCAAGCAGGTGGTGCATGGGGTGAGCTTCGATATTGCCCCGGGCGAAAAGCTGGCCCTGGTGGGTGAATCCGGCTCGGGCAAGACGGTGACCGCGCTGGCGCTGCTGCGCCTGACGGGCGATGCGCAACTGGAGGGGAGCGCGCTGATGCACGGGCGTGATCTGCTGCAACTGCCTGAGCGCGAACTGCGCGGCGTGCGCGGCGGCGACATCGCCATGGTGTTCCAGGAACCCATGACGGCGCTGAACCCGCTGATGACGATTGGCGACCAGGTGGCCGAGGTCTTGGTGCTAAAACAGGCCCTGAGCAAGGCGCAGAGCGCGCAAGCAGCTATCGAACTGCTAGCGAGTACCGGCATCCCCGAGCCAGCGCGGCGCGCGGGCAGTTTTCCGCACCAGCTTTCGGGTGGGCAGCGCCAGCGCGCCATGATCGCCATGGCCCTGGCCAGCAGACCGAAGCTGCTGTTGGCCGACGAGCCCACCACCGCGCTGGACGTGACGCTGCGCGGCCAGATCCTGGACCTGCTGTCCGACCTGCAGCGCCAGACGGGCATGGCCGTGCTGCTCATCACGCACGACCTGCTGCTGGTGCGCCGCTTTGCCGATCGCGTGGCCGTCATGGAGCAGGGCACCGTGGTGGAGCAGGGTACCGTCGCCCAGGTGTTCGACGCACCGCAGCATGCCTACACGCGCAAGCTGATTGGCAGTACGCCGCGGCGGGACGTGGTGGAAGGCGGTGCCGACGGCGACGCCGTGCCCGCCGCGCAGGCAAGCGGCCTGCGCGTGGCCTACCCCGTGCCGGTGCCGGGCATCCGCGGCTGGTTTGCCAAGGGCGAATTCGTGGCCGTGAAGGACGCGGGCTTTCGCATTGCGCAGGCGCGCACGCTGGGGGTCGTGGGCGAATCGGGCTCGGGCAAGTCCACGCTGGCCCAGGCGCTGCTGGGCCTGCTGCCGTCGCGGGGCGAGCTGCGGGTTGCTGGCCAGGCCTGGCAGCAGCCCGCCCACCGCAACACCGCGCACAACCAGCAGCTGCGCCGGCAGGTGCAGGTGGTGTTCCAGGACCCGTTCTCGTCCCTGTCGCCGCGCATGACCGTGGAGGAGATCGTGGGCGAGGGCCTGCGCGTGCACATGCCTGCGCTGGACGTGGCCGAGCGCCGCACGCGCGTGGCCGCCATGCTGGCCGAGGTGGGCCTGACGGACGCGCAATTCCCCGGCCTGCTGGCGCGCTACCCGCATGAATTCTCGGGCGGCCAGCGCCAGCGCCTGGCCATTGCGCGCGCGCTCATCGTCGAGCCGCAAGTGCTGGTGCTGGACGAGCCCACCAGCGCGCTGGACGTCACCATCCAGCAGCAGGTGCTGAGCCTGCTGCAGCGCCTGCAGAAGGAGCGGGCGCTGTCGTACCTGCTCATCACGCACGACGTGGCGGTGGTGCGCGCCATGGCGCATGAGGTCATCGTCATGAAGGACGGCGAGGTGGTGGAAAGCGGCAGCGTGCACCAGGTGCTGGATGCCCCGCGCCACGCCTACACGCAACGGCTGGTGCAGGCCGCGCAGCCGGTCTGACCTGCCCGGCGGCGGGTCGCGCAGCAGGGTGTGCGGGGCCGTGGGCGACTACCGCGTTTGGTGTAGGACACGGGCGCGATCTGCTTGCATGTCCGTTGGCCGGTTGCTCTGCTATTCATAGCGTTGAATTTCGATTTCATCTGCCTGTCCGGTGTTTTACAGCGCAGAAGGCGGCTCCCTTTTTTCTGGCGATTCCATACATCAGGCAACACCTGACACTTGGCTGCCAGGTGCCGCGGGGTGCCGTTCTCACAATGCGCCCCGGGGCGGTAGGCTGGTCTGACGGCACCTTCCTCGGCAAGAAAAACCCCGGAGGCAATGAACATCATGCGCACGAAAACCCTCTCCTGTTGCAAGTATCTGGCTGGCGCCACCGCGCTGGCTGCCCTGGTCGCCTGTGGCGGCGGCGGTGGTGATGGCGGTGACGGTAGCGGCACCGGCACGCTGAAGCTGGCGCTGACCGATGCCCCCAGTTGCGGCTATGACGCGGTGAACGTCACCGTGCAGAAAATACGCGTGCACCAAAGCGCTGCGGCGGCGGATGACGCTTCCGGCTGGCATGAGCTCACGCTGAACCCCGCGCGCCGCGTGGACCTGCTGTCGCTGACCAACGGCGTGCTGGAGGAACTGGGCGAGCTGCCGCTGCCCACGGGCAAATACACCCAGATGCGCCTGGTGCTGGCGGGCAATGGCGGAGCGGCCCCCTTCGCCAACTCCGTCGTGCCCACAGGGTCGGGCGAAGTAGCGCTGACCACGCCCAGCGGCCAGCAAAGTGGCGTGAAGATGAACGTGAACATCGACATCGCCGCCAACCAGATGGCGGACTTCGTGCTCGACTTCGACGCCTGCAAGTCCGTCGTGACGGCCGGCGCATCGGGCCGCTACCTGCTCAAGCCCGTGGTGGCGGTGATTCCGCGCCTGGTCTCTGGTGTGCAGGGCTTCGTCGAACCCGTTGCTGGCACCACGGTGACGCTGCAGTCCCAGGGCGAGGTGGTGCGCGCCACCGTGCCGGACGCTTCGGGCCGCTACCTGCTGCGGCCGGTGGTGCCGGGTAGCTACACGCTGGTGCTGACGGCACCCGGCCGCACCACGGCCGTGGTGACCCAGGTGCCGGTGCAGTCCGAGCTGGTCACCTCCGTCGGCACGTCCACGCAGGCCCTGGCGCTGCCGGCATCGCCCGTTGCCACCGTGAACGGCACCACTTCGGTGGATGCCTGGGTGCGGGCCTTGCAGCCGCTGACGGCTGCAGGCACGGTGGAAGTGTCGGCCAAGCCCGTGGACGGCGTGACCGGCGCCTACAGCTTCACGCTGCCCACGGCTGCCCCGCTGGTGGCGCCGTATGCCGCGGCGCCCAGCCCGTTGGTTTTCACGGCCGATGCCGGCGCCGCAGGGCGCTATACCCTCCAGGCGCGCCTGGCGGGGCAGGCCGACAAGCAGCAGGCCCTGACGCTGGGCGCGGGAACGACCCAGACGGTGAACTTCACGTTCCCCTGACGCCCACCACGCGTTCCTAGAATGAAGGGCGCCAGTCCGCGACTGGCGCCCTTTTTTGTGCGAACGCCCTTCCTGTCATGCCCCGCCTCGCTGCCAACCTCTCCATGCTCTACGCCGAGCATGCCTTCCTGGACCGCTTTGCCGCTGCCGCGCGCGACGGCTTCCGGGGGGTGGAATACCTCTTTCCCTACGACCATCCTGTGGAGCAGATCGCGCAGCGCCTGGCCGAACATGGACTGACGCAGGTACTGTTCAATGCCCCGCCGGGGGACTGGGCGGCGGGCGAGCGCGGTCTGGCCTGCCTGCCGGGGCGCGAGGCGCAATTCCAGGAGGGGCTGCAACAGGCGCTGCACTATGCGCAGGCGCTGCGCTGCGAGCGCCTGCACGTGATGGCTGGCGTAGTGCCGCCCGGGCTGGCGCACGCCGACGCACGCGCCTGCTACCTGCGCAACCTGCGCTGGGCCGCCGGCCAGGCCGGGCGCCAGGGCGTGCGGCTGATGATCGAGCCCATCAACGGGCGCGACATGCCCGGCTACTTCCTGCAGCGCCAGCAGGATGCCCATGCCGTGCTGCAGGAACTGGGCGCTTCCAACGTGCAGGTGCAGTTCGACCTGTACCACTGCCAGGTCATGGAGGGCGACGTGGCCACGAAGATCCGCCACTACCTGCCCACGGGACGGGTGGGGCATTTCCAGATCGCCGGCGTACCCGAGCGGCACGAGCCCGACCAGGGAGAGCTGCAGGTCGATTACCTGCTGGGCGTGATCGACGAGGTGGCGGCCACCTGCGGCTTCGACGGCTGGGTGGGCTGTGAATACCGTCCGGCGAGCGCGGGCCCGGGCGGCACCTCGCAGGGGCTGGCCTGGGCGCGGCGCTGGGGTGTCGTGCCGCGCGGCGCGGATTGAGGGCGTTCGCCCCGGCGCGGGGCGGGGGCTAGCGTAGGGACGTCACAGTTCAGATAAAAAAGGCCTGCAGCGCTTATGCAGTAAGCGCTAGCAGCTATTGAATCGATAGTGAACCCGTCAGCGCAGCACCAGCACCGGCACGCTGCACAGCCGCAGCAGCGCGGTGGTGGTGCTGCCGACGATGAGCTGGCGGATGCGCGAGTGCCCGTAGGCGCCCAGCACCAGCAGTACGTTGCCGTGCGACTGCAGCAGGGCCGGCAGCGCCTCCTCCGGCACGCCCGGCACGATCTGCGTGGTGATGTCGAAGCCTGCGGCCTCCAGGTGTGACTGGGCGCTTTGCAGCGCTTCCAGCATCTCCAGCGTGGGCTCGCCGGCCAGGGCCAGCAGGCCGGGCATGCCGCGCAGCAGCGGGCTGCGGCCCACGGCCTGTACGGCGCGGCGCGCGGTGGCGCTGCCGTCAAAGGCCACGACGAAGCCCGCCGGCGCCACGAACTCCGGCATGGTCACCACCATCACCGGCTGGCGCACGTTGCGCACCACGCCTTCCACACGGTAGTCCAGCCGCAGCTTGCGCGCGGCGGTGGCGCGGTGCTGGCGCCCCAGCACGAACAGGCGCACGCTGGGTTCGTGCTCCAGCAGCACGTCGGTCAACTCGCCCTGGCGCAGCAGCGCCTGCAGCGACGGCACGCGGGCGGCATCCACGCGCGCCTGGGCCTCGGCCAGCATGCGGCGCGCGGCCTCCTGTGCGACGTGGCTGCGCTCTTCATCGAGGGTATTCAGGCGCTGCAGCAGCAGGTCCTGCGCGCCCATGCCGATGACGCCGCTGTAGTCGCCCACGGGCGGCATGGGTTCAGGCCGCTCCAGTGCGTGCAGCAGCGCCAGGGGCGCCTGCAGGCGCTGCGCGGCCCACAGGGCCCCGTCCACCACGGCGTGGGTGGTGGCCAGCCCGTCGATGCAGGCATACACGGTGTCGTGGGTGTTCATGGCTTCCTCCTGCGCACGCATGTGATGGCCCGAGTGTGGCATCGCAGAGCGTGCAGTGCCACCGGGGGTGCCCCGCAGGCCGTGGGCGCGGGTGAACGCAAGTTTCAGGGAAATCGGGCTGCGGCGCTTATCCATCAAGCGCTGCCAGCTATTGTTTTGATGGCATTTCGGCATGCATCGGCCGCTGCTGCATCACCCGTGCGTACAGCGCCTGCGCGGCCACCGACAGGCCCCGGTCGCGCCGGCGCACCAGGTAGATCTGCCGCGTGAGCCCGGGCAGGGCCAGCGGCCGGGTGGCCAGGCCCTCCTGCTGGAAGTGGAACAGCGTGAGCGTGGGCACCACGCTGATGCCCAGCCCGGCCCGCACCATGCCCATGACGGTGGCCAACTGCTCCACCTCCATCAGCGTGCGCATCGCATGGGGATGGAAGGCCGCCTCCAGGTACTGGCGCACGCTGCTGTGCCGCGCGAGATGGATAAATGGCCACTCGGCCAGGGCGCGCCATTGCCCGGCGGCGCTGCGCCGGCCGGCGGGCAAGGGCTGCCGGGCGAGCGGATGGTCCGCGCGGCAGACCAGGTGAAAGCCGTCCTCGCAGAAGGGCTCGGCCTGCAGCTCGGGCGTGTCCGCGCGGATGGCGGCCAGCGCGAAGTCGGCCTTGCCCGTGGCCACGCGCTCGATGCAAGGCTCGGACAGCACGTCGGCAATGTCCAGTTCCACGCCCGGGTGCTGTGCGCGAAAGCCGGCCAGCACACCCGGCAGCCACCCCGCGGCCAGCGAGGGCAGCAGCGCGACGGACACGCGCCCGCGCCGCAGCAGTGCGGCGTCGCGCAGCGTGGCCAGCGCGGCATCCACCTCGGCGCGAATGCGCAGCGCCGACGAATGGAAGTTCTCGCCCTCGGCCGTCAGGCTCACATGGCGCGTGCTGCGGTCGAACAGGCGCAGACCCAGGTCGTCCTCCAGCGCGCGGATGAGCGCGCTGAAGGCCGGCTGCGACAAGTGGCACTGCGCCGCGGCGCGCGTGAAGTTGCGCTGCGCCGCCAGGGCAAGGAAGGCGTCGACCTGCCGTGTGGAGATATTCATTTGATATCCAGATGAATTGATCTTGACAATCTATTTCACAGAATAACCTGCCGTGCCTACAGTGCGCCCTGGAGACATTCCCCAAGGACCCCTGCAATGGCGAACCCCTCACCCCTGCTCATCGGCTGTGCGGCCGGCTTCTCGGGCGACCGCCTGGATGCTGCCGCACCCGTGGTGCAGGCGCTGGTGGACAGCGGCCGGCCCGGCGTGCTGATCTTCGAGACCCTGGCCGAGCGCACGCTGGCGCTGGCCCAGCTGGCGCGCCGCGCCAATCCCGACGCGGGGTACGAGCCGCTGCTGGATGAGCTGCTGCGGCCGGTGCTCGCGCAATGCCTTCAACACGGCGTGCGCATCGTGAGCAACTTTGGCGCGGCCAATCCGCGGGGCGCTGCGCTGCGTATCCAGCAACTGGCGGCCGAGCTGGGCGCGCGCCGCCCGCGCGTGGCGGTAGTGCATGGCGACGACCTGAGCGGTGCACAGCACCGCGCTGTGCTGGAACGGGCGCTGGGCCCGTCCATGCCCGCGCAGCCCATCGTGAGCGCCAATGCCTACATTGGCGCGGAACCCATCGCCCAGGCGCTGCGCGCGGGGGCCGACATCGTGGTCTGCGGCCGCGTGGCCGACCCTGCGCTGGTGCTGGGCCCGGCGCTGGCGCATTACGGCTGGTGCATGGACGACTGGGACCGCCTGGCGCGCGCCACCATGGCGGGCCACCTGCTGGAATGCGGCGCGCAGGTCACGGGGGGCTACTTTGCCGACCCGGGCTACAAGGATGTGCCGGGCCTGGCCCGGCTGGGCTACCCGATCGCCGAGATCGACGCCGACGGCCATTGCACCCTCACCAAGCCGCCGGGCACGGGGGGGCGCGTGGACGAGCGCACGGTCAAGGAGCAGCTGCTGTATGAACTGCACGACCCCGCCGCTTACCTGACGCCCGACGTGGTGGCCGACATCACCCAGGCGAGCGTGGCGCAGGTCGGCAGCGACCGCGTGCACCTGCAGGGCGTGCGCGGCCATGCGCGGCCGCCGTCGCTGAAGGTGAACGTGTGTTTCGAGTCCGGCTGGTTTGCCGAGGGCGAGATTTCGTATGCCGGCGCGCGCGCCGAGGAGCGCGCCCGCCTGGCGGGCGACGTGCTGCGCGAGCGGCTTGCGAGCGTGGCACCGCTGCGCGTGGACCTGATCGGCGTGGCCAGCGTTTGGGGTGACGACGCAGGGCGGTGGCTGGCGGCGCAGGCAGGCCAGGGCGCGCAGGACGTACGCCTGCGCGTGGCACTGCAGCACCGCGACCATGCCAGCGCGCAGCGCCTGGTACGCGAGGTGACGGCGCTGTACTGCTGCGGCCCGGCGGGGGGCGGCGGTGTGCGCACGGCCATGCGCCCGCGCCTGGGCACCGTTTCCTGCCTCGTGCCGCGCGAGGCGGTCAATCCTGGCTACACGCTGCTGGACTGAAGGACCACGATGAACCCTACCGATCTCACGGTTCCCCTGTACCGCCTGGCGCACGGCCGCACGGGTGACAAGGGTGACCGCTCCAACATCAGCGTGATCGCCTGGCACCCGGCCCTGTGGGACGTGCTGGTGCAGCAGGTTACCGAGGAGGCCGTGGCGCGCCAGTTCGCGGCGCGGGGGCCCACGCGCGTCACGCGCTATCTGCTGCCCCAACTGCAGGCGATGAATTTCGTGCTGGATGGCGTGCTGGACGGCGGCGTGAACGACGCGCTCAACCTCGACAGCCATGGCAAGGCGCTGTCCTTTCTGTTGCTGGACCTGCCGGTGCGGATGCCGGCGGCGCTTGTTCATCACCTGGCCGGAGCGCATTGACGCGCGCCGGCGGCATTTTTCATCACCACAACCAAGGAGACACCATGAACCCGTTCCCGCATCGCCGCCGTGTACTGGCTGCCACCGCTGCGGCCGTCCTGTGTGCCGCGGCCGGCGCCGCCAACGCACAGGCCCCCGCCTATCCTGCCAAGCCCGTCACTTTCGTCGTGCCGTTTGCGGCCGGCAGTGCCACCGACCAACTGGCGCGGGCATTGGGCCAGGCCGTGAGCACCGATGCGCGGCAGCCCGTGGTCGTGGAGAACAAGGCCGGCGCCAGCGGCATGATCGCCGCGCAGTTCGTCGCCAAGGCACCGGCGGATGGGTACACGGTGCTCATCACCACCAACACCACGCATGCCGCAAACGAACACCTGTACAAGAAACTGCCCTACGACCCGGTGAAGGATTTCGCCCCCGTCACCGGCCTGGGCAAGGGCGGCCAGGTGCTGGTGGTGAACGCGGGCGCTCCCTACAAGAACGTGGGCGACCTGCTGGCCGCCGCCCGCAAGAACCCCGGCAAGCTGAGCTTTGGCAGCGGCAGTTCTTCCAGCCGCATGGCCGGCGAGATGCTCAAGCAACTGGCGGGTGTGGACATCCTGCATGTGCCGTACAAGAGCAACCCGTTGGCCATCACCGATCTGCTCGGCGGGCAGATCGACCTGATGATCACCGACACGTCCACCGGCGTTCCTCAGGTCAAGGCGGGAAAGCTGCGCGCGCTGGGGTACTCCACGCAAAAACGCAGCACGCAGCTGCCCGAGGTGCCCACGCTGGATGAGGCCGGCGTGAAGGGCTATGACATGGGCTACTGGTTTGCAGCCTACGTGCCCGCCGGCACGCCCGCGCCCGTGGTGGCGCGGCTGAACGCTCTGCTGGCGCAGGCGACGAGGAGCCAGGCCGCCCAGTCGTTCTTCGAGACCGCAGGCTCCGAGGCCTGGACCACCACGCCCGAAGAGCTGGCGCGCTTTCAGGCCGCCGAGACCCAGAAGTGGGGCAGGGTGATCAAGGCCGCCGGTATTGAGGCGGAATGAGTGCGCCGGCGGGGTTGAAGGCGTTTTGGCCTTCAACGCCCGCCCATTAAGCGCTAGCAGCTATTATTTTAGGAGCGTTCTGCGCCGTCGTGCGGCGCGAACAGGTCCCAGGTGGCGATGAACAGTGCGGCGATCATCGGGCCGATCACAAAGCCCGTGAGCCCGAACAACGCCATGCCGCCCAAGGTGGAGATCAGCACCACGTAGTCGGGCAGCTTGGTGTCCTTGCCGACCAGCACGGGACGCAGTACGTTGTCCACCAGCCCGATGACGAATACGCCATAGGCGGTGAGGATCACGGCCTGCCCCGGCGCGCCGGTCGCCAGGAAGTAGATGGCCACGGGCCCCCAGATCAGGCTGGCGCCCACGGCGGGCAGCAGCGACAGGAACGCCATCAGCACGCCCCACATCACCGGCCCCTGGATGTTCAACAGCCAGAAGATCAGGCCACCCAGGGCGCCCTGGACGGCGGCCACCACGATGTTGCCCTTCACGGTGGCGCGGATCACGGTGGTGAACTTGATGGCCAACTGCTCCTTGTGCCGCGCATCCAGGGGGATGGCCTCGCGGATGCGCGCCGCCAGCCGCGCGCCGTCGCGCAGCAGGAAGAACAACAGGTAGAGCATGACGCCGAAGCTCACCACGAACTGCAGCGTGTTCTGGCCCACGTCCAGCGCCTTGGTGGCCAGGAACTGGCTGGCCTGGGCGCCGATCGTGGTCAGGCGGGCTTGCAGCTCCGCGCGGGTGGTGAGGTGAAAGCGGTCCAGCAGCTCCAGCATCCAGGGGGGCAGTGCGGCCAGCACCTGCTGCAGGTAGGCGCCGAAGTTCAGCTGCCCCGAGCGGGCGCGCTCGTAGGCCACGCTGGCCTCCTGCACCAGCGAAGCGCCGATCAGCGTGACCGGCAGGATCACGATCACCAGGCACACGCCCAGGGTGGCAAGCGCGGCCAGGTTGCGCCTGCGCGGCATGCGCCGCTGCAGCCGCCGGTGCAGCGGCGTGAACAGGATGGCGAGCACCACACCCCAGAAGATGGCGCCGTTGAGCGGCCAGAGGATGGCGCCAAAGGCCAGCGTTACGACGGTGAGCAGGAGCAGCAGGGTGCGGGACTGGAGCGTGGGCGGGTTCATGGGGGCGGTGGAAGGAGCGAAGCCCAAAATGTAAGCCACACACACGCCTGTCTTGATACACCGCTCGCCGCGCGCGCAGGCGTTCAATGGCACAATAGCGGCCGCAAACGAGGCCCTTCCCCTGCCACAGTCGCATCCGCCAACCGGTTCAGCCGTGACGCGGAAGGTTTGTTAACCAGCTAACGCTTCCTTCAGGGAAGTGGAGGTCAGCGGAATATGAGCGATCCGACATCCGTCTACCAAGCCTACCAAGGCAACACCTATCTTTTCGGCGGCAACGCGCCCTACGTCGAAGAGATGTATGAGAACTACCTTGCCAACCCTGGCAGCGTGCCAGACTCCTGGCGCGAATACTTTGACGCACTGCAACATGTGCCCGCGGTAGACGGCAGCAATGCCAAGGACGTTCCCCACCTGCCCGTTATCAACGCCTTTGCCGAGCGCGCCAAGGCCGGCGGCACCAAGGTCGTGGTGGCCAGCGCCGACGCCGAGATGGGCCGCAAGCGCACCGCCGTCCAGCAACTGATCGCCGCGTACCGCAACGTGGGCCAGCGCTGGGCCGACCTGGACCCCCTCAAGCGCACCGAGCGCCCCCAGATTCCCGAACTGGAGCCTTCGTTCTACGGCTTCAGCGATGCCGACCAGGAAACGGTGTTCGACGCGAGCAACACCTTCTTCGGCAAGGACAAGATGCCCCTGCGCGAGCTGCTGAACGCGCTGCGCGAGACCTACTGCGGCACCATCGGCGTGGAGTACATGTACGCCACCGACCAGGTGCAAAAGCGCTGGTGGCAGCAAAAGCTGGAAAGCATCCGCAGCAAGCCCAACTTCTCTGCCGACAAGAAGAAGCGCATCCTGGAGCGCCTGACGGCCGCCGAAGGCCTGGAACGCTACCTGCACACCAAGTACGTGGGCCAGAAGCGCTTCTCGCTCGAGGGGGGCGAGTCCTTCATTGCCGCCATGGACGAGTTGATCAACTCCGCAGGCGCGAAGGGCGTGCAGGAAGTGGTGATCGGCATGGCCCACCGCGGCCGCCTGAACGTGCTGGTCAACACCCTGGGCAAGATGCCCAAGGACCTGTTCGCCGAGTTCGAGCACACCGCCCCCGAGGACCTGCCCGCCGGTGACGTGAAGTACCACCAGGGCTTTTCCTCCGACGTCTCCACGACCGGCGGCCCGGTGCATCTGTCGCTGGCCTTCAACCCCTCGCACCTGGAAATCGTGAACCCCGTGGTCGAGGGCTCGGTGCGCTCGCGCATGGACCGCCGCGGCGACCACGCGGGCAAGCAGGTGCTGCCCGTGCTGGTGCACGGCGATGCGGCCTTCGCCGGCCAGGGCGTGAACCAGGAAACCCTGGCGCTGTCGGAAACCCGCGGCTACACCACGGGCGGCACGGTGCACCTGGTCATCAACAACCAGATCGGCTTCACCACCTCCGACCCGCGCGACCTGCGCTCCACGCTGTACTGCACCGATATCGTGAAGATGATCGAGTCGCCCGTGCTGCACGTGAACGGCGACGATCCGGAAGCCGTGTGCCTGGCGGTGCAGCTGGCGCTGGAGTTCCGCATGGAATTCTCCAAGGACGTGGTGGTGGACATCGTGTGCTACCGCAAGCTCGGCCACAACGAGCAGGACACGCCGGCGCTGACGCAGCCGCTGATGTACAAGAAGATCTCCCAGCACCCGGGCACGCGCAAGCTCTACGCCGACAAGCTGGCGGCTCAGGGTCTGGGCGAGACGCTGGGCGACGACATGGCCAAGGCCTATCGCGCCGCGCTGGAGGAGGGCAAGCACACGGTCGATCCGGTGCTCACCAACTTCAAGAGCAAGTACGCCGTGGACTGGAGCCCCTTCCTGGGCAAGAGCTGGACCGACGCCGGCGACACCGCCATTCCGCTGGCCGAGTGGAAGCGCCTGGCCGAGCGCATCACCACCATACCCCCGACGGTGACGCCGCACCAGCTGGTCAAGAAGGTGCTGGACGACCGCGCCGCCATGGGCCGTGGCGAGATCAACGTGGACTGGGGCATGGGCGAGCACATGGCCTTCGCATCGCTGGTGGCCTCGGGCTACCCGGTGCGCCTGTCGGGCGAGGACAGCGGCCGCGGCACGTTCACGCACCGCCACGCCGTGATTCATGACCAAAAGCGTGAGAAGTGGGACGAAGGCACCTACATCCCGCTGCAGAACGTGGCCGAGAACCAGGCGCCGTTCACGGTGATCGACTCCATCCTGTCCGAGGAGGCCGTTCTGGCCTTCGAGTACGGCTACGCCTCCAACGACCCCAACACGCTGGTGGTCTGGGAAGCGCAGTTTGGCGACTTCGCCAACGGCGCACAGGTGGTGATCGACCAGTTCATCGCATCGGGCGAAGTGAAGTGGGGCCGCGTGAACGGCATCACGCTGATGCTGCCGCACGGCTACGAAGGCCAGGGCCCAGAGCACAGCTCGGCCCGCCTGGAGCGCTTCATGCAGCTGGCCGCTGACACCAACATGCAGATCGTGCAGCCCACCACGGCGAGCCAGATCTTCCATGTGCTGCGCCGCCAGATGGTGCGCAACCTGCGCAAGCCCCTGGTCATCATGACGCCGAAGTCGCTGCTGCGTAACAAGGACGCCACGTCGCCGCTGTCCGAGTTCACCAAGGGCGGTTTCCAGACCGTCATCTCGGAGCAGGACGAAGCGATCGCCAAGAAGGCCGACAAGGTCAAGCGCGTGATCGCCTGCTCGGGCAAGGTCTACTACGACCTCGTGAAGAAGCGCGTGGAGAAGGAAGCTACCGACGTGGCCATCATCCGCGTCGAGCAGCTCTACCCGTTCCCGCACAAGGCCTTCGCCGCCGAGCTCAAGAAGTACCCGAATGCCACCGACATCGTGTGGTGCCAGGACGAACCGCAGAACCAGGGCGCCTGGTTCTTCATCCAGCACAACATCCACGAGAACATGCTCGATGGCCAGAAGCTGGGCTATGCCGGCCGCGCCGCATCTGCCTCCCCCGCAGTGGGTTACGCCCATCTGCACCAGGAGCAGCAAAAGGCCCTGGTGGAAGCCGCTTTCGCCAAGCTCAAGGGTTTTGTCCTGACCAAGTAAGGCCGCAAACCCACACCTTCAGTACAGAACCCTCTTTGGAAAGAATCAAATGGCTATCGTAGAAGTCAAAGTCCCCCAGCTGTCCGAGTCCGTGGCCGAAGCCACCCTGCTGCAGTGGAAGAAGAAGCCCGGCGAGGCCGTGGCAATCGATGAAATCCTGATCGAAATCGAGACCGACAAGGTGGTGCTGGAAGTGCCCGCACCGGCCGCCGGCGTGATGGCCGAGATCGTGGTCGCCGACGGCGGCACCGTGGCCTCCGACCAGGTCATCGCCAAGATCGACACCGAGGGCAAGGCCGGCGCGGCCGCGCCGGCAGCTGCTGCCGCTGCACCGGCGCCCGCAGCGGCATCTGCCCCGGCGGCCGCTGCGCCTGCCGCTGCTGGTGGCAGCAAGGGCGACGTGGCCATGCCGGCCGCCGCCAAGCTGCTGGCCGACAACAACCTGTCGGTCGGCGATGTGACGGGCTCCGGCAAGGACGGACGCGTGACCAAGGGCGATGTGCTGGCCGCAGTGGCAGGCGGCGTGAAGTCGACGGCCGCCGTGATCCCCACCGGCGTGCCCACCAAGGCGCTGCCCCAGGTAGCAGCCCCGTCGTCCGCTGCTGATCTGGGCGAGCGCCCCGAGCAGCGCGTGCCCATGAGCCGCTTGCGTGCCCGCGTGGCCGAGCGTCTGCTGCAATCGCAGTCCACCAACGCCATCCTCACCACGTTCAACGAAGTGAACATGGCGCCGGTGATGGACCTGCGCAAGAAGTTCCAGGACGCATTCACCAAGGAGCACGGTGTGAAGCTGGGCTTCATGTCCTTCTTCGTGAAGGCAGCGGTGCATGCCCTCAAGAAGTACCCGGTGCTCAACGCCTCGGTGGACGGCAACGACATCGTCTACCACGGCTACTTCGACATCGGTATCGCCGTGGGCTCGCCGCGCGGCCTGGTGGTGCCCATCCTGCGCAACGCAGACCAGATGAGCTTTGCCGACATCGAAAAGAAGATCGCCGAATTCGGCAAGAAGGCGGCCGACGGCAAGCTGGGCATCGAAGAGATGACCGGTGGCACGTTCTCCATCTCCAACGGCGGCACCTTCGGCTCGATGATGTCCACCCCCATCATCAACCCGCCGCAGTCGGCCATCCTGGGCGTGCACGCCACCAAGGACCGCGCCGTGGTCGAAAACGGCCAGGTCGTAGTGCGCCCGATGAACTACCTGGCCATGTCTTATGACCACCGCATCATCGACGGCCGCGAAGCCGTTCTGGGCCTCGTAGCCATGAAGGATGCGCTGGAAGACCCATCGCGCCTGTTGTTCGACCTGTAATTCCCACAGGGTTCGACGCATACGAAAACCCACCCCCGGCCCGGTCCAGCGGTGGGTTTTTTCTCATTACCAGATACTGTTTTTGAACCATGAGCAAGCAATTTGACGTCATCGTGATCGGCGCAGGCCCTGGCGGCTACATCGCCGCCATCCGCGCCGCCCAGTTGGGCATGAATGTGGCCTGTATCGACGAGTGGAAGAACGCCGCTGGCGGCGCCGCACCCGGCGGTACCTGCACCAACGTGGGCTGCATTCCCTCCAAGGCGCTGCTGCAGTCGTCCGAGCATTTCGAACATGCCAACCTGCACTTTGCCGACCACGGCATCACCGCCACGGGCGTGAAGATGGACGTGGCCAAGATGATTGCCCGTAAGGACAACGTCGTGAAGCAGAACAACGACGGCATCCTGTACCTGTTCAAGAAGAACAAGGTGACCTTCTTCCACGGCCGCGGCTCCTTCGTGAAGGCGGTGGACGGGGGCTATGAAATCAAGGTCACCGGCAAGGCCGAAGAAACGCTGACCGCCAAGCAGGTCATCGTGGCCACCGGATCCAACGCACGTGCGCTGCCCGGTGCGGCCTTCGACGAAGAGCAGATCCTGTCCAACGACGGCGCGCTCGCCATCGGCAGCGTGCCGAAGAAGCTGGGCGTGATCGGCTCCGGCGTGATCGGCCTGGAAATGGGCAGCGTGTGGCGCCGCCTGGGTGCCGACGTGACCATTCTGGAAGGCCAGCCCACGTTCCTGGGCGCGGTGGACGAGCAGATCGCCAAGGAGGCCAAAAAGGCCTTCGACAAGCAAGGCCTGAAGATCGAGCTGGGCGTGAAGATTGGCGAAGTCAAGGCTGGCAAGAAGGGCGTGAGCATCGCCTACACCACCGCCAAGGGCGAGGCCCAGGTGTTGGAAGTGGACAAGCTGATCGTCTCCATCGGCCGCGTGCCCAACACCACCGGCCTGAACGCCGAAGGGGTGGGCCTGAAGCTGGATGAGCGCGGCGCCGTTGTGGTTGATGGCGAGTGCAAGACCAACCTGCCCGGCGTGTGGGCGGTGGGCGACGTGGTGCGCGGCCCCATGCTGGCGCACAAGGCCGAGGAAGAGGGCGTGGCCGTGGCCGAGCGCATGGCTGGCCAGCACGGCCATGTCAACTTCAACACCATCCCCTGGGTCATCTACACCAGCCCCGAGATCGCCTGGGTCGGACGCACCGAGCAGCAGCTCAAGGCCGACGGCGTGAAGTACAAGGCGGGCACCTTCCCGTTCCTGGCCAATGGCCGAGCGCGCGCACTGGGCGACACCACCGGCATGGTGAAGTTCCTGGCCGACGCCGCCACGGACGAAATCCTGGGCGTGCACATCGTCGGTCCGATGGCTTCCGAACTGATCGCCGAAGCCGTGGTCGCCATGGAGTTCAAGGCATCGAGCGAAGACATTGCGCGCATCTGCCATGCCCACCCCTCGCTGTCCGAAGCCACTAAGGAAGCGGCGCTGGCCGTGGACAAGCGCACCCTCAATTTCTGATAATTTGAGGCAAAAATAGCTGCCAGCGCTTGTGTGACAAGCGCTGGCAGCTATTGTTTTTGAAGCATAGGGATAACATGCGGGTGAACGTCAGGCAGGCGTACGAGGCCGAGCTGGCCGCCAAGGGCTTCAAGAGCGATCCGGCCCAGTTGCGGGCCGTGGATGCGCTGGAGCGTTGTGCCCAGGAATGGGGAGCGTACAAGCAGCGCCGCTCCAACACGCTGAAGAAGCTCATCAACCGGCCCCAGGTGCCGCGTGGCGTGTACATGTACGGCGGTGTGGGGCGGGGCAAGAGCTTCCTCATGGACTGCTTCTTCAACGCCGTACCCATCAAGCGCAAGGTGCGTCTGCACTTTCACGAATTCATGCGCGAAGTGCACCGTGAACTGGCTGGCCTGCAGGGGACGCAGAACCCCCTGGATGTGCTGGGTGCGCGCATCGCCAAGCGCTATAAGCTGATTTGTTTTGACGAGTTCCACGTCGCGGACATCACTGACGCGATGATCCTGCACCGCCTGCTGGCGGCGCTGTTCGACAACGACGTGGGCTTTGTCACCACTTCCAACTTCAAGCCCGACGAACTGTACCCCGGCGGCCTGCACCGCGACCGCATCCTGCCCGCCATCGACCTGCTCAACGAGCGCATGGAAGTGGTGAACGTGGACAACGGCACGGACTATCGGCGCCGTGCGCTGGAGCTGGTCGAGCTCTACCACACGCCCCTGGGCCCCGCGGCGGACGCGGCCATGCAGCACGCCTTCCAGCAGCTGGCCGAAGTGCGTGACGAAGACCCGGTGCTGCACATCGAGGCGCGCGAGATCAAGGCCATCCGCCGTGCGGGCGGCGTGGTGTGGTTCGACTTCCGCGAGCTGTGCATGGGCCCCCGGTCGCAGAACGACTATCTGGAAATCGCCTCGCAGTTCCACACGGTGCTGCTGTCCAACGTGCCCTACATGCCTGTCAGCATGGCGTCGCCCGCGCGCCGGTTTACCTGGCTGGTGGACGTGCTCTACGATAGGCGGGTGAAACTCGTCGTCTCCGCCGCCGTGCCGCCCGAGCAGCTCTATACGGAAGGCCCCCTGGCGCATGAGTTTCCACGCACCATTTCGCGCATCAACGAGATGCAATCCAAGGAATTCCTGGCGCTTGAGCGGCGCGTCGTCGATACCGGACTGACCTGATGCCTGCACTGCCTTCCCGCTTTCTTGCCGCAGCCCTCCTGTGCATGGGTGGGGCAGCGCTGCCTCCCCTGGCGGCGTGGGCTGCCGACGCTCCTGTGACCGATGCAGCGCAGGCGCAGCGGCAGCGCCAGACCCAGCGTGAGCACATCCAGGCGCAGCGCCGGGAGATCGAGGCGCAGCGTGAGCGCGGCGAGGCGGCTTGCTACCAGCAATTTGCCGTGGAGGATTGCCTGCGCAGGGTGCGTATACAGGCACGTGAGGCCGACAACGTGCTGCACCGCCAGGAAGTGCAGATCAACGATGCGGAGCGCCGGGAGAAGGCGGGGCAACGCCTGCAAGCAATCGAGGAGCGCAAGCAGGAGCAACGCCAGAAACTGGAAGCCGGGGAGCGTCCCGCCCCGATGCGGGTGGCGCCCCGCAACGCGCCGCAGAAGCCCCGCGAGCAGGAGGCGCGCGACCGTGCGCAGCAGCAGAGCCGCCGCGCAGCCGAGCATTTGGCCGATGTGCAACGCCGTGAGCAAACGCAGCCCCAGCGCATCCAGGATTCCCGCGCCCGCTACGAGGCCAAGCAGCAGAAAGCGCGTGAGCGCCGCGAACGCCTTGAGCGCCAGCAAGCCGAGGCGGCCGGCCGCAAGCCGTCGCCGGCATTGCCGCCGCCGGACGCGAGCAGCGACCGTTGAGTGCCCTTTAGGGCGCGGTGGACACGCCACGGCCCATGCGGGGCCGTCTTCCACGCGCGTTTTACGTGGTGGGTGTGAGTTGCGCCAAGCGTGGAGGCTTCTTTTCCTCTACCAGCGTTTCGATCTTCACGATGGCGAGCGACAGGTTGTCGCCGCCCCCGCGTGCGCGCGAACGCGCCTTGTCGATGAGGAACTCGGTGGCCTCGCGCGGCGTCAGCGAATCCAGGACCGACGCCAGTTCCGCAGGTGAGAAGTAGTGCCACACGCCGTCGCTGCAGGCCAGCAGCACGTCGCCCGGCTGCATCTGCGGAATCAGGTGGGTGGTGATGGGAGGGTCGCTCTCGGTGCCCAGACAGCCGACGAGGATGTTGGAGTGGGGGTGGGTGTTGGCCTCGGCTTCCGTGATCTCGCCACGGTCCACGAGCGCCTGCACATACGAGTGGTCGCTGGTGCGGAACACCAGCCGCCCCCCCTGGAAGTGGTAGATGCGCGAGTCCCCTGCGTGGGCCCAGTGGCAATCGCCGCGTGGGTTGATTACGAATGCCGCGATGGTGCTGTGTGGCTCCTGTTCCGCGGAAATCGCGGTGAGGCGGATCACGATGTGCGCCTCCTCTACGATGTGCTTGAGCAGGGCGGCGGCGTCGTCCGTTTCTGGCGAATAGCGTTCAAACAACTGGCGCGCGGTAAGCATCACCTGGTCGGACGCCTTGCGCCCTCCGCTGCGGCCACCCATGCCATCGGCCACCACGCCCAGCACGCATCCATTGAAACGCGGGTGCGACAGCAGGGCGACCTGGTCTTGCTGGTACTCGCGGTCACCCTTGTGGATGCCGGTCGACGCAATGAGGCGGAACGCTTTGGTCATGGGATTGGAGCGGAGGACGAAAGGCCGCCTCGCAGTCGCGAAAGCGGGGGGAGCCGCCTATTATGATCAACTCCCGGGCCTTGTCATCGCTGGTGCGTCTGCTTGTGTTTTTAGAGCATCACGGCCGGTGCAGGGCCATTCCTTTCTGACACTTCTTTTGGCCCACGGCGCATGTCCTTGAGCGATCTCGTCCTCCCGGTGTTTGCGCCCGACGGACCCCTGGCGCGTGTGCGGCCTGATCTGCGTTCCCGCCCGGGGCAGGCGGCCATGGCCCTCGCAGTGGCGCAGGCCATCAACGCCCGGGAGTCACTGGTGGTGGAAGCGGGAACGGGGATTGGAAAGACCTTTGCCTATTTGGTTCCCGCACTGCTGAGCGGCGAGCGTGTGCTCATTTCCACGGCCACCAAGACACTGCAGGACCAACTGTTGACGCGCGACCTGCCGCTGCTGCAGCAGGCGCTGGCGCTCCCGCTACGCGTAGCGGCCCTCAAAGGCCGGGCCAATTACCTTTGCCTTTACCGACTGGAGCAGGCGCGTCGCAACGGGGAGGGGCATGACGAAGCAGTCGCCCACGATCTGGCGTGTGTTGAGCGATGGGCCCAGTCCACGCGCAGAGGAGACCTGGCGGAGGTCCCCGGTTTGGATGAATACTCAGCCGCCTGGAGGCAGGTCACTTCGACGGTGGACAACTGCCTGGGTTCCGGGTGCCCGCGGTTGCGCCAATGCCATGTCTACCGGGCACGGCACGACGCGCAGGCGGCGGATGTGCTCATCATCAACCACCACCTTTTCTTTGCGGACCTCGGTGCGCAGGGGGCGGGGGCCGCGCAACTGCTACCGGACACCGGGGTCGTTGTGTTCGATGAAGCCCATCGGTTGGCCGAGACCGCGGCCCAGTTCCTGGGCACGCATGTCAGCACCAGCCAGCTGCTGCAACTTGGGCAGGATGTGGTGGCGGCTGGGGCGCGGCATGCGCGCGGCGCTGCGGATTGGCAGGGGTTGCTCCAGCACCTGCGCCAGTGCGCGCACGCGCTGCGTCTGGCGGTCGCTCCGGGCGAAGATGCCGATGCAGCCGGCTCCCGCATCGCCTGGACGGGCGTCACGCCCGAGGCCTTGGATGCGTCAGCCTGGGACGGTGCGCTGGAGGGGGCGGTGGCGGCACTCCGCGCGGTGCTGGCCGCACTGGACGGCGTGGCGCAGCACGCTCCCGATCTGGCCCACCTGCACAGCCGGACGGTCGCGTTGCTGGAGCGTGTACTGCATTTCTGTTCCGACGCGGGTGCTGGCACGGTGCGCTGGGTTGAATCTGCAGGTGCGTTGCGCATGGTGGAAACGCCCCTGGATGTGGCCGGCGCCCTGCGCACGCTGTGGAAGGGAAAGCCCCCCACGGAGGGCGCCTGGGACGAGAGCGACGAACCGCCTGCCGCGTCCGCACCGCGTTCGTGGATCTATACCTCTGCCACGCTGGGCGATGGCAAGGACCTGCGCTGGTTTACCGATGCCTGTGGATTGGAGGGCGCTCGTACCCTGCAGGTGCCTAGCCCCTTCGACTACGCGCGGCAGGCGGCGCTGTATGTGCCACCCGCACTCCCGCTGCCTTCCGACGCGGGGCACAGCGTTCAGCTTGCGCGCTGGGTGGGTGATGCCGTAGCACGGCTTGGCGGGCATACGCTGGTGTTGACCACCAGTCTGCGGGCGCTTGCGGTGATCGCGGATGAGCTATGCCGCCGGTTCGCGCCCGGCGGCGGCATCGAGGTGCTGGTGCAGGGACATGCCTCACGGTCGCGCATGGTGGAGCGCTTTCGTGCCCAGCTTGACGCGAGCGGCCGGCCGGCGGGCCATGTGCTCGTGGGGGCGGCGTCGTTCTGGGAGGGGATCGACGTCCCGGGCGAGGCCCTGCAGATGGTGGTGATCGACAAGCTGCCATTCCCCGCTCCGGGTGACCCGTGGGAGCAGGCGCAGGCACGGCGGCTGGCGGACCAGGGTGGCAACGTGTTCCGCAGACACGCCCTGCCATCGGCGGCAGTGGCGCTCAAGCAGGGGGCCGGCCGGATGATCCGCAACGAGAACGACCACGGCATACTGGTCATCGCCGACACACGTCTGTTGCACAAGGGCTATGGCAAGCCTCTGCTGCGGGCATTGCCCCCCATGCGGAGGCTGCATACGCAGGAAGAGTTCGGCGCGGCGCTGGATGCCCTTACCAGAACTTCCACCAGGGGTTCGCCTTCGCCTTGAATCCCGTCTGCGGCAGGCTGCTCTGAGGATAGGACGCATCCATCACGCGGCGGGTGTCGTCACGCAGTTGCGTGAGCCCCAGTGCGTCGTACGATCGAACCAGGATGTACAGAGCTTCTTCCGTCGCCGGAACGTCCTTGTAGTCGGCAATGGCACTCTGCGCGCGACTCACGGCGGCCACGTATGCGCCGCGTTCATAGTAGTAGCGCGCCACGTGTACCTCGTACTGCGCCAGCGAGTTGACGATGTAGGTCATGCGCTGGCGCGCGTCGGGCGTGTAGCGCGACTCGGGGAAGCGGGTCACCAGTTCGCGGAAGGACTCGAACGAGTCCTTGGCGGCCTTCTGGTCGCGCTCCGACAGGTCCTGGCGCGAGAGCCACGAGAACAGGCCCAGGTTGTCGTTGAAGTTCACCAAGCCTTTGAGGTACAGCGCATAGTCGTACGCTGG
Organism: Diaphorobacter sp. LR2014-1; assembly: GCF_002916785.1. Lineage (NCBI taxonomy): Bacteria > Pseudomonadati > Pseudomonadota > Betaproteobacteria > Burkholderiales > Comamonadaceae > Diaphorobacter > Diaphorobacter sp. LR2014-1. The sequence goes on along the minus strand of NZ_MTBE01000006.1, from coordinate 92,501 downwards.
GCTGGCGGGGTGCAGTTTCATGAAACGGTCCAGCGTGGCAATAGCCTGTGCCTTCTCGCCGCCCTTGTATTGCGCGTAGGCCTTTTCCAACTGGGCCTGTTGTGCCAACGGCGTGCCGGCGGCGCGTCCTTCCAGCTTTTCCAGCAGCGGCACGGCTTTGTCGTAAGAGCCGCCATTGAGCTCGTCGCGTGCTTCCGAATAAATCTTGTCGGTGCTCCAGCCAGCGGTCTTGTCTTCAGGCGTGCTGGAGCAGGCAGCCAGCAGGCCGGCGGCGAGCAGGGCAGAAATCAAAGGCAGGGGAAAACGCGGCATGGCGGCAGCTCTTGGATTAAGGGTATGCGACGACGGCGGCACCTTCATGGAACTGCCGCATGGCACCATTGTAAGGATGCTGCGCGCGGGGCCCTGAGCAAGCATGGGACATGCCCGCGTTCCTACAATGCCGCATGTTTGTCCACTTGCGCTTGCACACTGAATTTTCCGTCGTGGACGGAACCACCCGTATCGACGAGGTCGTCAAGGCGGCGGCGAAAGACGGCCAGCCCGCCCTGGCGATCACGGACCTGAACAACCTGTTCGGCGCGATCAAGTTCTACAAGGAAGGCCGGGGCAAGGGCGTCAAGCCCATCCTGGGCGCCGAAATCTACCTGGAGGGCGAAGCGGCAGGCGCACCCTCGCGCATGGTGCTGCTGGTGCAGAACCGCACCGGGTATCTGAACCTCTCCGAACTGCTGGCCCGCGCGTGGACGCGCAACATCGTCAAGAACCAGGCGCTGTGCACCTGGCAGTGGCTGCAGGAATTGGGCGACGGCCTGATTGCCCTCGCTGGAGCACAGGCCGGTCCCGTGGGGCAGGCGCTCATGAAGGGCGATGACGCCGGAGCTGCGCAGCTGGCGCTGCGTCTGGCGGGCATTTTCCCGCACCGCTTCTACCTGGAGGTCCAGCGCGCCGGACGACCTGACGACGAAGCCCATGTCACCGCCGCGGTGCAGCTTGCCGCGCGCCTGGCCCTGCCGGTGGTAGCCACCCACCCGGTGCAGTTCGCAACGCCGGACGATTACGAGGCGCACGAGGCGCGCGTGTGCATTGCCGAGGGCGAGATCTTGGCGAATCCGCGGCGCGTGCGCCGTTTCACGCGCGAGCAGTATTTCAAGAGCAGTTCCGAGATGGAAGCGCTGTTCGCCGACGTACCCAGCGCCCTCGCCAACACCGTGGAGGTGGCCAAGCGCTGCAATGTGTCGCTGGTGCTGGGCAAGCCGCAACTGCCGAACTTCCCCATTCCGGGTGGGATGACGATGGAGCAGTACTTCCGCCACGCGTCCCACGAGGGCCTGGAGGAGCGGCTGCTGCACCTGTACCCGGATACCGCCGAGCGCGACCGCCAGCGCCCCCGCTACCAGGAGCGGCTGGAGTTTGAACTGGGCACGATCCTGAAGATGGGCTTTCCAGGCTACTTCCTCATCGTGGGTGACTTCATCCAGTGGGCCAAGAAGAACGGCTGCCCGGTGGGCCCCGGGCGCGGCTCGGGTGCGGGCTCGCTCGTGGCCTATGCGCTCAAGATCACGGATCTGGATCCGCTGCAATACAACCTGCTGTTCGAGCGCTTCCTGAACCCCGAGCGGGTGTCCATGCCCGACTTCGACATCGATTTTTGCCAGGCCAACCGCGACCGCGTGATCGACTATGTGAAGGACAAGTACGGCAAGGAGGCCGTGAGCCAGATCGCCACGTTCGGCACGATGGCGGCCAAGGCTGCCATCCGCGACGTGGGGCGGGTGATGGATATGAGCTACACGTTCTGTGACGGTATCTCGAAGCTGGTGCCCGGCAAACCCGGCCAGACCTATACGCTGGCCTACCCGCCAGAGCCCAAGAAGGAAGGGGACAAGAACAACTACGCCCTGGAGTTGGAACCCATCCTGTACGAGCGCGTGCGCAAGGAGGAGGACGTGCGCACCATCATCGAGATGGCGCAAAAGCTCGAAGGGATGACGCGCAATATTGGCATGCACGCCGGCGGCGTGCTGATCGCGCCGGGCAAGCTGACCGATTTCTGCCCGCTGTACCAGCAGCCAGGCAGCGAATCGGCGGTGAGCCAGTACGACAAGGACGACGTGGAGGCCATCGGCCTGGTGAAATTCGACTTCCTGGGCTTGGCGACGCTGACCATCCTGGAAATCGCGCGTGAGTTCATCATGCAGCGCCACAAAGGGCAGGAAAACTTCGCGTTCGAGAACATTCCCCTGGACGATGCTGCGACCTACAAACTGTTCTCGGACGGCAAGACAGAAGCCGTGTTCCAGTTTGAAAGCCGGGGCATGCAAGGCATGCTCAAGGAAGCGCGCCCAAGCAGGCTGGAAGACCTGATCGCCTTGAATGCCCTGTACCGGCCCGGCCCCATGGACCTGATTCCCAGCTTCGTGAACCGCAAGCACGGCAAGGAGGTGGTGGAGTACCCGCATCCGCTGGTGGAGCCCGTGCTGGCCGAGACCTACGGCATCATGGTCTACCAGGAGCAGGTGATGCAGACGGCGCAGGTGCTGGGTGGTTACTCGCTCGGCGGCGCCGACATGCTGCGCCGCGCCATGGGCAAGAAAAAGGCCGAGGAAATGGCCGAGCACCGTGCCATCTTCCGCAAGGGTGCAGCCGAAAAGGGTATCAGTCAGGACAAGGCCGACGAGGTCTTCGACCTGATGGAAAAGTTTGCGGGTTACGGCTTCAACAAGTCGCACGCGGCCGCCTATTCGCTGCTGGCCTACCACACCGGGTGGCTCAAGGTGCACTACACGGCGGAGTTTTACTGCGCCAATATGACCGTGGAAATGGACGACACCGACAAGCTCAAGGTGCTCTATGAAGACGCGGTCAAACATTTCGGCATGACCTTCGAGCCGCCGGACATCAACCGCGGCAATTACCGCTTCGAGCCGGTGACGGACAAGGTCATCCGCTATGGCCTGGGCGCCGTCAAGGGCACGGGACAGCAGGCGATCGAGGCCATCATCGCCGCACGCGAAGGGCAGGGCGTGGGCCCACAGGGCGCAACCCGGGGGCCTTTCAAGAGCTTGTTTGACTTTTGCGTACGCGTGGACCGCACGCGCGTCAACAAGCGCACGGTGGAGGCGCTCATCAAGGCGGGCGCCTTCGATGCCCTGCAGCTCAACCGTGCCGCGCTCGTGGCATCCCTCGATCGGGCGTTCGAGTTTGCCAATGCGCAGATCGCCAACGCCAACCAAGGCGGGCTGTTCGACATGATGGGCGATGACGCCATCGGCTCCAGCACGCAGGAGCCTGATCTGGTGGATGTGATGCCCTGGGGCATCAAGGAACGGCTGATGCAGGAGAAGACCGCGGTGGGCTTCTACCTCTCGGGCCACTTGTTCGACGAAGTGCACCAGGAAGTGCGCCGCTTCGTGCGCACCGCTATCGACGACCTGGTAGACAGCCGCGAGACGCAGGTGGTCGCCGGCATCGTGAGCGACTACCGCGTCATCAACGGGCAGCGCGGCAGGCTGGCGTTGTTCAAGCTGGACGACAAGTCGGGCGTCATCGAGGCTTCTGCCGACGAAGGGCTGATCAATGCGAACGCCGGCCTGCTCAAGGACGATGAATTCGTAGTGGTGAGTGGTCGGCTGCAGTTGGACCACTTCAGCGGAGGCCTGCGCATGAAGGTGCAGCAGGTCTGGGATTTGGCGGGTGCGCGGGCACGCTATGGGCGCTATCTGCAGGTGTGCCTGGGGCAGCAATTGCCAGACATCGGGGCGCTGGTGCGTGACTATCCTCCGCAACGGGAGGAGACAGAACACGGCGAGGTGCTTGCCCATGGCCTGCGCGTGCGCATGCAGTTGCGCTGCACAGCGGGGGCCGGCGCGGCCACGGCCGAGGTGCAGTTGGGAGAGGCCAGCCGGTTCTTTCCCAGCGATGCCGCGCTGGCCGCGTGGAGCGCTCAGGCGGGCAGCGGTGCTGTGAATGTGGTCTATGAGTAGGGCTGTGATCAGCGCTTGAAAAAAGCCCGCGCGGCACCATGTGCGGTCTGCTCAGGTGCCGCATCGGCCTCGCTAGAATGAAATTCATGGCAACCACCTCCCCAATCCCCGCGCCGGTGCCGGCTCCCACCCCTCCGTCCTGGGACGAGGGTGGTTCGGTCGTGCTGGAGCGGCGTACACAGAAGACCCAGCCGCCCCAGATGTACCAGGTGGTCATGCTCAACGATGACTACACCCCCATGGAGTTCGTCGTCGTCGTGTTGCAGGAGTTCTTCAACAAGGACCGCGAGGCCGCCACGCAGATCATGCTGAAGATCCATCTGGACGGCAAAGGCGTGTGCGGCGTGTATACGCGCGATGTCGCCGCTACCAAGGTGGACCAGGTGCTGGAAGCGGCGCACAAAGCGGGCCACCCCCTGCAATGTTTGAGTGAGCCCGTTGAATAAGGGGGCATTGCTCCCGATCTACAGTCATCCCTAACACGCAAGCACAAAGGAGTTCTCACATGATTGCCCAGGAACTGGAAGTCAGCTTGCACATGGCCTTTGTCGAGGCCCGCCAGCAACGCCACGAGTTCATCACCGTGGAACACCTGCTGCTGGCACTGCTCGATAACCCCAGCGCGGCCGAGGTGCTGCGTTCATGCGCTGCCAACATCGACGATCTGCGCGCATCGCTGACCAACTTCATCAAGGACAACACCCCGCAGGTCGCCGGTACCGACGAGGTGGACACACAACCCACGCTGGGCTTCCAGCGGGTGATTCAACGCGCCATCATGCACGTGCAGTCCACGGGCAACGGCAAGAAGGAGGTCACGGGCGCCAACGTGCTTGTGGCCATCTTCGGCGAAAAGGACTCCCATGCCGTGTACTACCTGCACCAGCAGGGCGTGACGCGCCTGGACGTGGTGAACTACATCGCCCACGGCATCAAGAAGGGCGAGCCGCCGGAGCCCGCCAAGGCCGAGGGCCAGGCCGACGGGGAAGAGGGCGCGCAAGGCGAGCGCAGTGAAAAAGCGTCGCCCCTGGAGCAATACACCCAGAACTTGAACCAGGCGGCCAAGGACGGCAAGATCGACCCCCTGATCGGCCGCAACTACGAGGTCGAGCGCACCATCCAGATCCTGTGCCGCCGCCGCAAGAACAACCCGCTGCTGGTGGGTGAGGCCGGCGTGGGCAAGACCGCGATTGCCGAGGGCCTGGCCTGGCGCATCACGCAGAATGACGTGCCCGAGATCCTGGCCGAGGCCACGGTGTATTCGCTGGACATGGGCGCGCTGCTGGCGGGCACCAAATACCGCGGCGACTTCGAGCAGCGCCTCAAGGGCGTCTTGAAGAGCCTGAAAGACAAGCCCAACGCCATCCTGTTCATCGACGAGATCCACACGCTGATCGGTGCGGGCGCGGCGTCGGGCGGGACACTGGATGCGTCCAACCTGCTGAAGCCTGCGCTGTCCAGCGGGCAGCTCAAGTGCATCGGCGCGACTACCTTCACCGAATACCGCGGCATTTTCGAAAAGGACGCGGCGCTGTCGCGGCGCTTCCAGAAGGTGGACGTAGTCGAGCCAACGGTACAGGAGACCATCGACATCCTCAAGGGACTCAAGAGCCGCTTCGAGGAGCACCACAGCGTGAAGTACGCCGCCGCCGCCTTGCAGGCCGCGGCCGAGCTGAGTGCCAAGTACATCAATGACCGCCACCTGCCCGACAAGGCCATCGACGTGATCGACGAGGCTGGCGCAGCGCAGCGCATCCTCACGCCGTCCAAGCGCAAGAAGACCATCGGCAAGGCCGAGATCGAAGAGATCGTGGCAAAGATCGCCCGCATCCCGCCTGCCAACGTGTCCAATGACGACCGCGGCAAGCTGCAGACGCTTGAGCGCGACCTCAAGAGCGTGGTCTTCGGCCAGGACAAGGCGCTGGAGGTGCTCGCCGCCGCCGTCAAGATGGCACGCTCGGGACTGGGCAAGGCGGACAAGCCGATCGGCTCCTTCCTGTTCTCGGGCCCCACAGGCGTGGGCAAGACAGAGGCCGCCAAGCAGCTCGCCTACATCATGGGTGTGGACCTGATCCGCTTCGACATGTCGGAGTACATGGAGCGCCACGCCGTGAGCCGTCTGATCGGTGCGCCTCCGGGCTACGTGGGCTTCGACCAGGGTGGTTTGCTGACCGAGGCCATCACCAAGAAGCCGCACGCCGTGCTGCTGCTCGACGAAATCGAGAAGGCACACCCGGACATCTTCAACGTGCTGCTGCAGGTCATGGACCACGGCACGTTGACGGACAACAACGGGCGCAAGGCCGACTTCCGCAACGTCATCATCATCATGACGACGAACGCGGGCGCCGAGACCATGAACAAGGCCGCTATCGGCTTCACGAATCCGCGCCAGGCGGGCGACGAGATGGGCGACATCAAGCGCCTGTTCACGCCCGAGTTCCGCAACCGCCTGGATGCCATCGTGAGCTTCAAGCCGCTGGATGAGCAGATCATCCTGCGCGTGGTGGACAAGTTCCTGCTGCAGCTCGAGCAGCAGCTCGCCGAGAAGAAGGTGGAAGTTACCTTTACCGACGCGCTGCGCAAGCACTTGGCCAAGAAGGGCTTTGATCCGCTCATGGGCGCGCGCCCCATGCAGCGCTTGATCCAAGACACCATCCGCAAGGCGCTGGCGGATGAGCTGCTCTTCGGTCGCCTGACCGAAGGCGGGCGTCTGACGGTGGACATCGAGGTCAAGACGGACGACAAGGGCGTGGAGACTTCCGAGGTGCTGCTGGACATCCAGCCGGTGCCCAAGAAGGAGCGCGGAGCCAAGTCCGAACCGGCCGAACCCGAAGAAGCCACCGCCGACTGATTCCGGCACCGCCTCAATTCTTCGACCAACCCGCAGCCTGCGCTGCGGGTTTTTTTCGCGGACGATATCAACGGTCGTCTACGACGCATAAAAAGGTAATCATGCCCCTATTTTTGCGCCGCAACAATAATGCCGGGGCGCAGTGTTTTCCTCCTCGGTATTGTCGTAATTCTTGGGTAGAGTGGTCACTGATCTGATTCACTTTTGACACATCCAAGGAGCACACATGAGCCAGAAAGTTGCGTACGTCACCGGGGGTATGGGGGGCATCGGCACGGCCATCTGTCAGCGTCTGCACCGGGACGGGTTCAAGGTCATCGCCGGGTGCGGCCCCACGCGCGACTACAACAAGTGGCTGGGCGAGCAAAAGGCGCTGGGCTATACGTTTTACGCGTCGGTCGGGAACGTGGGCAACTGGGAGTCCACGGTGGAGGCCTTCACCCAGGCCAAGGCCGAGCATGGCAGCGTGGATGTGTTGGTGAACAACGCCGGCATCACACGCGACCGCATGTTCCTCAAGATGTCGCGCGAGGACTGGGACGCTGTCATCGAAACCAACCTCAACAGCATGTTCAACGTGACCAAGCAGGTCGTTGCAGACATGGTGGACAAGGGCTGGGGCCGCATCATCAACATCAGCAGCGTGAACGGCGAGAAAGGCCAGGCCGGCCAGACCAACTACTCGGCGGCGAAGGCGGGCATGCACGGTTTTTCGATGGCGCTGGCGCAGGAGCTGGCCACCAAGGGCGTGACGGTGAATACCGTGAGCCCCGGCTATATCGGCACCGACATGGTCAAGGCGATCCGCCCGGATGTGCTGGAAAAGATCGTCGCCACTGTGCCCGTGAAGCGCTTGGGCGAACCCAGCGAGATCGCGTCCATCATTTCGTGGCTGGCCTCCGAAGAGGGCGGCTATGCCACCGGGGCGGATTTCTCGGTCAACGGCGGCCTGCACATGGGCTGACCTAGCGGCAGCTGGAAAAGGCTGCCTTGAAATGCAAAAGGAACGTGGCAGCACGTTCCTTTTTTGTCTCCACCCTGAAGTGGGCGGTGTGAATCGGGGCCGGTAGCTCCCGGCGGGCCCTGGCAGTGGCTTGGAATTGCGCAGTGCGGCGATTCCTCCAACGAACGGCCTTCAGAACAGGCCGAGTGGACGCTTACAGGCGGGCCGGGGCGCGCTTGCGGTCACGTTCGTCTTCGGGCCAGGCAGAGAGGATTGCAGTCATGGTCATAGGGAAAACTCCTTAGATGTACCCACAACGCGGCCCCCTGGGAGGGCGTTGACAGTGCGCTGCAAAAAAATGCAACCCCGGGATATCCCCGGAATTTACTCCTGAAAAAGGAGCTGTCTGCGCTTTATACGTAAGGCTTGGAGGCTGTTTTTATACATATACCAAAAATACCTGTAGCCCTTAGCGCGCCAGTTCCTCCAGCGCTGAGGAAACATCCAGCCACTTTTCCTCAAGGGCTGTCACCTCTTCGGTGCAGTCCTTGAGCCTCCGTCCGCATTCCGCGATCTCCGCGGGGGGCAACGGCTGCATGAGCCGTTCTTCCAACTGCGCTTTTTCCCGGTTCAGGGCTTCCAGGCGCTGGTCGATTTTTTCAAGCTCTCGCTTGAGGGGGCGGGTTTTCTCGGCCAGTTGCTGGCGGGCCTGGGCTTCCTGGCGGCGCTGTTCGCGGGCGTCGCGCAGGGGAGGGGCGGCAGTGGCGGTTGGGGACGCGGCCTCGGCAACGACCACCTGCTCGGCTGCGCGGGCCAGTTCGCGCAGGCGTTTGGACTCCTCAAGCAGGTAGCGCTGGTAATCGTCCAGATCGCCGTCGAAAGGCGCCACGGCACCCCGGCCCACCAGCCAGAACTCATCGCACACGGCGCGCAGCAGCGCCCGGTCGTGGCTGACCAGCATCACCGTGCCCTCGAACTCGTTGAGCGCCATGGACAACGCCTCACGCGTGGCCAGGTCCAGGTGGTTGGTGGGCTCGTCCAGCAGCAACAGGTTGGGACGCTGCCAGACGATCATGGCCAGCACCAGGCGGGCCTTCTCCCCGCCGCTCATGGTGCCCACGGCCTGGTGCACCATGTCGCCGCTGAAGTTGAAGCTACCCAGGAAGTTGCGCAGGTCCTGCTCGCGGCTGGGTTCCTGGGCCTGGGCACCCAGTTCGCGCGCCAGGCGCACCATGTGCTCCAGCGGGTTATCGCCGGGGCGCAGCACGTCCAGCTCCTGCTGCGCGAAGTAGCCGATCGATAGGCCCTTGCCCTCGGTCAGGGTGCCGGAGAGCGGCGCCATGGTGCGGGCGATGGTCTTGACCAGCGTGGACTTGCCCTGGCCGTTGGCGCCCAAAATGCCGATGCGCTGGCCGGCCAGCACCGAGCGGTTCACGTGGCGCAGGATGGTGGTCTCGCTGCCATCCTCGGCGCGATAACCGAAGGACGCGTCGGTGATGGCCAGCATCGGGTTGGGCAGGTTGGCCGGCTCCTTGAACTCGAAGGTGAAGTCGGCCGAGGCCAGCACGGGGGCGATCTTCTCCATGCGCTCCAGCGCCTTCACGCGGCTTTGTGCCTGTTTGGCCTTGGTGGCCTTGGCCTTGAACCGATCGATGAATTTCTGCAGGTGCGCGATCTTGTCCTGCTGGCGCTCGTAGGCCGACTGCTGCAGTTCCAGCTGCTGGGCGCGCAGCTCCTCGAACTTGCTGTAGTTGCCGCCGTAGCGGGTCAGGCGCGCGTTATCGATGTGCAGCGTGACCTGGGTCACGGCGTCGAGGAATTCGCGGTCGTGGCTGATGACGACCAGGGTACCGTTGTAGCGCTGTAGCCAGGCTTCCAGCCATACCAGCGCGTCCAGGTCCAAGTGGTTGGTGGGCTCGTCCAGCAGCAGCAGGTCGCTGGGGCACATCAGCGCGCGCGCCAGTTGCAGGCGCATGCGCCAGCCGCCGGAGAAGCTGTTGACCGGGCGCTCCAGCTCCGCCACCTGAAAGCCCAGACCCAGGATGAGCGCCTGCGCGCGCGCGGTGGCGTCGTGCGCACCGGCGTCTGCCAGGTCGGAATGCGCCTGGGCGATGGCCATGCCATCCCCCGCCTGCTCGGCCGTGTGCAGCGCCTGGCGCAGCTCCGACAGGCGGGTGTCGCCCTCCAGTACGAAGGCGGTGGCAGACTCGTCCGTCTCTGGCATGTTTTGCGCCACCTGGGCCATGCGCCAGGCCGCGGGCAGGACGAAGTCACCGCCGTCTTCGTGCAGCGAACCATTGAGCAGCGCGAACAGCGTGGACTTGCCAGCGCCGTTACGCCCGACCAGGCCGACATGCTCCCCGGGGTTGATGGTGACGGAAACGCCGTCGAGCAATACCTTGGCGCTGCGGCGCAGCGTGACGTTCTTCAGGGTGATCATGGGTCAAACCAATGGACGGGGCGGGGGCCGGACGGGCCGGCACCGTCACTTTGCGGAAGCGAGTGGGAGCAGGGCCTGGCGCGTGAGCAGCAGCACCTGGTCGCTGCCGGCGCTGGTCTCCAGCCAGAACACGGGCAGGTCGGGAAAGGCGGCCTCGAAGTGTTCGCGTTCGTTGCCGATCTCCAGCACCAGCACGGCGTCTTCGCTCATGCGCGCAGAGGCGTCGGCCAACAGCTGGCGAATGAAGTCCATGCCGTCGCTGCCGCCCCGGATATTGCCGGACAGGGCCAGCTCGGGCTCGGCCCGGTACTCGGGCGGCAGCTGGGCCATGCTGGTGGCGTTGACGTAGGGCGGGTTGCACAGGATCAGGTCCCAGGGGCCGGGCAGGGCGGCCAGGCCGTCGGACTCGACCAGCGTGATGCGCTCCTGCAGCCCGTGCCGGTCCACGTTGATGCGGGCCACGGCCAGCGCGTCGGGCGAGAGGTCGGCGCCCGTCACCTGCACGTCGGGATACGCCATGGCCGCGAGCACGGCCAGGCTGCCGTTGCCGGTGCACAGGTCGAGCACGTGGCGCGTCTGGTCGCTGAGCCAGTCGTCGATGCTGCCGTCGGCCAGCAGTTCGGCAATGAAGCTGCGCGGCACGATGGCGCGCTCGTCCACGTAGAACGGCACGCCCTGCAACCAGGCCTCGCGCGTGAGGTAGGCAGCCGGTTTGCGCGTGGCGATGCGTTCTTCAAAAAGCGTAGCTACCAGCGCTTGATGGACGGGCGTTACGGGCCGATTTACCACTGAACCTTCGACCCCCTCGTCGAGCACGCTGTCCAGCGGCAGCCCCAGGCGCCACAGCACCAGCCAGACGGCCTCGTCCTGCGCGTTGGCAGTGCCGTGGCCGAAGGCCACGCCGGCCTGTGTGAGGCGCGCGGCGCCGCTGGCGACCAGCGCACCGACGGTGTCACCGTGCACTTTCGCGGTCATGCGCCCGCCAGTGCGTTGAGGTGCTCGAGCGTGCGGCGGTAGATGTTCTTGAGCGGCTCGATGTCGACCAAGCGCACGTTCTCGTCGATCTTGTGGATGCTGGCGTTGGGCGGGCCCAGCTCGATCACCTGGGGGCAAATCTGGGCAATGAAGCGCCCGTCGCTGGTGCCGCCGGTGGTGGACAGCTCGGTTTCCAGACCGGTTTCGGCGTGGATGGCTTGCTGCACCGCCTGCACCAGTTCGCCCGGCGTGGTCAGGAAGGGCTGGCCGCCCAGCGTCCAGGTCAGGTCGTATTCCAGTGCGTGGCGGTCCAGTACCGCATGCACGCGCTGCTGCAGCCCTTCAGCGGTCGATTCGGTGCTGAAGCGGAAGTTGAAGTCGATCACCACCTGGCCAGGGATCACGTTGGTCGCGCCGGTGCCGCCGTGGATGTTGCTCATCTGCCAACTGGTGGGCGGAAAGAAGGCGTTGCCCTCATCCCACACGGTGGCGGCGAGCTCGGTGAGCGCGGGCACGGCCTGATGGATGGGGTTGCGCGCCAGCTGCGGGTAGGCGATGTGGCCCTGCACCCCCCGCACGGTAAGCCGGCCGGACAGCGTGCCGCGGCGGCCGTTCTTGATCATGTCGCCGGTCTGCTCGACCGAGGTGGGTTCGCCCACGATGCACCAGTCCAGCCGCTCCCCGCGCGCGCGCAACTGCTCAATGACCACCTTGGTGCCGTCCACCGAGGGGCCTTCCTCGTCGCTGGTCAGCAGCAGCGCGATGTCCAGGCGCGGGTCGGGCGTGGCGGCGAGGAATTCCTCGACCGCGACGACGAATGCGGCGATCGAGGCCTTCATGTCACTCGCGCCGCGGCCGTACAGGCGGCCGTCCCGGTGTGTGGGGGTGAACGGCGGGCTGCTCCACTGCTCCACGGGGCCCGTGGGTACCACGTCGGTGTGGCCGGCAAATACTACTGTTTTGGTAGCTGTTTGCGCTTGTCCAGAGCGCGTTGCAGAGCGTTTTGACCACAAATTGCTGACGCGGAAGTTCTCGGGCCCGCTGTCCAGTCGCTCGCAGGCAAAGCCCAAGGGAGCGAGGCGCCAGGCCAGCAGGTCCAGGCAGCCCGCGTCGTCGGGCGTGACGGAGGGGCGGGCGATGAGCTGTTCGGTCAGTAGCAGGGTGGGGGACATGGGTACAGGCGGCGCACTGTCGTGCAGCGGCCGCGAAACGGGCTCAGGCGGGCTTGACGTCCAGCACGATCTCGGTGAACGAGGGGGCATCGTCCTCGGACTGCTGGCCGGCATCGTTGACGGCGCGTGCCGACTTCGCGGCAGCCGAGAAGTCGTTTTGCAGACGCCACATGAGGTTGGTGGGGGAATCGGCGTAGGCCAGGCCTTCCTTGCGGTCGATCTTGCCCTCCAGGATCAGGTGTGCCAGCGCTTCCTCGAAGGTCTGCGAGCCTTCGGCCATGGATTTTTCCATGGCCTCGCGGATCCCCGAGAAGTCGCCCTTTTCCACCAGCTCGGCCACCAGCTTGGTGTTGAGCATGACCTCCGCCGCGGGCACGCGCTCGCCGGTCGTGGTGCGCACCAGGCGCTGCGAGATGATGGCCTTGAGCGCGGACGCCAGGTCGCCCAGCATCGTGGGGCGCACCTCCACGGGGTAGAACGACAGGATGCGGTTGAGGGCGTGGTAACTGTTGTTGCCGTGCAGCGTGGCCAGGCACAGGTGGCCCGACTGGGCGTAGGCGATGGCGGCGGACATGGTCTCGCGGTCGCGGATTTCGCCGATCAGGATCACGTCGGGCGCCTGTCGCAGCGCGTTCTTGAGCGCGGTCTGCAGCGACTGGGTGTCGCTGCCGATCTCCCGCTGGTTGACGATGGACTTCTTGTTCTTGAACTGGTATTCGACCGGGTCCTCCACCGTGAGGATGTGGCCGGTCATGGACTCGTTGCGCGCGTCCAGCATCGCCGCCAGCGTCGTGCTCTTGCCCGAGCCCGTGGCGCCCACGAGCAGGATCAGGCCGCGCTTTTCCATGATCAGCTCGCTGAGCACCGGCGGCAGGTGCAGCGTGGACAACTGCGGGATGTTCTGCGTGATGAAGCGGATCACCACCGCATAGGTGCCGCGCTGGCGCATCGCGCTGACGCGAAAGCGCCCCACGCCGGTGAGCGGCACACCCATGTTGAGCTCACCGGTCTCTTCCAGCTCTTCGATGCGGTCGGGGGGGACGATCTCGGACAGCAGGTTCTTGGGCGCGTCAGGCGGCAGGATCTGGCTGTTGATCGGCACGCATTCGCCGTTGATCTTGATCAGCGCCGGTGCGTTGGCCGACAGGTAGACATCGGATGCCTTCTTGTCGGCCATCAGGCGCAGAATCCGCTCCATCGTGCTCATGCTGGTTCCCTCTCAGTGCTGGTTATGTATGCGTGCAGTGCCGGTGCGGCGTAGCTTCAGTCGCGCAGCAGGTCGTTCAGGCTGGTGGTGGAGCGGGTCTTGGCGTCCACCTTCTTGACGATGATGGCCGCGTACATGCTGTAGCGGCCACCGTCCTTGGGCAGGTTGCCGCTGACCACCACCGAGCCAGCGGGCACGCGACCGTAGGTGGTCTCGCCCGTGGTGCGGTCGTAGATCGGCGTGCTCTGACCGATGTACACGCCCATGCTGATGACCGAGTTCTCTTCGACGATCACGCCCTCGACGACTTCGGAGCGCGCGCCGATGAAGCAGTTGTCCTCGATGATGGTCGGGTTGGCCTGCAGGGGCTCGAGCACGCCGCCCAGCCCCACGCCGCCGGACAGGTGCACGTTCTTTCCGACCTGCGCGCACGAGCCCACGGTGGCCCAGGTGTCCACCATGGTGCCTTCGTCCACATAGGCGCCGATGTTCACGTAGCTGGGCATCAGGATCGCGCCCTTGGCGATGAAACTGCCGCGGCGCGCCACGGCCGGCGGCACCACGCGCACGCCGGTGGCGGCCATCTCGTCGGCGGACAGGTGGGCGAACTTGGTGGGCACCTTGTCGAAGAAGCCCAGGTCACCGGCCTTCATGAGCTCGTTGTCCTTCAGGCGGAACGACAGCAGCACGGCCTTCTTGATCCACTGGTGCACGGTCCACTGGCCCACGCCCTCGCGCGTGGCCACGCGCAGCCTGCCGTTGTTGAGCTCGGCGATCACATGCTCGACGGCGTCCACCACTTCCTTGGGCGCGGCGGAGGGCGAGAGGCTGGCGCGGTTGTCCCAGGCGTTGTCGATCAGGGTCTGCAATTGTTGGGTCATGGATGGAATCACGTACGGGATTGGATGAATTGCACGATGCGCGAGGCCGCTTCGGCGCATTCCGCGGTCTCGGCCACAAGGGCCATGCGCACGCGCTGGGCGCCGGGGTTGGCGCCACCGGAATCGCGGGCGAGATAGCTGCCCGGCAATACCGTGACATTGTATTGAGCCAGCAGGGCCTGGGCGAACTCCGCATCGCTCATGCCCAGGGCGTCGGGCACCTTGGCCCAGAGGTAGAAACCCGCGTCGGGCAGGCGCACGTCCATCACCTCGGCGAGCATGGGCGTGACCTGGGCGAACTTCTGGCGGTAAAGGGCGCGGTTTTCTTCCACGTGCACCTCATCGTTCCAGGCAGCCACGCTGGCGGCCTGCACGGCGGGACCCATGGCACTGCCGTGGTAGGTGCGGTACAGCAAAAACGCCTTGATGAGTGCCGCGTCGCCCGCCACGAAGCCGCTGCGCAGGCCCGGCACGTTGCTGCGCTTGGACAGGCTGGTGAAGGCGATCAGGTTGCGGTAGTCGGCTCGGCCCAGTTGGGTCGCCGCCTCCAGGCCGCCCAGCGGGGGCTCGTCACGGAAGTAGATCTCGCTGTAGCACTCGTCCGAGGCGATCACAAAACCGTAGCGGTCACTCAGCGCGAAGAGCTTCTCCCACTCGGGCAGGGGCATCACGGCGCCCGTGGGGTTGCCGGGCGAGCACACGAAGAGCAGTTGCGTGCGCTGCCATACCTCCTCGGGCACGCTGTCCCAGTCCACAGCAAAGTTGCGGGCTGGATCGCTCGGGGCGTAGTACGGCGTGGCGCCGGCCAGCAGCGTGGCGCCTTCATAGATTTGGTAGAACGGGTTGGGGCACACCACGGTGGCGCCCGCGCGGGTGGGGTCCACCACGGTTTGCGCGAATGCGAACAACGCCTCGCGCGAACCGTTCACCGGCAGCACCTGCGTGGCGGGGTTGACGGGAATACGGTAGCGCCGCTGCATCCAGCCGGCACAGGCTTCGCGCAGGCTGGGGTCACCGGCGGTGGAGGGGTAGCTGGCCAGGCCTGCCAGGTTGGCGGCCAGGGCCTCCTGGATGAACGGCGGCGTTGCATGGCGTGGCTCGCCGATGCCCAGGCTGATGGCGCGGTGAGCGGCCGAGGGCGTCACCCCCGCAAAAAGCTGTCGCAGCCGCTCGAACGGATAGGGCTGCAGTAAGGAGAGCAGGGGATTCATAGGGGGGCGATTATCAGGGATGCGGCCGGGCGCCACAGGGCGCGGCCCCGCCGCCCGTTCCCAAAAACAACTACAGGGTTTGATCGCTCTACACAGCCGTCGAATTTGGTTACAAATGGCATCAATTCATCAGTGCGACGCGCCAGGGCGCGCATTTCAGCCATCGAGGGGGACAAAAGCGATGACGGTTTCATTCATTCTGCGGCCTGGCGTGGGGCTCATGCGGCGCCTGCGTTTCTCGGCCAAGCTGGCCCTGTTGGGAGGCGTGGCCGTGTTGGCACTGCTGGCCGTCGCGGGGGTGCAGGGATGGGGGCCGCGCGCCACGTGGGGCGTGTGTGGCGTGGCGGTGCTGGCCACCGCCTATCTGGCCACGGCTTTCCAGGCCAGTGTGGCGGGCGACCTGCGGCGGCTGAGCGGCGTAATGGAGCGCACGGCGCAGGGCGACCTGTGCAGCCGGGCCGAAGTGCGCGGCCGTGATGAACTGGCGCACATGGGCGAGCAACTCAACCGCATGGTGTACACGCTCTCGTCGATGGTGGCCGACATCCGCAGCAACGCGGCGCTGGTGGCGCACGCGGGTCAAAGCCTTGCGGCGGACAACCGCGAACTGGCCGACCGGACCGAGCAACAGGCCGCCAGCCTGGAGCAGACCGCGGCCAGCGTGGAGGAGCTGTCTTCCGCCGTGAACAACAACGCGCAGGCGGCAAGCGTGGCCGATCAGCGCGCCGGCGAGGTGCGCCAAGCCGCTGAGGCGGGCACCCAGGCGATGGCGCGGGCGGTGGAGGCGGTGCAGGGCATCCAGAACGATGCCCGTCGCATGGGCGAGATCATCCAGGTGATCGACGGCATCGCCTTCCAAACCAACATCCTGGCGCTGAATGCCGCCGTGGAAGCGGCACGCGCGGGCGAGCAGGGCCGGGGTTTTGCCGTGGTGGCGGCCGAGGTGCGCACGCTGGCGGGCCGCTCGGCCGAGGCGGCGCGCGAGATCCGCGACCTCATTGGCACGTCCGTGCGGCAGGTGGAGGGCAGCGCGGGGCTGATCCGCACCGCCGGTGAGGGCATTGCGGCCATGGCGCAAGGCATCCGTGGCGTGGCCGGGCATGTGAGCGAAATCTCCCACTCGGTCAATGAACAGGGCACGGGTCTGCGCGAGATCAGCACCGCGGTGCAGCAACTGGACCAGATCACGCAGCGCAATGCCCAGATGGTGAGCGATGCCCTGCGCGAGGCGCAGGCGCTGGAGAGCCGGGCGTCTACCCTGTCCCGGTCGGTGCTGGCGTTTCGTCTGCAGCAGGGTACGGCCGAGGAGGCCGTGGCCCTGGTGCAGCGCGCCGCCGCCGTGCAGCGCGGCCTGCCGCGCGACGCCTTTCTTCGCACGTTGACCGACCCCGCACAGCCCTACCACGACCGCGACATGTACGTGTTCGCGCTCGATGCGGGCGGCACCTACCTGGCCTTTGGCGGCAATCCCGCCAAAGTGGGAACGCGGGTGCAGGACATTCCCGGTATTGCCGGGGATGCGCTGGTCAGCGCCATCGTGGCCCAGGCCGAACGCGCGCCGGGCTGGGTGGAATACGACATCACCAATCCGGCCACGGGCGCGGTGCAAACCAAGATGTCCTACGTGCAGCGCGCGGGAGATGTCTATCTGGGCTGTGGCGTCTACAAGTCGCTCGCGGCCTGATGCGGCAGGCCTGTCGCCGGTTCGCGCCGTATTGCCATAGCCCGCTGCGGTCGTGAGCGGTAGGGCTGCCGGCGCAGCGGCGTCAGCCGCGGTCGGCGCGCTGCGCGCGGGCGCGCGCCAGGGCCGCGGCAATGGCTGCGCGCTTGGGATCGGGCGCGTTGTCCGGCGCCGGAGGAACGGGTTCGGTGGCGGCGGCCTGCGCCTCCTCGCGCTGCAGCCGCTCTTGCCGCGCCTGGTAGCGCACGCGCGCCTGCTCGGCCTGCGGGGCGGACCATGCGGCCCAGCCAGTGGCCTGGCCGCTGGCATTTTCCATGCGGATGCAATCCACCGGGCACGCGGGCAGGCACAGTTCGCAGCCCGTGCAGTGCGGCGCGATCACGGTGTGCATGCGCTTGTTGATGCCCAGGATGGCGTCCGTGGGGCAGGCCTTGAGGCACAGCGTGCAGCCGATGCACCAGTTCTCGTCGATCACCGCCACGGCGCGCGGGACCTCCGTTCCATGGGCCGCGCTCAGCGGCAGCTCGGGCCGGCCAGTGATGGCGGCCAGGCGTGCAACGCCCTGGGCCCCACCGGGCGGGCACTGGTTGATCTCGGCCTCGCCCCGTGCGATGGCACGGGCATAGGACTGGCAGTCAGGGTAGCCGCAGCGCGTGCACTGGGTCTGGGGCAGGGCCGCGTCAATGCGCTCAACGAGCGCCTGCTGCGCTGCGGGGGAGGTCATGGCCGGCGTCAGGCGGCGCTGCGTGCGCGGCGGGGGCGTGACGTGGGCTGGGCGGACTGGTTGGCACGGATGAAGTCGCGCACCTGCGGGTAGACCAGCTCGCGCCAGCGGCGGCCGCTGAAAATGCCGTAGTGGCCGGCGCCCTTCACCTCAAGGTGGTTGCGCCGGTCCGCGGCGATGCCGGTGCACAGATCCTGCGCCGCCTCGGTCTGGCCGGAGCCGGAGATGTCGTCGAGCTCGCCTTCGATGGTCAGCAGCGCGGTCTGGGTGATGTCCTGGGGGCGCACGCGCTCCACCGCGCCGTCCGGCGAGCGCACGTCCCAGGTGCCGTTGACCAGGCTGTAGTCCTGGAAGACTGTCTTGATGGTCTCCAGGTAATAGTCGGCATCCATGTCGAGCACGGCGTTGTATTCGTCGTAGAACTTGCGGTGGGCCTCGGCGCTGGCGTCATCGCCCTTGATGAGGTTCTTGAAGTAATCGTAGTGGCTGCTGGCGTGCCGGTCCGGGTTCATGGCCACGAAGCCCATGTGCTGCAGAAAGCCCGGGTACACGCGGCGGCCGGCGCCGGGGAAGTTGCTGGGTACGCGGTAGATGACGTTGTTCTCGAACCACTCCAAGCTGCGTTGGGTGGCCAGGTTGTTCACCGCCGTGGGTGAGCGGCGCGCATCGATGGGGCCGCCCATCATGGTCATGGACAGTGGCGTGGTCTCACCGCGGCTGGCCATCAGCGAGACGGCGGCCAGTACCGGCACGGTGGGCTGGCAGACGCTCATCACATGGCAGTTACCGTATTGGCCCTGCAGGTAGCGGATGAACTCCTGCACGTAGTTCACATAGTCGTCCAGGTGGAACTCGCCCTCCTGCAGCGGCACCATGCGCGCGTTCTTCCAGTCGGTGATGTAGACCTTGTGGCTCTCCAGCATGGAGCGTACGGTGTCGCGCAGCAGCGTGGCGTAGTGGCCCGACAACGGCGCCACGATCAGCACCACGGGCTGGCCCTTGAGCTTGAGCAAGGTGGCCGGGTCGTCCGAAAACCGCTTGAAGCGGCGCAGTTCGCAGAACGGCTTGTCGACGTCCACGCGCTCATGGATGGCCACGCTCACGCCATCCACGTCCACGGTGCTGATGCCGAACTCGGGTTTCTCGTAGTCCTTGCCCAGGCGGTACAGCAGTTCATAGCCCGCCGAAATGCGATGGGCCAGTTGCGTCTCGCTGAACGGCGACAGCGGGTTGCTGTAGAACTTGGCGGCGGCCTGCGCCAGGTCGGCGAAGGGCTCCATGAGGGAGCGCTGGGTCTCGTAGAGGGTGTACAGCATGGGGCAGGACCAAGTTATGTTGCAGTGCAATATATCAGCAGTTGCATTTGCTTGCGTGTCGTGCAACTACGCATTCAGTGTCCCGTGCGCGACATTGGCGGGCGGGCTTGATGCTATACTTTTGATAGCTGTTAGCGCTTGATGGACAAGCGCTGGAGGTCGATTTGACTTATATCAGGGTGGGATTTTCCTGCAGCCACGCTTCGAAGGCTTCGCGCGAGCTGTTGCGCAGCGCGCGGCGAAACGCCTGCCGGTCGCCCAGGTACAGGCAGTGGCGGATCACGGTGAAGGGGTTGAAGCTGCCCTCGGGGTTCTGCGCCTCGTAGAACTGCTTGTAGCGCTTGACGGTGGCAATCGTTTCACGCATCAGCGTGTTGAAGCGGGCACGCGTGATGCCCGGCGACCATGCGCGCATGTCGTCCACGAACAGGTCCACCTTCTGCGCGTCGAACTCCACGTCTTTGAAGAAATGGCGGGCAATCTTCAGGAACGTGAAGGCGTTGAGCTCGCTGCCGGGCGCCGGCGTTCGGCTGGCTTCGGTCTCGGCCTCGGTGGTCTCGTCGGGTGCGTAGAGCAGTTCGGCATCGGTGGCATCGCGGATCTGGCGGAACTCGCGGTCCGCCAGTTCGAACAGGGCGGACAGCACGTTGATGCGGCGCTTGAGTTCGGCCGGAATCGACTTCTTGTACTTGATCTTGTGGTCCAGCACGCTCCACGCGTCCTGGATGATGGTGCGCAACTGCAGCTCGAACGGCTGCGCCGCGTAGGCGGCGTTCTCGGGTAGGGCGGCTTGCACGGCGTTGAGCCGCAGGTCCAGGTGCAGGCCCTTGTAGCCGAAAGAGGCCTCGGTGCCCTCCAGGGCGCTGACCTTGTCGGTCACGTCGATCACGTCGAAGTGCGACTGGACGATCTGCGCCACCTTCTCCAGCTCGTCCTCGTACAGGCAGACCACGCGCACGCCGATCAGGTCGGTGATGTAGGGGCGGATTTCATAGGGGGCCCCGCTTTCCTCCAGCGCCGCGCGGTACTTGCGCGAAAACTTGCGCAGGCATTCATCGCGGTCCTTCACGCGCCCTTCGATCTTGGCGATGTCGATGTGGCGCGCCTGCGACAGCAGCGACTGCAGCAGCGCCATGTAAAACGCGCAGGCGTGGTCCAGCGCCGGGCGCTCCTGCGCATAGAACGCGTGGAACGCGGACTCCTCAGGGGTGAGATGGGTCGCGGGTGAGGGGAGGGGCACGGCAGGCGCAGGGGTCAAGGGACAGCCACGGATGGTAGGGCAGGGAAGGGCCTGCGGTGGCCCTCGGCGGGGTAGGACAAGGCCGCGTCCCACAGACGGGCCGCGCTGCGCACGGCAATCTGGCGCTTCCCTATTGTGTTGCGGCGGTCGCTATGCGACGCTTGGAAGCGCATGAATAAAGAGGTGGCTGCCCCGAGGGGGTTCGCACAGCACTGGGCC
Source organism: Diaphorobacter sp. LR2014-1 (assembly GCF_002916785.1). NCBI lineage: Bacteria > Pseudomonadati > Pseudomonadota > Betaproteobacteria > Burkholderiales > Comamonadaceae > Diaphorobacter > Diaphorobacter sp. LR2014-1. The sequence goes on along the minus strand of NZ_MTBE01000006.1, from coordinate 71,652 downwards.
CCATGGCATCCGGGCATGATCGCAGCAGTGGTGCTTTCACTGCTGCTGCTCGCCGTCACCTATCTGGTCTGGCAGGGTGTGGAGCGCGCACGGGACGAGCGCCGGCTGCAGGCTTTCGCCTTGTCGGTGGACCGCGTGGTTTCCAACCTGTCGGACCGCATCGCCGCCTACGAAATGGTGTTGCGTGGCGCCAAGGGCTACTACGAAGGCTCCGACAGCATCGACCAGCAGGAATTCCAGGCCTACGTGGAGGCCTTGCACCTGCCGCAGACGCGCCCGGGCCTGCAGGGGGTGGCGTTGCTGTCGCGCGTGGCGGAATCCACCGGGGCGCGCACGGGGCAGGCGTTGATCACGCACATCGCACCCGAAACGCCGGAAAACCAGCAGGAACTGGGACAGGATGCCATGCTGCAGCCGGCGCGGCGCGAGGCGCTGCTGCGCGCGCGCGACTCCGGGACGCTGGCGCTGTCGGGCCCGCTGGGCAGCCGCGAAGGGGATGCCGGCAGCTCCCTGGTCATGTACCTGCCGCTGTATGCCAGACACGCCGCCGTGGACACTCTGGCCCAGCGTCGCCAGAACATTGCAGGCTGGGTGGCCGCGCCATTTCGCATGGACGACGTAATCCAGGGCCTGGCGAGCGAACTGGACAGCGACCTTGCGTTGGCCATCCATGACGGCCCCTCGGTGGCAGGGGGGGTGCTGGTGTTTGCGTCGCGCACGGACTATGCACCCCACGCGGTCAATGGCGGGCTGGAGGCCGTGCGCAGCTACGACGTAGGCGGCAGGCGCTGGACGCTGGTGCTGTACCCGCTGCCCTCATTCGAGCAGCGCTTCGAAGGATCCACACACCATCTGGTTGCCCTGCTGGGCGCCGCCTTCAGCCTGCTGGCGGGATGGTTCGTGGGGCAGCAGGTGAACGCGCGGCAGCGGGCCATGGCGCTGGCCCGCGAGATGACGCGCGAGTTGCGCCGCACGCGCGATGAGCTGGAAGGCACGCTCAATGCCGTGCCCGATCTGCTGTTCGAGGTGGACGCACAGGGAGGCATCCACCACTACCGGTCCGGCCGCGCGGACCTGATCGGCACGCGCGCCCAGGCGCTGGTGGGGCGCACGCTGGGGGATGTGTTGCCGCCCGCTGCCGCCGCCGAATGCATGGCTGCGCTGGACGAGGCGGCCGAGTACGGCTATTCCGAAGGGCGGCAGTACAGCCTGGACATCGGGGGCAGCCAGCATTGGTTCGAGCTGTCCGTGGCCTGCAAGCAGGGCGGTACGCCGCAGACCGGGACCGGCCCGGGCCAGCGCCACTTCATCGCGCTGTCGCGCGACGTCACGCGGCGCCACGAGGCCGAGGCCGCCATGTACCGGCTCGCGTATTTCGACGCGCTCACCGGCCTGCCCAACCGCCGCCTGCTGCTGCAGCGCCTGCAGGATGCACTGGTCACGGCCCAGCAGCAGGGGGGCATGGGCGCGCTGTTCTACATCGACCTGGACAACTTCAAGGAGATCAACGACGCGCGCGGCCACGGGGTGGGCGACGGGCTGCTGGTGCAGGTCGCCGCGCGCCTGCAGGACGCGGCCGGGCCGCAGGAGACCGTGGCACGGCTGGGGAGCGACGAATTCGTCATGCTGGTGCCGCGGCTGGGCGACACCCCCTCCGTTGCGCGTGAGCAGGCCTGCCGGCGCGCCCAGCAGCTGCGCGAATGCCTGGATGCGCCCTATGACCTGGGCGGGGTGCACTACGGCAGTACCGGCAGCATCGGCGTGACGCTGTTTCCCAAGAACGGTGAGGGCGTGGAAGACCTGCTGCGCGAGGCCGACACGGCCATGTTCTGTGCCAAGGACCGGGGGCGCAACCAGGTGTGCTTCTTTGAGCAGGACATGCACGCCGCAGCGCAGGAGCGCCTGGCGCTGCTGCAGGACCTCAAGAGCGCGGTCGACAACGACGCGCTGCTGACCTATGCGCAGCCGCAGGTGGATGCCGCCGGCCAGCTCATCGGCGCGGAGCTGCTGCTGCGCTGGCCGCATCCGCAGCGCGGCTTCGTGCCGCCGGCGCAGTTCATCCCGGTGGCGGAACAGGCGGGGTTGATCGTGCGCATGGGTGCGCGTGTCATCCAGCAGGCCTGCGCCACGCTGGCCGAACTGCACCAGCAGGGCCGGGCGCTGTCGATCTCGGTCAATGTCAGCCCCCGCCAGTTCCGCCAGGCGGACTTCGTGGAGCAGGTGCGCGCGGCGCTGCACAGCACGGGCGCGCCCGCGGCGCTGCTCACGCTGGAGGTCACGGAAAGCCTGCTGGTGGAGAACTGGCAGGACACCGCCCGGCGCATGCACGAGCTGGTGGCGCTGGGCGTGCGCTTTTCCATCGATGACTTCGGCACCGGCTACTCCAGCCTGGCGTATCTGAAGCGCCTGCCGCTGTACGAACTCAAGATCGACCGCAGCTTCGTGCAGGACGCGCCCTCCGACGCGAACGATGCGGCGATCGTGCAGGCCATTCTTTCGGTCGCGCGCCACTTGCGCCTGCGCGTGGTGGCCGAGGGGGTGGAGACGCGGCAGCAGGCGGATTTCCTCATCGCTCACCACTGCCATGGCCTGCAGGGCTATCTGTTCGGGCTGCCGCAGCCGCTGCGGGACTGGCTGGCGGGCCTCAAAGGCTGAGCGGCTCCGTTGGCAGGGCGCCGGCTTGCACGGCGCTTGCGCGCAGTGCATCGGGCGCGGTGGCGCCCGGCTTGGTGCGCGCCAGGGCCATCACTTCGCGCGCGGGCAGGTGTTTCAAGCGGTGGTCGCTCCACACCTGGCGCCAGCGTCGCGCGCCGGGCAGGCCGTTGCGCAGGCCCAGCATGTGGCGCGCCACCGCATACCAGTGCGTGCCGTGCGCGGTGGCTTCGCGCTCCATGTAGGCCACCATGTCTTCCTCGACCTGCTCGCGCGTGAGCGCGGCGGGCGCGGCGCCAAAGAACTGCTCATCCCAGCGCGCCAGCCACCAGGGGTTGTGGTAGGCCTCGCGGCCCACCATCACGCCATCCACCCGGGCCAGCTCCTCCAGCACTGCGGCGTCGGTCTGAAAGCCCCCGTTGATGGCGATGGTCAGTTGCGGGAAGTCGGCTTTCAGCCGGGCCGCGACGTCGTAGCGCAGCGGGGGAATCTCGCGGTTCTCCTTGGGCGACAGACCCTTCAGCCACGCATTGCGCGCATGCACGATGAACACGCGGCAGCCCGCGTCGGCCACCACGCCCACGAAGTCGCGCACGAAACCGTAGTCTTCGTTCTGGTCGATCCCGATGCGGTGCTTGACGGTGACCGGGACCTGAACCACGTCCACCATGGCTTTCACGCAGTCGGCGACCAGTTGCGGCTCGTTCATCAGGCAGGCGCCGAAAGCGCCGCGCTGCACACGCTCGCTGGGGCAGCCGCAGTTGAGGTTGATCTCGTCATAGCCCCACTGCTCGCCCAGACGGGCGCAGTGCGCCAGGTCGGCCGGCTCGCTGCCGCCCAACTGCAGCGCCACGGGGTGCTCGGCCGCGTCAAAGCGCAGATGGCGCTGCACGTCGCCGTGCACCAGCGCACCGGTGGTCACCATCTCGGTGTAGAGCAGCGTGTGGCGCGACAGCAGGCGGTGCAGGTAGCGGCAGTGCCTGTCGGTCCAGTCCATCATCGGCGCGACGGACATGCGCCAGGGACTGTGGGCGATGGAGGAGGGCGTAGCGTGCACGGTGAAGGACGGGGCGGTCTGACGAGATAAAGGAGCGGGGCGGGGGCCGATATTGTCCCAGGTCCGGTTTTGCGCCGCGGTGGCAAGGGGTTTTGGGTATTTTTGGCCTCCAGCGCTTGTCCATCAAGCGCTGGCAGCTATTAATTCATGAGTGTAAGCGCGCCGCATCCCCAAGCCCTACACTTGCCGCCCGGCGCCGCGCCGGCACTTCGACCCTCTGCCCACCTTGCTGTCCTCGATCCTTGTTCCCCTGGTTCCCGTCATTCTGTGCATCGGCATCGGCTACTTCACCGCCCGCGTGGGCTGGGTGCGCGCCACGGCGGTGCCAGATCTGTCCAACATCGTGTTCCTGGTGCTCACGCCCGCGCTGCTGTTTCGCACCATGGGCAATGTGCGGCTCCAAGAGCTGGACTTTCAGCCCGTGCTGCTGTACTTCAGCGCGGCGGCGCTGCTGTTCGGGCTGACGCTGGCGTTCAGCCGGTTCTCCACGGCCGCGGCGGCGCGGGCGCTGGCGCACACCTTCAGCAACCTGGTGATGATCGGCGCGCCGCTCATGGGCCTGGTGTATGGGCCGCAGGGCCTGGTGACGCTGTTCACGCTGGTGTCCCTGCATTCGCTGGTGCTGCTGACGGCGGCCACCATGGTGTTCGAGCTGGCCGAGGCGCGCGAGCAGCAGCGCACCGGCAGCGCCGCGCCGCGCCCCATGGCGCACACCGTGTGGCAGGCCGTGCGCAACAGCATCGTGCACCCGGTGCCGCTGCCCATCCTGGCGGGCCTGCTGTTCGCGCAGACGGGCTGGAAGCTGCCCGAGATGCTGGACCGCCCGCTGCAGGTGCTGGCGGCGGCGCTGGGGCCCATGGCGCTGCTGCTGGTGGGTATTGCGTTGGCGCACACACGCATTGGCAACCACTGGCGCGGCGCGTTGCGGGTGGCGATGATCAAGAACCTGGCGCTGCCCGCCACGCTGGGGACGCTGGCGTGGGCGCTGGGGCTGTCAGGCCCGGCGATCGCGGTGATGTTCACCGCCGCGGCCATGCCGGTGGGCGCGAATGTGCTGTTGTTCACGCAGCGCTATGGCGTGATGCAGGAGGAGGTGTCCTCGGCCATCGCGCTGTCCACCGCGCTGGCGCTGATCACGCTGCCGGTGGTGCTGGTGTTGGCGCAGTTCTTCATGCATTGAACATGCGTTGAAGACGCGCGTGGAGCAGGGCGTCTTCCGGGCGCTTACGGCGCCAGCCGCTCGCGCTCCCACGCGCCGCCCTCCAGGCGGTAGCGCAACCGGTCGTGCAGGCGGCTCTTGCGGCCCTGCCAGAACTCCCACTGATCCGGCCGCAGGCGAAAGCCCCCCCAGTGCGGCGGGCGGGGCGGCTTGAGCAGGAACTGCGCGCCGTACTTGGCCGCGTTGGCCACCAGCACGCCGCGGCTGGGGATGACCTGGCTTTGCGGGCTGGCCCAGGCGCCGATGCGCGAGTCCAGCGGGCGGCTGTGGAAATAGGTGTCGCTTTCCTCGTCGCTCACCTTTTCCACGACGCCCTCGATGCGCACCACGCGCTCCAGCTCCACCCAGTGGAATTGCAGCGCGGCATAGGGGTTGCCGGCCAGCTGGCGGCCCTTGCGGCTGTCGTAGTTGGTGTACCAGACGATGCCGCGTGCGTCATAGCCCTTGATGAGCACCACCCGGGTGCTGGGACGCAGGTCGCTGCCCACGGTGGCCACGGTCATGGCGTTGGGCTCGGGCACCTGGGCAGCGATGGCTTCGCGCAGCCATTGGTCGAACTGCTGCAAGGGATCGGCGTGGGAGGCGTCCTCGCTGAGCTCGGCGCGCTCGTAGCTCTTGCGCAGGTCGGCGATGGAGGAGGAGAGAGGGCTGTGGCTCATGCGGGGATTGTGCCCGCAGGGCGCCCAGCCCTGCACGATCAGCGACCGGCGATCACCGCGCACGCCAGGCGCGCGCCCGCGTTGCCGGTGGGTTGGGTGACGTAATCGTCGGGGTTGGCATGCACGATCAGGCCGCGACCCACGATGTCGGTGGCGCCGGAGCCCACGCGAATGCTGCGCGACTCGAAGTTGAAGGTGGCCACGCCGTTGCCGTCCGCGCGCAGGCTGGGCAGGTCGCCGGTGTGGTGCGGTCCCTTGCCGTGTTGGCCATGCGGTGTGCCCGTGGGATTGAAGTGGCCGCCCGCGCTGTTGCCGTCCCCGCTGGAGCAGTCGCCTTTCTCATGGATGTGAAAGCCGTGCTCCGCCCCCGGCTTGAGCCCGCTGACCGTGCCGCTGACGCGCACCGCATCACCGCTCTGCACGAAGCGCACCGTGCCCTGGGTGCTGTTGCCGCGCGTAGGCTCCAGCCGTGCGGTGGCCGAGGGCGCGCTGGACATGGATGCGCAGCCGGCGAGTGCGACGGCAGCCGCCAGGGCCGCGCCCGTGGGGAGGTAGCGAAGGGACATGCGATTTCTCCAGGAGGGTTGAAAACCGCCAAACTAACGCGGTTCGCGCGCCAACGCAATCAGACGCGAGAGCGCTCGGTCGTGGATGCCCATGCGTTGCAGCTCGGCGTGCGTGGCCTCGGCGTAGTCGCGCGTGGTGCCGTAGATGCCGCTGGCCTGCGCGAAGATGCGGCGATATTCCTCGTCCGCCAACACACCCGTGTGGCTGGGGCTCTTGCGCGACAGCGTGAAAGCCAGCGCGCGCACCGCACCTTGGGGCGTGCGGCAGTTGAGCCAGCGCGGGTCGTATACGCCCAGGACCATCTCGCGCTGCCACAGGTTGACCATGACCTGGCGCGCGTGGCTGTGGTCCACGCGGAACACCATGCCGCGGCAACTGCCGCCCGACAGCATGCCGAACACCAGGCCCGGGCATTCGGGCGTGCCGCGGTTCACGCGGCTCCACATCTTCAAAGCCCGGTGCCAGCCGTGCACCGTGGCCGCGCGCCGCTCGGCGTAGGCAAAGTCGGGCCGCCAGATCAGCGAGCCATAGCCAAAGATCCACAGGTCGTCCCGCCCGCCCCATTCATGCAGCGCGCGGTCGAGCATGGGGGCGGGGTCACGCAGGGGAGCGGCAAGCGGCGGCATGGCGAGACTCTACAATCGATGGGTTTTGTCCAACGCACCGATTATTCACGGGAGTTCTCAACATGTCCTTCAACAGCTCCGACGACGACAGCCAGCAACGCTTCGCACTCGGGTTCCTCTTTGCGCTGATCGCGCTGGTGGTCTCCACCGTCGTGGGCGTGGTGGTCTACAAGCGTGGCATTGCCCACGCCCCCAAGGCGCCGGCCGCCGCTGTGGTCCCTGCGGCTGAGGCAGCCGCGCCCGGCGTGGTGATCATGATCACCGAGGACGCCGCCAGCGTGGTGGTGGAGGGCGGTGTGGTGAAGTTCTTCTTCGCCACTGGCAAGGCCGAGCTGGCCCCGGGCGCCAACGAAGCGCTGGGCGACGTGGTCAAGGGCGTGGTGGACGGCGGCAAGACCGCGGTGGTGTCGGGCTTCCATGACGCCACGGGCGACGCGGCCGTGAACGCCGAGCTGGCCAAGCAGCGCGCGCTGGCCGTGCGCGACGCCCTGAAGGCCCTGGGTGTGGCCGAAGAGAAGGTGGAGCTGAAGAAGCCCGAAGCCACGCAGGGCAGCGGCAGCAATGCCGAGGCGCGCCGCGTGGAGGTGATTCTGGCTCCCTGAGCCTGGATGCGCCAAGCCTGCGAAAGCCCGGTAATGCCGGGCTTTTTTGTGTCTGGCGTGCTACATATTCAATAGCTGGTCGCGCTTGTTTGAAGAAGGATTCAGGTACTTTTTTGCCTTGAGTGCTTGATTTGCAAGCGCGAAAAGCTACCAAAGCTGTAGCGCACTGCGCTGCATCCTTGTTCACGTACTCTCGCGCACGATCAGCTCGTAGTCCAGCTGCACGCACTGCGGCTGGGCCAGCGTGCCGCGCATCAGGCCCAGCAGCATGTCGGCGCCGGCGCGGCCGACTTCGCTGCGCGGTGTGCGGATGGTGGTCAGCGGCGGCACCATCTGCGCGCTGCCGGCCAAGTCGTTGAATCCCGCGACGGCGATGCGCCCCGGCACGTCGATGCGCATGCGGTTGGCCGCCAGCAGCCCGCCCTGGGCAATGTCGTCGTTGCAAAAGAAAATGGCGTCCACGTCGGGCATGCGTTGCACCAGGTCCTCGAACAGCCGGGCGCCCAGGGCGATGGAAGAGCGCTCGGGGCTTAGCAACTCCAGGCGCGGGTCGTACAGGCCCGCTTCGCGCAGGGTGCGCCGGTACCCTTCAGCACGCTGCAGCACGCGCGGGTCCAGTTGCGCGGCGCAAAAGGCGATGCGCTTGCGCCCGCGTTCCAGGAGGTGGCGCGTGATGGTGGCGCCCGCGTCCTGCTGCGAAAAGCCCACGCAGGCCACACCAGGCGCGGCGCTGGTCTCCATGAGGTGCACGCACGGCACGCCGCTGTGCACGATGAGCTGGCGTGCGGCCTCGCTGCGGTCGAACCCCGTCACCAGCAGGCCGGCGGGGCGGTGGGGCAGGTAGGTGCGCAGCAGCAACTCTTCCTCGGCGCTGTCGTAGTGGGTCACGCCGATGAGCGGCTGAAAGCCCTTGGGGAACAGCGTGCGGTGCACCGCCTCCAGCAGATCCACGAACAGCGCGTTGGACAGCAGCGGCACCAGCACCAGCACCTGCGTGCTGCGCTGCGACGCCAGCGCGCGCGCGGCCGGGTCGGGTACGTAGCCCAGCCGATCGGCCGCCTCGCGCACGCGTTCGGCCAACGCAGGGTCCACGGTGCGTTCGCCGCGCAGGGCACGCGACACGGTGATGGGACTCACGCCGGCGGCGCCTGCCACGTCGTTCAGGGTGATGCGGCCGCTGGAGCGGCGCGGTCGTCGGTTGGCGGTCAAGGGTTATTCCTAGGAATTCTGGCCAAAATTGTCCCTTAAGATAGCGCTATCTTTCATGGGGTTTTCGCGGGTTTGTGGGGAGGAGTAGCTTCTCCCCATGCGATGCAGCGAAATTTCTCCATGAGAAGCCGCGGCGTGAAGCCGTGAACTTCGGGTGAACGGCTTGCGTCCTGGGATGCAGCCGTTTTTTTGAATCTTTAGAGATAGCGCTATCTTGACCTGTGACATCGATGCCATCGTGGTGATGGGCGTTTCCGGCTGCGGCAAGTCCAGCGTGGGCGAGGCCTGCGCAAAAACGCTGGGCTGGGTGCTGCATGAGGGCGATGCCCACCATGCTCCCGAGAGCATTGCCAAAATGCGCGCCGGCGTGCCCTTGACCGATGCCGACCGCGCGGGCTGGCTGGACCGGTTGGCCGCATTGCTGGCGGCGCCTGCGGGCACGGCGGGCGTAGTGCTGACCTGCTCGGCGCTGCGCCGCAAATACCGCGATCGCCTGCGTGCGGGCAACCCGCGCGTGGGATTCGTGTTTCTGGCGCTGGACTATGAGCAGGCATTGCAGCGCGTGCAGACGCGCGCGGGGCATTTCTTTTCGCCCGCTCTGGTGGCCGATCAGTTCGCCACGCTGGAGTCGCCCGAGGGCGAGCCGCGCGTGTTGACGCTGGATGCCACACGCCCCGTGGACGAGCTGGCCCGGTCCGTCGTCCAATGGCTGCGCGGCAACGCAGCTGCTTCCCTTTCGTCGTCTTCCGGAGACAGTGCATGAGCGCTTCTTCCCCCTCCCCGCAGGAACGGCCGCGCAAGCCCCTGGTGCAGCGCCTGGCCGAGCATTTCATGGTGCTCGCACTGGCCGGCATGGTCGTGGCCGTGTTCGTCAACGTGGTATTGCGCTACGTGTTCTCCACGAGCATCGTCTCGTACGAGGAGATCTCGCGCCTGCTGTTCGTGTGGCTGGTGGCGGTGGGCACCATCGTCGCGGCCTTTGAGGGCAAGCACTTGGGCTTCGACATGCTCACTTCGCGCCTGAAGGGCCGCTCGCGCAAGCTGCTGTTCTGGGCCAGCCAGGCTCTGGTGGCGGGCGGCATGCTGCTGCTGCTCAAGGGTTCGTGGGAACAGGTGATCGCCGGCATGGGCAGCTACAGCACCGTGCTGGGTTATCCGCTGGCGCTGGGCGCCGCGGCGACGCTGGTACTGGCCGTGGGCCTGCTGGTGGGCGTGGTGGTGGATCTGCGCCGCGGCGAGCCGCTGCCGCATGGCAGCGACGCGGAAACGTCGGTGGAGTAGGGCGCACCATGATCGTTACCGCCATCTTTCTTCTGGTGCTCATCGGCGGCATGGTGATCGGCATGCCCATCGCCCACGCCCTGGTGCTGACGGGTGTCGCCCTGATGTGGCACCTGGATTTCTTCGATTCGCAGCTGCTGGCGCAAAACCTGCAGGCCGGCTTTGACAACTTTCCGCTGCTGGCCGTGCCGTTCTTCATCCTGGCGGGCGAGCTGATGAACGCGGGCGGCCTGTCGCGGCGCATCATCGACCTGGCGCGCGCCTTCGTGGGGCATATCCGCGGCGGGCTGGGCTTCGTGGTGATTGGCGCGGCCGTGCTGTTGGCGTCCATGAGCGGCTCGGCCATTGCAGACACGGCGGCGCTGGCCACCATCCTGCTGCCGATGATGCGCGAGCAGAAATACCCGATGAGCTACAGCGCGGGCCTGCTGGCGTCCGGCGGCATCATCGCGCCGATCATCCCGCCGTCCATGCCGTTCGTGATCTACGGGGTGACGACGAATACCTCGATCAGCAAGCTGTTCCTCTCGGGCGTGGCTCCGGGCCTGATGATGGGCATCTTCCTGATCGGCGCCTGGGCCTGGATTGCGCGCCGCCACGACCTGCCCTCGATGGAGCGCGTGGCGTGGGGCCCGCGCATGAAGGCGCTGACCAAGAGCTTCTGGGCCATGATGATGCCGGTCATCATCCTGGGCGGCCTGCGCGGCGGCATTTTCACGCCCACCGAGGCCGCCGTGGTCGCCGCCGTGTATGCGCTGCTGGTGTCCATGTTCGTGTACCGCGAACTGAACCGGTCGCAGCTGTACGACGTATTCCTGGCCGCGGGCAAGACCACGGCGGTGGTCATGTTCCTGTGCGGCGCCGCCACCGTCACGGCCTACATGATCACCCTGGCCGACCTGCCCAACATGCTGGCCGACAGCTTCGCCGGCGTGATGGGCAACCCCGTGCTGTTCATGGCGCTGATGATGACCTTCCTGTTGGTGGTGGGCACGGCCATGGACCTCACGCCCACCATCCTGATCTTCGGCCCCGTCTGCGCGCCGCTGGCCGCCAAGGCAGGCATCGACCCCGTGTACTTCGGCTTCATGTTCATCTATGTGGGCTGCATCGGCCTGATCACGCCGCCCGTGGGCACGGTGCAGAACGTGGTGGCGGGCGTGGGCCGCCTGCGCATGGAGACCGTGATCAAGGGCACCACGCCGTTCCTGGCCGTGTATGTGCTGCTGGCGGTCCTGTTCACGCTGTTCCCGGCCCTCATCACCGCGCCGCTGCGCTGGATGCACTGAGCTTTTCATCCCTTTTCACCCTGACTGTCCAAAGGAGACTTCCCATGCGTATACGCTTTGCTCTTGCCGGCCTCGTGGCCGCACTCGTTGCCACCGGCGCTGCACAGGCGCAGGACTTCAAGCCGCGCATCGTGCGTTTCGGCTATGGCCTGGTGGACAACTCCAACCAGGGCCGCGCGGCCCGCATGTTTGCGCAAGAAGTGGAAAAGGCCACCGGCGGCAAGATGAAGGTGCGTGCCATTGGCAACGCCTCGCTGGGCTCCGACACGCAGATGCAGCAGGCGCTGATCGGCGGCGCGCAGGAGATGATGGTGGGCTCCACCGCCACGCTGGTGGGCCTGGTGCCGGAGATGGCCGTGTGGGACACGCCGTTCCTCTTCAGCAACGCCAAGGAAGCCGATGTGGTGCTGGACGGCCCCGTGGGCGACAAGATCAAGGCCAAGCTGGAAGCCAAGGGCATGGTGGGCCTGGTGTATTGGGAGAACGGTTTCCGTAACCTCACCAACAGCAAGCGCCCCGTCGCCAAGCTGGAAGACCTGAACGACATCAAGCTGCGCGTGATGCAGAACAACGTGTTCCTCGACAGCTTCAAGGCCCTGGGCGCCAACGCCGTGCCGCTGCCGTTCTCCGAGCTGTTCACCGCGTTGGAAACGCGCGCCGTGGACGGCCAGGAGAACCCCTACAACACCATCGTCTCCAGCAAGTTCTACGAGGTGCAGAAGTACCTCACGGTGACCAACCACGTGTACAGCCCCTGGATCGTCACGGTGAGCAAGAAATGGTGGGACGGCCTGTCCGCCGCCGAGAAGAAGGTGCTGCAGGACGCCGCCATCAAGAGCCGCGATTTCGAGCGCAAGGACACGCGCGAAGAGGCCGCCAAGGCCCTGGCCGACCTGAAGGGCAAGGGCATGCAGGTCAACGAGTTGTCGGCCGCCGAGGCCAACCGCATGCGCGAGAAGCTGGTCAGCGTGAACGCAGGCATCGCCAAGTCGGTGGGCCAGCAGACCTGGGACGAGGTGAACGCCGCCGTCCAGCAGGCGCGCAACGCCAAGTAAGCGCAGGGCGGGGCAGGCGGCGGCGCCTGCCCTCGGTTCCCTGCCATGTGCCCTCGGCCTACACCTGTGTCGCCCACTGGCGCGTAGGATTCCGGGGGCAATGCTTGCCCGCAGTCGTTTTCTGCAACCTTCCCACAGCCGCCCTCGCGCCACCCAGCATGCCCCTGCACGACACCGTCCACACCGTCACCGAGCGCATCCGCCAGCGCAGCGCCCCTACGCGCGGCGCCTATCTGCAGCAGCTTGAGTTCCAGGCGCGCCGCGACCGCGGTGCAGACCGCCTGGGTTGCGCCAATGTGGCCCACGCCTTCGCCGGCATGCCTGGCAACGACAAGCTGCGTGTGGTGGTCCAGAAGGCACCCAACATCGGCATCGTCACGGCGTACAACGACATGCTGTCGGCCCATGCGCCGCTGCAGCATTACCCGGACCTGATCAAGGACGAGGTGCGCAAGCGCGGGGCTACGGCCCAGGTGGCCGGCGGCGTACCCGCCATGTGCGATGGCGTGACGCAGGGCACACCCGGCATGGAGTTGAGCCTGTTCAGCCGCGACGTGATCGCCATGGCCACGGCCGTGGCGCTGAGCCACGACGTGTTCGATGGCGCGCTCATGCTCGGTGTGTGCGACAAGATCGTGCCTGGTCTGCTGGTGGGGGCGCTGCAGTTCGGCCATCTGCCCACGGTGTTCGTGCCGGCGGGGCCCATGACGTCGGGCCTGTCCAACAGCGCCAAGGCCAAGGTGCGCGAACAGGCCGCGCAAGGTCTGGTGGGCCGCGGTGAACTGCTGGAGGCCGAGATGGCCGCTTACCACTCGCCGGGCACCTGCACCTTCTACGGCACGGCCAACAGCAATCAGATGATGCTGGAGGCCATGGGCCTGCATGTGCCGGGCACGGCCTTCGTGAACCCGGGCCAGGCGCTGCGCCAGGAACTCACGCGCGAGGCCGCACGCACGGTGCTGGGCGACAAGGGGGCGGCATGCCCACCTATCGGGCGCGTGGTAGATGAGCGCGCCATCGTCAACGCCATGGTGACGCTGCTGGCCACGGGAGGATCCACCAACCACCTGATCCACTGGGTGGCCGTGGCGCGCGCGGCGGGCCTCGTGATCGACTGGGACGACTTTTCTGCCCTGTCCGCGGTCGTGCCGTTGCTGGCGCGCGTGTACCCCAACGGCAGCGCGGACGTGAACCAGTTCCAGGCCGCTGGCGGTCCCGGCTATGTGATCCGCGAGCTGCTCGATGCTGGGCTGATGCACGAGGATGTACTTACCGTTCGCCCTGGAGGTATCCGCGAATACACGCGCGAGCCGCAGGGAACCGCCGATCAGCAACTGCACTGGGCCGACATCGGCGCCTCGCGTGACGACAGCGTGCTGCGCCCTGCGGCCGACCCTTTCAGCGCCACGGGCGGCCTCAAGCTGCTGTCGGGCAATCTGGGGCGCAGCGTGATCAAGGTCTCCGCCGTGCCGCCCGACCGGCATGTGGTGCAGGCGCCTGCACGCGTGTTTGCCTCGCAGGGCGAACTGCAGCAGGCCTTCCAGGCCGGCGAACTGGACCGCGACGTGGTCTGCGTGGTGCGCTGGCAGGGTCCCCAGGCCAATGGCATGCCAGAACTGCACAAGCTCACCCCGCCGCTGGCCGTGCTGCAGGGCAAGGGCTACAAGGTGGCGCTGGTCACCGACGGCCGCATGAGCGGCGCCTCGGGCAAGGTGCCTGCGGCCATCCACGCATCGCCCGAGGCGCATGCCGGCGGCCCACTGGCGCTGGTGCGCGACGGTGACGTCATCCGGCTGGATGCCGTGGCGGGCACGCTCGATGTGCTGGTCGATGCGGCCGAATGGCAGGCGCGCACGCCTGCCACCGTGCCGCCTGGCTTGCTGCAGGACAACGCACGCGGTTGGGGGCGCGAACTGTTCGCCGGCATGCGGCGCAATGCGCTCAGCGCGGAAGAGGGGGCCTGTACATGGCTGTGACGCAACACACCATCACGGCGCTCGATGTGATGCGCGATGCGCCCGTGATGCCGGTCATCGTTCTGCACGACGTGCGGCATGCCGTGCCGATGGCGCGCGCGCTGGTCGCCGGTGGTATCCGCATGCTGGAGGTGACGTTGCGCACGCCGCAAGCCCTCGAATGCATGCGGGCCATCGCCGCGGAAGTGCCCGATGCCGTGGTCGGCGCAGGCACCGTACGCACCAGTGCTGATGCGGCTGCTGCCGCGCGCGCCGGGGCGCGGTTTGCCGTCAGTCCGGGTTTTACGCCCGCCGTAGGCCGCGCCTGCCGCGATGCGGGCTTGCCGCTGCTGCCGGGCGTGGCCACGGGCAGCGAGATCATGACGGCGCAGGAAGAGGGCTTCTCTGCGCTCAAGTTCTTCCCTGCGGTGCAGGCGGGCGGTACGGCCATGCTGAAAGCGTGGCAGGGGCCGTTTGGCGACGTGGCGTTCTGTCCGACGGGTGGAATCCAGCCCGGCAATGCGGCGGAGTTTCTGGCGCTCAAGAACGTGGCCTGCGTGGGCGGGTCGTGGCTGGTGCCCGCGGATGCGCTGGAGCAGGGCGACTGGTCCCGCATCACCCGTCTAGCGCGCGAAGCCAGCGCGTTGCAGCGGGTTTGATGAATACAAGTAAAAATGGGCTGCAGCGCTTTGTGGATAAGCGCTAACAGCTATTAAAGAAAGAGCAAACTAGCGCAGACCGGTGCCTGCGCCAGCATCGCTCTTGCGCTCGATCAATTCAATCTTGTAACCGTCAGGGTCGGTCACAAAGGCGATCACCGTGGTGCCGCCCTTGACCGGCCCGGCCTCGCGCGTCACGGTGCCGCCGGCTGCCTTGATCTTCTCGCAGGCGGCGTAGGCGTCGGGCACGCCCAGGGCAATGTGGCCGTAGGCTGTGCCCATCTCATAGCTTTCCACCCCCCAGTTGTACGTCAGCTCGATCTCGGCCTGGCCGGGGTTGCCGCCCTCGAAGCCCAGGAAGGCCAGAGAGTATTTGTATTCAGGGTTTTCGGAGGTGCGCAGCAACTGCATGCCCAGCACCTGGGTGTAGAAATCGATGGAGCGCTGGAGATTGCCAACGCGCAGCATGGTGTGCAGAAGTCTCATGGCATGGATTGTGCCGTCAACCCAAAGACCCTGCGGCCTGTTGCGCAGAGTGATGGGCTGGGCTAGACCGGCACGGTGTAGTTGAGCGTCATGCGGCCGCCGTCCACGGTGACGATCTCGCCGGTCACATAACTGGCGGCGTCGCTGGCGAGCCATGCCACCACATCAGCGACCTCCGAAGGCTCACCCAGGCGCTTCATCGGCGTGCGGCTCAGGATCTTGAGCCGGGCCTCGTCGCTCGTCAGCACGGCCTTCGCGGCGAGTTCCGTGGCGATGGTGCCGGGCGCCACCGCGTTCACGCGGATGCCACGGTCCGCCAGCGCCAGCGCCATCACGCGGGTGAGCTGATTGATGCCACCCTTGCTCACGTTGTAGCTGGCGATGTTCGGAATGGCCAAAACGCCGTTGACGGAACTCATGTTCACGATGCTGCCGCCGCCCGAGCGCACCATTTCGCGTGCCACGGCCTGGCCCATGAGAAAGGCACCCTTGAGGTTCACGCGCAGTACCGCGTCAAAGTCTTCCTCGGTCACCTCCAGAAAATCCGCAGCGCGGAAGATACCCGCGTTGTTGACCAATACATCGATGCGCCCGTGCAGCGCCATGGTTTGACCTACCAGGGCATCCACTTCGGACTTGTTGCCCACATCGCAATGAATGTAGGCGGCTTGCGGCACCGCATCGGCAAGAGCACGTCCGCGGGCATCATCCATGTCTGCGATCACCACCTTGGCACCGTCGCGCGCCAGCCTGCGCACGCAGGCCTCGCCAATGCCCTGGGCACCGCCCGTGACAATACACACGCGACCGTGATGGCCCAAGGAGATAGTTGACGTGGAGAGTGTTTGGGACATGCCAGCCATCGTAGTCAATTGAAAAGGGCCGGTCACTGAACGTTTACGCGGAGGGTGGGATCGTTCCCTGAGCTGGGTGCGGATGTCGGGATCGTGGTGCCTCAGGCCCAGCCGCTGGCGTACTAGATACGATGTATAGGGCATTATCTCCCCCATCCAGAGATAATAGTTTCATATTGGTTATCCACATAATCAAATCCCGTTTTCACAGGGCGCGGATTCACCGTCTGAGTTAATCCCGCTGGGGTGGCTCGCGGCGGGCCGTTGCCGGGGCGTGGCGGGACAGACGCCGCAGGGGCGTGCCGGACGGGCGGGGATGGGTATTGCGGGCGCGCTGGGAGCGTCAGGCCCCAGGCAGGGGGCACGCTGCGCGACAGGACGGGGACTTCGGGGACGGGGTTCGCCCCCGCCTCCCCTGGACTCCCCGGGGGCTCACCCCTTGCGGGAGGCCAGCCAGCGGCGTTGCTGACGGTTGAGCCGGGGCCCTGGGGCAGCTTTGGCGGGCTTTTCTCGGGCAGGGCGAGGGGCAGGGGCGGGCGTGGACTCCGAGGGGCCTGCGTCGCCGTCTGGCGGCCTTGCTGCGCCAGCGCCACCTCGAAGGTAATCGCCAAGCTCCACGGCCACCAGGGCGTTGAGGCTGATGCCCAGCCGCTCGCAGCGGGCGCGGGCGTCTGCTTCGAGATCGGGGGAGAGTCGGACGGAGAATGCCATGGTTCAAAATGGTACCACTGTGAACCCCTAGGGGGCAAGGCGGGTGCTATCAGGTTGGTAGCATCCGTCGACGCTGGAGCGAGGTTTGAGTCCGATTTCCTCGGGGTAACGGCACTGCTACGTACATCAACCCCTGTACAGATATGTTCTATTGATAAATCTAGGGGCGGCGGCGCTTCGCGCCGCCCCCCGGCTGGCGCCGTGGGGACGGCGGCCGCGCTCGCGCCCGGGTCCGCCCCGCAGGCGGGGGCCCCCCCCGGGCGTTCTCGCGCCCACCGTTCCGCCCCCATGCACCCGGGTGCAGAGCTGATCGAACATGGCGGCCCGGCGCACCAAGAGCGACCACCAGGAGCCATCCTGGCCCGTGAGCGGGTGCCCCTCGGGGGTGTAGAGCGTGCCCCCGAGGAAGTACCAGCCGTGCCACGAGTCGCCGGGCAACTCCATCCGGTTCAGCAGGCGCAGCAGCTTGTAGGCTGTGAACGGGATGTCGTTCTTGCCGGTTTCCCAGTTATGTAAAGTCCGCTCGGTGACGTGAAAGTTTTTCGCGCAGGTGGCCCGGTCCCATCCCAGGTTCAGGCGCATCGCCTTGAAGCGCTCTCCAAGCTGTGCGCGGGTTTCGGGATCGTGGTGCCTCAGGCCCAGCCGCTGGCGTACTAGATACGATGTATATCGCCATTATCAGCATGCCCTAGATAATAATCTTCATTTGCGCATAAAAAAAGAGGGGTTGCGAGTTATCCACATAATAAGACCGTTTATCAAGGCGCGATCAAGCAGCCGAAGGGCACAAACGCTCCGCCACGCGGCAAATAATCGCCACGGGTTTAATCGTGTGGTTTCGCTTCGCTTACATGGGGGCCACGGCCCCCATACCCCATCAGGCCCGAGTGACGGGTTTCATGCCCAGCCGCGCAGATGCGGACTCAACGTCACGCGCCAGGGGCAAGAGCTTTTCCCAAACAGAACCGTGATACGCCCTGAATGCATCATCAATGGCAACCACGTAGTCATCCACCGTGAACAACCATGCAGGGGTATTTCCTTCCCCGACAGCGTCATGCACCATCTGAAGCAACTGCTTCAGCCTCAACAAGCGCTCCTCGACAGCGCCGGAAAGCCGTCCATTCTCCAACGTAGTAGCATTCACAACAGCCATGATCAGTCCTCCTAAGACTGGTTTTGGTCAGGGGTTCGCGGCGCCATAATCGCCCGATACCCCGCCTTAATTACGCTCCCGGGAACGATTTCTGCAGGAGCAGGGAAGGGGACAACGCCCCAAGAAACAGGGTCAGCCATCGTTAAGGCCCATCAAATCGGCGCGGCCATCACCCACCACAAGATCCCGCGCCAGCTCAGCGGCCACCACCTCCAGGTAGGCAACCACAAAGTCCCGAACCTGACCCACCGCCACCTCATCGCCAGCAATCGGGACACGCTCCAAGAACCGAGCGGCACGGGTCAGCGACTCGTGCGAATCGCGCACGAAGCCAAACAAGATCATGTCGTCGAGGGGTTCGACGGGACGGAATGCCCCGGACTTTGCATCACGCGGATAGTGCCGCTTGCGAGGCGGGCGCGGCGCTTCATAGGGATTCATACAACGCCCCCCATTCCACGATATGAGACACCGTTGTTTACCCCCGTGTTACTCGGGGGGGTAGCAAAGCCGGAGAGGCCCAAACGCACCGCCAACAGCGGCAAAACGATAGGCGCAGGCGCTTCGCGCCTCACCGATGCTGGCGCATCGGGGCCGGGCACTGCCGCCCGGTCGGCAGCAGCCGCGCTGCGCTTGCCGCCTGCTGCCGCCCGGCCCTCAGCGCCCCGCGCCATCAGCTCCCTGTAACCGTGAGCCTGACGCACCAGGAGCGACCACCAAGCGCCGTCCGTTCCAACGAACGCGCGACCCTCAGGAGACCATAGCTTACCGCCTTGGAAGCTCCAGCCGCGCCAGGACTCGCCGGGCAGCTCCATGCCGTTGAGCAAGCGCAACAGCTTGAACGTGGCATAGGGAATGTCGTGTTTGCCGCACTCCCAGTTATGTAAAGTCCGCTCGGTCACATGAAGAAGCTTCGCGCAGCCGGACAGGTCCAAGCCCAGGTTGCGGTACATGGCCCGGAACTTCTGCGCCTGTTGTAGACGGGTGTCACGGTCATTGCGCCGCAGCCTCAGTCCCAGGCTACTAGATACGATGTATATTATGTTAAATAATTGAACTGACTAGTCTTGCCGCTTACTCAATGGCGTACCGAAAAACCGTACCCAGCTGTTGGCACCCTGATTCTTCAGGGCGCGCATCCTCTGTACAAAACAGCGCATGCAGATTAAGCACCGCAAGCAGTTTCTGTGGTGGTTTGGTTGGGCGTACCCTTCAACCCCAGTTTGGCCAGCAATTGGGTGTCGGCCTCTACATCCGGGTTGCCCGTCACGAGCAGCTTGTCGCCATAGAAGATGGAATTGGCACCCGCCAAGAAGCACAAAGCCTGCACCGCGTCGCCAAGCTGCTGGCGGCCGGCGGACAGGCGTACGCGAGCCTTGGGCATGGTGATGCGGGCCACCGCGATCACGCGCACGAAGTCCAGCGGGTCCACCGGCTCGCTGTCGGCCAACGGTGTTCCGGGAACGCGCACCAGGCTGTTGATGGGCACCGACTCCGGATACGGGTTTAGGTTGGCCAACTGCGCGATGAGACCCGCGCGGTGCACCGGCGCTTCGCCCATGCCAACGATGCCGCCGCAGCACACGTTGATGCCTGCGTCGCGCACATGGCGCAGCGTATCCAGCCGGTCCTGGTACTGGCGCGTGCTGACCACGTCGCTGTAGTACTCGGGGGCCGTGTCCAGGTTGTGGTTGTAGTAGTCCAGTCCCGCATCCTTCAGCGCCTGGGCCTGGTGCGACTGCAACATGCCCAGCGTGGCGCAGGTCTGCAAGCCTAGGTCTTTCACGGCGGTGATCAGCTCGCTTATCTTTTCGATGTCGCGGTCCTTCGGAGCTCGCCAGGCGGCGCCCATGCAAAAGCGCGTCGCGCCGGCGTCCTTGGCGGCTTGCGCTGCCTGGGTTACCTCCTGCACGCTCATGAGTTTTTCGGCCTTCACGCCGGTATCGAACTCCGCCGACTGGGGGCAGTAGCCGCAGTTTTCCGGACAGCCGCCTGTTTTCACGGACAGCAGCGTGGCCAATTCGATGTCGCCCTGGGGCCAATGTGCGCGGTGCGTGGCCTGCGCGCGCCAGAGCAGTTCCATGAATGGAAGATCGAGGAGCTCCTGTACCGCTTGAATGCTCCAGCCCTCCCCTCGCTGCGTCGCAACACTCTCGGCAACGCGAGGATGAAACTGCAGTGTCTGGGTTGTATGCGGGGCTGTCGTGGCTGAGGTCATCAAATTTCTCCGGTTCTGCGGTCGCCACTGCTGGGCGCTGCTCCTGATTGTGTAAAGGCTTGAGTGGTCTGTGAAGTCTTAGCGTTCAAAAATCAGGATGAAAAGAGATGCGCCTAAAAGTGGCCTATTTGCGTTATTTTTAATGCATCTTGAGAGCATATAGATGAAAAATGGGGAATGAAGATGGAGGAAGCAAGTCGTGTTGTTCATCTGCCATCAAATACCCCGTAAATTCCCCTAATTACCAGAAACACCCTGCTGTTTTTGCTGAAGATGCGGCATGACCATAAAAAAAGCCCTGGTCGCATGGACCAGGGCTCTCTTGTTTTTCAGCAGTCAGGTGCTTCGTCGAAGCTTGTCCTTTTCAACCCAACGCCGCGATCACCTCGGGCGGCGCCTGCACCAGTTCGATCAGG
Organism: Diaphorobacter sp. LR2014-1; assembly: GCF_002916785.1. NCBI lineage: Bacteria > Pseudomonadati > Pseudomonadota > Betaproteobacteria > Burkholderiales > Comamonadaceae > Diaphorobacter > Diaphorobacter sp. LR2014-1. The sequence continues at coordinate 50,981 of NZ_MTBE01000006.1, read as the reverse complement.
ACACCCTCCCCGGCGATCGGGAACTCGTCATTGCTCTTGGGATGCAGGAAGGTGATGTCGTAGCCCGCCGCGCCTTTGCGGATGCCCCCGGGCGCAAAGCGCACACCCTGTGCGGTCAGCCATTCCACCGCCTTGGGCAGGTCATCGATCCACAGGCCGATGTGGTTCAGCGGCGTGGCGTGCACGGCAGGCTTTTTCTCGATGTCCAGGGGCTGCATGATGTCCACCTCCACCTTGAAGGCGCCCTGCCCCATGGCAAGGATGTCCTCGTCCACGTTCTCTCGCTCGCTCTGGAAGGTACCCGTCTGCGTGAGGCCGAGCATGTCCACCCATAAGGTCTTCATGCGCTGCTTGTCGGTGCCGCCGATGGCCACCTGCTGGATGCCCAGCACTTTGAAGGGGCGTGTCATCCATTTACTCCTTTATTGATAGCTGCTAGCGCTTGCAGGACAAGCGTTAGGTGCTGTTTTCACTGAAATTCCAGGATGACCTGATCCACCGCCAGCGATTCGCCCTTGCCCGCGACGATCTTGCCCACCACGCCGTCCTGCGCCGCGAAGAGGATGTTCTCCATCTTCATGGCCTCAATCACGGCCAGCTTCTCGCCGGCCTGCACCTTCTGGCCCGGCTGCACCGCGACGTCCACCAGCAGGCCCGGCATGGGCGACAGCAGGAACTTGGACAGGTCCGGTGGCGCCTTGAAGGGCATGAGCTGGTGCAACCTTGCGCCCAGCGGCGACAGCACCAGCGCGTCGATCTGCGTACCGTTGTGGCTGATGCGCAGCGCCAGCGGGTTCTTGGCCGTACCGCGCTCCACCTGCGCCGTGAAGCCCTTGCCGTTGCACTGGCCCTGCACGCGGATGTCGCCCAGGCCGGCCGTACTGCTGATGCGGTAGGTGGTGTTGCCGATGGTCACGGCGCTGGAGCGGCTCTCTGGCTCATAGTCGGTGACCGTCACTTCATGGTGGATGTTGTTGCCCTGTGCGCCCAGCACCACCACGGTGAACTGCGCGCCCACCTGCACCTCATGACCCGTGAGCTGGCCGCTGATGCCCGATGCACGCGCGCGGTAGCGGCGGTTCATGTACGCCGCCAGCGCCACCAGGAACAGCGGGTCGTCGTGTGGCACGTCTTCGGCGGCGAAGCCCTTGCCGTAGTGCTCGGCAATGAAGCCGGTGTTGAATTGGCCGGCCACGAATTTCGGGTGCGCCAGCAGCGCCGCCTGGAAAGGGATGTTGCTGCTGATGCCGCGGATCACGAAGCCGTTGAGCGCAGCGCGCATCTTTTCGATGGCGTCGTTGCGGTCCTGGCCGTGCACGATGAGCTTGGCGATCATCGAGTCGTAGTACATCGGGATTTCACCGCCTTCGAACACACCCGTGTCCACGCGCACGCCATACTTCTTGGTCGTGTCGCCCTGGAACATGGACTCCTCCGGCGCCTGGAAACGCACCAGCCGTCCGGTGGAGGGCAGGAAGTTGCGGAACGGGTCCTCGGCGTTGATGCGGCACTCGATGGCCCAGCCGTCGCGCTTCACGTCCTCCTGGCGGATGGTGAGCTTTTCGCCGGCGGCCACGCGGATCATGAGTTCCACCAGATCCAGGCCGGTGATGCACTCGGTCACCGGGTGCTCCACCTGCAGGCGGGTGTTCATCTCCAGGAAGTAGAAGTCCTGGTCCTTGCCGACCACGAACTCCACCGTGCCGGCGCTCTGGTAGCCCACGGCCTTGGCCAGGGCCACGGCCTGCTCGCCCATTGCCTTGCGGGTGGCGTCGCTGATGAAGGGGGATGGCGCCTCCTCGATCACCTTCTGATGGCGACGCTGGATGGAGCATTCGCGCTCGTTCAGGTAGATCACGTTGCCGTGGGCGTCGCCCAGCACCTGGATCTCGATGTGGCGCGGCTCCTGCACGAACTTCTCGATGAAGATGCGGTCGTCGCCAAAGCTGTTGCGCGCCTCGTTCTGGCAACTGGCAAAGCCTTCAAAGGCTTCCTTGTCATTGAACGCCACGCGCAGGCCCTTGCCGCCGCCACCGGCCGAGGCCTTGATCATCACCGGGTAGCCGATGCCCTTGGCGATCTCCACCGCGGCCTCGGGCCCGGCGATGGGGTCGTTGTATCCGGGGATGGTGTTCACACCCGCCTGGTTGGCCAGCTTCTTGGAAGCGATCTTGTCGCCCATGGCGGCGATCGCCGCATGCTTGGGGCCAATGAAGACGATGCCCTCCTCCTCCACCCGCTTGGCGAAGGCTTCGTTCTCGGACAGGAAGCCGTAGCCCGGATGCACCGCCTGCGCGCCGGTCTGCTTGCAGGCGGCAATGATCTTGTCGGCCAGCAGATACGACTCGCGGCTGGGCGCGGCGCCGATGTGCACGGCCTCGTCGGCCAGCTTGACATGGCGCGCGTCCTTGTCGGCGTCGGAGTAGACGGCCACGGTGGCAATGCCCATCTTCTTGGCCGTGGCTATCACGCGGCAGGCGATTTCGCCTCGGTTGGCAATCAGAATTTTGGTGAACATGACGAGTTCCTCAGGAGGGAATTCAAAAACCGGTAACTAAAACGTGGGGGCACTGCTGACGCAGCTGCTCCACAAACCGCTGCTTCTCGCGCGGCGATAGCAAAATGCTGCGCCCTCTTCCATAGCGGATGCGCAGGCGGTCCAGCGAAAGCGCGGGCGAAGACACCCAGCTGCGCGAGGGCGACACCTCGGACACCTCGGCCAGCGCGATGCGCCAGCAAAATGGGCCGCACTGCACGCGCAGCGTGTCCGCCGTGAACGTGTAGTGGGTATCGAGCAGCAGCCAGATCGGCAGAATCAGCGTGGACGCGAGCACGATCCCGAGCACGGCCACCTCGGCCGTAGCGCCCGAGCGCAGGGCCGGCGGCAGCGCCATGCCGACCGCGGCAAGACCGGTCACGGGACCGATGGCCGGGATCCAGGCATCGACCCGGGAGAAAAATACGGGGCGGGTGTGCGTCATTGCCGGCCTGGCCTGCTTACAGCGGAATGTTCCCGTGCTTGCGCCACGGGTTATCGAGCTGCTTGTTCTTGAGCATGGCCAGGCTGCGGCAGATGCGCTTGCGTGTCTCATGCGGCAGGATCACGTCGTCGATGAAGCCGCGTGCGCCGGCGACGAACGGGTTGGCAAAGCGCGCCTTGTACTCAGCCTCGCGGGCGGCCAGCTTGGCGGGGTCGTTCTTGTCCTCGCGGAAGATGATCTCCACCGCGCCCTTGGCGCCCATCACGGCGATCTCGGCGTTCGGCCAGGCCAGGTTCACGTCGCCGCGCAGGTGTTTGGAGCTCATCACGTCGTACGCGCCGCCGTAGGCCTTGCGCGTGATGACGGTGATCTTCGGCACCGTGCATTCGGCGTACGCGTAGAGCAGCTTGGCGCCGTGCTTGATGATGCCGCCGTATTCCTGGCTGGTGCCTGGCATGAAACCGGGCACGTCCACAAACGTGACCACGGGGATGTTGAACGCATCGCAAAAGCGCACAAAGCGCGCGGCCTTGATGCTGGACTTGATGTCCAGGCAGCCCGCCAGCACCAGCGGCTGGTTGGCCACGATGCCTACGGTCTGGCCTTCCATGCGGGCAAAGCCGATGATGATGTTCTTGGCGTACTCGGGCTGCAGCTCAAAGAAGTCACCGTCGTCCACCGTCTTGACGATCAGCTCCTTCATGTCATACGGCTTGTTGGGGTTGTCGGGCACCAGCGTGTCCAGCGACAGGTCGGCGCGATCGGCCGGGTCGTTGCTCGGGCGCACGGGCGCCTTTTCCTTGTTGTTGAGCGGCAGGTAGTTGTACAGGCGGCGCAGCATCATCAGCGCCTCCACGTCGTTCTCGAAGGCCATGTCGGCCACGCCGCTCTTGGTGGTGTGCGTGATGGCGCCGCCCAGTTCTTCGGCCGTGACCTCTTCGTGCGTGACGGTCTTCACGACCTCGGGGCCGGTCACGAACATGTACGAGCTGTCCTTGACCATGAAGATGAAGTCGGTCATGGCCGGGCTGTATACCGCTCCGCCCGCGCAGGGGCCCATGATCATGCTGATCTGCGGGATCACGCCGGACGCCAGCACATTCTTCTGGAACACGTCGGCGTAGCCACCCAGGGAAGCCACGCCCTCTTGGATGCGCGCGCCGCCCGAGTCGTTCAGGCCGATCACCGGCGCGCCGACCTTCATGGCCTGGTCCATGACCTTGCAGATCTTCTCGGCGTGGGTCTCGGACAGCGCGCCGCCGAACACCGTGAAGTCCTGGCTGAACACGAACACCAGGCGGCCGTTGATCATGCCGTAGCCGGTGACCACGCCGTCACCGGGGATCTTGGTGTTCTCCATGCCGAAGTCCGTGCAGCGGTGCTCCACGAACATGTCCCATTCCTCGAAGGTGCCGTCGTCCAGCAGCAGCTCGATGCGCTCGCGCGCGGTGAGCTTGCCCTTCTTGTGCTGGGCGTCGATGCGCTTCTGGCCACCGCCCAGGCGGGCGAGTTCGCGCTTTTTCTCCAGTTGATCCAGGATGTCTTGCATGGTCGCTCTTTCAGTGAAGTGCTATTTAAATAGTAGCTTGCAGCGCTTGTCCAGATTGCGCTGCAAGCAGATTTCGTGCTGCAGTGGAAGCCGCTATGCGCCCCGCGGTCACGTCCTGCTGCAGGCGGGGCAGCAGCTCGCGCACCTGCGGGTGCTGGCGGAAGGCCTGCTTCAGGCCTGCGTCGATGCGCTCCCACATCCACGCCAGGGATTGCCGCTCGCGCCGCGCGGCCAGGCGGCCGTTGGCCGTCTGCAGGCGGCGGAACTCCTGCACCGCGGCCCAGAAGCCATCCACCCCCTCGCCTTTCAGCGCGCTGAGCGTGATGACCTTCGGCGTCCACAGGGATTCGTCGTGGTGCGCATGCTCGGGGTTGCCATGCATGGACAGCAGGCGCAGGCTGGAAGTGATCTGCGCCTGCGCGCGTGTGGCGGCGTGCGGGTCGATGTCGGCCTTGTTGATGACCACCAGGTCGGCCAGCTCCATCACACCTTTCTTGATGGCCTGCAGGTCGTCGCCCGCGTTGGGCAACTGCAGCACGCAGAACATGTCGGTCATGCCCTGCACGGCGATCTCGCTCTGGCCCACGCCCACGGTCTCGATGATGACCACGTCATAGCCCGCAGCCTCGCACACCAGCATGGCCTCGCGCGTCTTCTCGGCCACGCCGCCCAGCGTGCCGCTGGACGGGCTGGGGCGGATGTAGGCATCGGGTTGGACCGACAGGTGCTCCATGCGCGTCTTGTCACCGAGGATGGAGCCGCCCGAGACGGTGGATGACGGGTCGATGGCCAGCACCGCCACCTTCAGGCCTTGTGCGATCAGGTGCAGGCCCAAGGCTTCGATGAAGGTGCTCTTGCCCACGCCAGGCACGCCGCTGATGCCGAGGCGAAACGCCCGGCCCGTGTGCGGCAGCAGCGCGGTGAGCAGTTCGTCGCCCTGCGTGCGATGGTCGGCCCGCGTGGATTCCAGCAGCGTGATGGCCTTGGCCATGGCGCGGCGCCGCACGGCGGGCGTGCCGTGCAGGATGCCTTCTTGCAGCTGCTGGGGGGTCACTGCGCCTGCGCCTTCTTGATTTGCTCCAGCACGTCCTTGGCGCTGGCCGGGATCGGCGTGCCGGGGCCATAGACGCCCTTGACGCCTGCACCGTAGAGGAAGTCGTAGTCCTGCGCGGGCACCACGCCGCCCACGAAGACGATGATGTCGTCGGCGCCCTGCTTTTTCAGTTCTTCGATGATGGCGGGCACCAGCGTCTTGTGGCCCGCGGCCAGGGTGGAGACGCCCACCGCGTGCACGTCGTTCTCGATGGCCTGGCGCGCGCACTCCTCGGGGGTCTGGAACAGCGGGCCCATGTCGACATCGAACCCCAGGTCGGCAAAGGCCGTGGCCACCACCTTGGCACCGCGGTCGTGGCCGTCTTGGCCGAGCTTCGCGATCATCACGCGCGGGCGGCGACCGAGCTGTTCGGCTGCCTGATCGATTTCACCCTTGAGCTTTTCCCAGCCTTCGGCCGAGTCGTAGGCAGCAGCGTACACACCGGTCACCTTTTGCGTATCGGCGCGGTGGCGCCCGAAGATTTTTTCCAGCGCGTCGGACACCTCGCCCACCGTGGCGCGTGCGCGAATCGCCTGGATCGACAGATCCAGCAGGTTGCCCTGGCCGCTTGCTGCTGCAGAAGTAAGAGCAGCCAGCGCTTGTTGGACCTGGGTTTGATCGCGTTTTGTCTTGATGGCGTTGAGGCGCGCGATCTGGTTCTCGCGCACCTTGACGTTGTCCACCTCAAGGATGTCCACCGGGTCTTCCTTGGCAAGCTTGTACTTGTTCACGCCCACGATGACTTCCTTGCCCGAATCGATGCGCGCCTGCTTTTCCGCAGCCGCGGCCTCGATCTTGAGCTTGGCCCAGCCGGAGTCCACGGCGGCGGTCATGCCGCCCATCGCCTCGACCTCTTCGATGATCTTCCAGGCGGCGTCGGCCATGTCCTGGGTGAGCTTTTCCATCATGTAGGAGCCGGCCCAGGGGTCGATCACGTTGGTGATGTGGGTCTCTTCCTGGATGATGAGCTGCGTGTTGCGCGCGATGCGTGCGCTGAATTCGGTGGGTAGCGCGATGGCTTCGTCCAGCGCGTTGGTGTGCAGGCTTTGCGTGCCGCCGAACACGGCCGCCATGGCCTCGATGGTGGTGCGCACCACGTTGTTGTACGGGTCCTGCGCGGTGAGCGACCACCCCGACGTCTGGCAGTGGGTGCGCAGCATCAGGCTCTTGGGGTTTTTGGCGTTGAACCCTTTCATGATGCGGCACCACAGCAGGCGCGCGGCGCGCATCTTGGCGATCTCCAGGTAGAAGTTCATGCCGATCGCCCAGAAGAACGACAGGCGCCCGGCAAAATCGTCCACGTCCATGCCCTTGGCGATGGCCGTCTTCACGTATTCCTTGCCGTCGGCCAGGGTGAAGGCCAGTTCCAGGGCCTGGTTGGCGCCGGCTTCCTGCATGTGGTAGCCCGAGATCGAGATCGAGTTGAACTTGGGCATGTTCTTGCTCGTGTACTCGATGATGTCGCCGATGATGCGCATCGACGGCTTGGGCGGATAGATGTAGGTGTTGCGGACCATGAACTCCTTGAGGATGTCGTTCTGGATGGTCCCGGCCAGCTTGTCCTGGCTCACGCCCTGCTCCTCCGCTGCCACCACGTAGCCCGCCAGCACCGGCAGCACGGCGCCGTTCATGGTCATGGAAACAGACACCTTGTCCAGCGGAATGCCGTCGAACAGGATCTTCATGTCCTCCACGCTGTCGATGGCGACGCCCGCCTTGCCCACGTCGCCCGTCACGCGCGGGTGGTCGCTGTCGTAGCCGCGGTGCGTGGCCAGGTCAAAGGCCACCGACACACCCTGCCCGCCCGCGGCCAGCGCTTTGCGGTAGAAGGCGTTGGATTCTTCGGCCGTGGAAAAGCCCGCGTACTGGCGGATGGTCCAGGGGCGCACGGCGTACATGGTGGCCTGCGGGCCGCGCAGGTAGGGCTCGAAGCCCGGCAGCGTGTTGGCGTAGGGCAGGTCCTGCGTGTCTTGCGCCGTGTACAGGGGCTTCACGCTGATGCCGTCGGGCGTCACCCAGTTCAGGGCATTCACGTCGCCGCCGGGCGCGGACTTGGCCGCGGCCTTGGCCCAGGCGGCAAGGTCGGCGGACTGGAAGATGGGATCAGGATGGCTGCTCATGGCGGGGGCGCTTTCGCAAAGATGGCAAAGAGATGTGGTTATGCGTGCTGCGTTTTCGCAATTTTGCGGAGTTTACCTGATCTGTAATTATTAATTCTTAGTTTTTTTCAGGTACAGTCCGCCCATGTCAGCCGTCACCCTCACTCCCCGCGCACTCTATGAACAAGTGGCGGAGCAACTGCGCCAGCGCATCTTCCGGCGCGAGCTGGAGCCTGGCAGCTGGATCGACGAGCTGAAGATCGCCGAGGAGTTCGGCATCAGCCGCACGCCTTTGCGCGAAGCACTCAAAGTGCTGGCGGCGGAAGGCCTGGTCACCATGAAGGTGCGCCGCGGCGCCTACGTGACCGAGATGTCCGACAAGGACCTGCACGATGTCTACCACCTGCTCAGCCTGCTGGAGAGCGACGCCGCAGGCGTGGTGGCCGCCCGCGCCACGCCGGAGCAACTGCGCGAACTGGAGCAGCTGCATGCCGACCTGGCCGCCGCCGTGCAGGACCGCGACCGCTTCTTCACCATCAATGAGCGCATCCACATGCGCCTGCTGGAGATGGCCGACAACCGCTGGCGCAGCCAGATGGTGGCCGACCTGCGCAAGGTCATGAAGCTCAACCGTCACAACTCGCTGCTCAAGCAGGGACGCATCGAGGATTCGCTGGCCGAGCACGAAACCATCCTGGCCGCGCTGCGCGCGCGCGACCCGCAGGCCACAGTGGCCGCCATGTCTGCGCATTTCGCGCATGGGCTGGAGGCAGCGGGCTGACCGGGCCCGCCCCCCATCCGCCGTTCTTTTTTCCGTCGCGCGAGCGACAAGTTTGCGAACGATCGTGCGAAAACGCGCGTGCCCGGCCTATGATTCCGCTTTTTGCCCGGCGGCTTGGCTCCGCAATGGCGCCCAGCCCTGCCGGCACGCACTGCACGTATTGCACGCATGAATTCCCCCACCCCCGACCTGCGCGGCGTGCAGACGCTGCCCGAACTGCTGGCGTTCCGCGCCGCCCTCACTCCCCACAGCGAGGCCTACCGTGCCTGCGACCCCGGCACCGGCCAGTGGATCAGCCTGACCTGGGCACAGACCCAGGAGCGCGTGCAGCAGTGCAGCCGCGCCATTGCCGCATCGGGCCTGCCACAGGGGGCGCGCATCGCCATCCTGCTGCCCAACGGGCTGGATGCCATGAGCATCGACCAGGCCGTGATGGCCACGGGCTGTGTGCCCGTGCCTCTGCATGCCATCGACAATCCGGGGAGCATTGCCTACATCCTGGCGGATGCCGAGGTGTCGCTGCTCGTCGTGGAAGAGCCCGAGCAATGGCGGCGCATCCGCGACGTGGGCATGCCGCTGCCGCACCTGATGGGCGTGGTGACGACCAACGCCAGCACCGACCTGCCCACCGCCGCCGAGCAGGACGTACCGGTCGCACCGCTGGCTGCCTGGCTGCAGCATGCCGCGGCAGATACGCCGCTGCCCCCGCCGCCCGGCCCTAAGGATCTGGCGGCGATCGTCTACACCAGCGGCACCACCGGCAAGCCCAAGGGGGTGATGCTCAGCCATGCCAACGTGGTGGCCGACGTGAAGGCGGTGCTGGAGCGCATTGCCCCCACGCCACAGGATGTGTTCCTGTCCTTCCTGCCGCTGTCGCACACCTTCGAGCGCACGGGCGGCTACTACCTGCCCATGGCCTCGGGCAGTTGCGTGGTCTACGCGCGCTCGGTGGCGCAACTGGCGGAGGATTTGAAGAATGTGCGCCCCACGGTGCTGGTGTCGGTGCCGCGCATTTATGAACGCGTGCATGCCAAGCTCATCGAGACGCTGTCGCCCTCGCCCTTGAAGATGCAGCTGTTCCAGGCCGCGCAGGCCGTGGGCTGGAAGCGGTTTTGCGCCGCGCAGCGCCTGCCAGCACCCCAGGACGACGGCGCGGGCGGCTGGATGCGCGCCCTGCCCTGGCCGCTGTTGCGTGCCCTGGTGGCCAAGCCGCTGCTGGCGCAGTTCGGTGGCCGCGTGCGCGTGGCCGTGAGCGGGGGCGCGCCGCTGTCGCCCACCATCGCGCACTGCTTCCTGGGCCTGGGCCTGCAACTGGTGCAGGGCTACGGCATGACCGAAACCACGCCCGTGGTCAGCGTGAACACGCTGAAGGACAACGACCCGTCCACCGTCGGCCGCGCCTTGCCGGGCGTGGAGGTGCGCATCGGCGAGAACCGCGAACTGCAGGTGCGCGGCCCCATCGTCATGAAGGGCTACTGGAAGCGCCCCGAGGATACGGCCCGCACCGTCTCCGCCGACGGCTGGCTGGGCACGGGCGACCAGGCCGAGATCGTCGGCGGCCGCATCCGCATCCTGGGGCGCATCAAGGAAATCATCGTCACCTCCACGGGCGAGAAGGTGCCGCCGGCCGACCTGGAGCTGGCCATCACCGCCGATGCGCTGTTCGAGCAGGCCTTTGTGGTGGGCGAGCAGCGCCCCTTCATCGCCTGCGTGGCCGTGGTGCATGCCGAAGAGTGGCGCCAACTGGCCGGGCAACTGGGCCTGGACGCCAACGACCCTGCCAGCCTTGCGCACCCCAGCGCCCAACGGGCGGCACTGGCGCGCATCGAGAAGCTGGCGGCCGGCTTCCCGCGCTATGCGGTGCCGCGCGCCGTGCATCTGGTGCGCGAGCCATGGACGATCGAGAACGCGTTCATGACACCCACGCTCAAGCTCAAACGCACCAACCTCATGGCGCACTACGCGGCCGCCATCGAGGCGATGTACCAAAAGCGCTGATCAGGCCCCCACCGCTTGCAATGACCGCGCAAGCGGGGCCTGGGCCGACTCGGCGTCCCCCTCGCTTCCCGGCACGTGGTAGATGCGCCCGAACCGATTGGCCAGGAAGTCCTCCAGTGCGATCTGCTCTTGCCCGATGAAACCGGCCTGCGGAAGCTGGCCCGCCATGACCAGGTCCAGCGCCGCGCAGATGCCCGCGGCCGTGGTGCGTTGGATGGCGCTGAGCATCTGCCCGCGCACCGATGCGCCCAGGATGTGGGCAGCATAGCTTTCCTGCACCAACCGGCCGCCTCGCTGGCCGCGCGCGCTGGCGAGGATCACGATCACGTCTTGCTGCGTGGTCGGGACGGCGCCGTCCAGCAATTCCTTGAGCAGGTCGCGCCGGTCGCGCAGGCGCAGCTCGTGCAGCAGCAGTTGCAGGATGGCATGGTGGCCGGGGTAGCGCACCGACTTATAGTCGAGCTGCCGCACGCGCCCCTCCCAGGTCTGGGGCAACGTGCCCAGGCCGCCCGAGGTATTGAAAGCCTCGTATTCCACGCCGTCGATCAGCAGCGTTTCCAACCCGTCGAGCGCAGGCACGCTGGTGCGCCGGCCCTGCACGATGGCGTCGCACGGGTTGCAGTATTCGTTGATCAGGCCCTCGGTGCTCCAGGTCATTGCGTAACGCAGGGCGCCCTGGGGGTAGCGCGGCAGCGCCCCCACGCGCAGTTGCAGCCCTTCCACGCGGTCCAGGCGCTGCGCCAGGGCGTTGCCCACCACGCCGATGAAGCCGGGCGCCAGCCCGCACTGCGGCATGAGCGCGCTGCACGCGCCTTCGGCCAGCGCCTGGATGGCGCGGGTGCTGGCCACGTCCTCCGTCAGGTCGAAGTAGTGCACGCCATGGCGTGCACACAGCGTGGCCACCGGCACGGCTTGGTGGAACGGCAGTGCGTTGAGTACCGCATGGTGCCCGGCAATGGCAGCCTCCAGCATGGCGTCATCCGTCACCTGCAAGGTGGCGGCGTTGTTGACCTGCAGGCGCTTCAGTGCGGCGGCGTCGCGGTCGGCCACGGTGAGCGTGTAGCTGCCCGCGTCCTCCAATAGCAGCGCAATGGCACGGCCGATATGGCCCGCGCCCAGGATCAGTACGCGGTGCGGGTGGGAAGCATTGACGGGATGCAGGCGGGTCATGGCGGTCTCCTTGCGTTGTCGTTCGGTAGAGCCATGCTAGGCCGGATCGTTGTCAGTGTGTAGCATCACAACTGTCGATAAAAGCATCAACGATCGTCATATCGACGGCATTACGCGACGTATCGGCAGCATTGGAGATGCCCGTGGAACTGGACGCACTGGACCAACAACTGCTCAGCCTGCTGCAGGCCAACGCGCGCGAGGGCACGGCCGAGCTGGCGCGCCGCCTGGGCCTGGCGCGCACCACGGTGGTGGCGCGCATCGCGCGCTTGGAGCGTGAAGGGGTGGTTGCTGGCTACGGCGTGCGCCTGGGCCAGCGGCTGGCAGGCAGCGCCGTGCGCGCGTGGTGCGCACTGCGCGTGCTGCCCAAGGCCGGGCCGGCGGTGCTGCAAATGCTGCAGGCCCTGCCCCAGGTGGAAGAGGTTTCGGCGGTGAGCGGGCCGTTCGACTACCTGGTGTTCCTGCGCTGCACCAGCCACGAGCAGCTCGACGGCCTGCTGGACCGCATCGGCCAGCTGGACGGCGTGCAGAACACGCAGACCAGCATCGTGCTCAGCCGCAAGATCGACCGCCGCAGCGTGGGCGGTTGATGCTCTATTAATGAGAGCTGCTAGCGCTTGATGGATAAGCGCTGAGGCCGTTTTCCTTCTGTCATCAGCCCAGCAGCCAACCTGCTGCGCCGCACAACGGCACCACCAGCCACGGTGGCACGCGCGCCCATACCAGCGCGGCAAAGGCCGCCAATGCCAACGCCAGGTCGGCTGGCGCATGGATGGCGCTGGTCCACACTGGGTGGTAGAGCGCCGCCAGCAGCAGGCCCACCACGGCGGCATTCACGCCCGCCAAGGCCGCCCGGGCACGTGCGTTGTGCCGCAGCCGCTCCCAGAACGGTAGCGCGCCCGCCACCAGCAGGAATGCTGGCACGAAGATCGCCACCAGGCATACGGCCGCGCCCAGCCAGCCGCCCGCGCCGTGGCCTGCCGCAGCGCCCAGAAAGGCCGCAAAGGTGAACAGCGGCCCCGGCACCGCCTGCGCCAATCCATAGCCCGCCAGGAAATCGTCGGCCGCCACCCAGCCGGTGGCCACCACCTCGGCCTGCAGCAGCGGCAGCACGACGTGGCCGCCGCCGAACACCAGGGCGCCGGCGCGGTAGAACGCATCGGCCAGCACCAGCCATCCTTGAGGCCAGGCGCGCGCAGCCAGCGGCAGCAGCACCAGCAGCGCCGCACATGCGGCCAGCAGCAGCGCTCCGGTACGCGGTCGCACCCCGGCCGCCAGCCCACCCTGCGATGGTGGAGCCGGCATGGCGCCCGCGCGCCCCCACAGCCCCAGGCCGGCCAGCGCCGCCACCAGCATGGCGCCCACCTGCCCCACCACGCCCGGCCACAGCAGCGCAAGCGCACAGGCCAGCACCATCAGCAGCAGCCGCGCCGGCCCGCGGCACAGGCTGCGCGCCATGCCCCACACGGCTTGCGCCACCACGGCCACGGCCGCCACCTTCAGGCCGTGCAGCACGCCCGCGGGCACGAGGCCCTGCCCCGCCACCAGGCCCAGGCCCAGCAGCGCCATCACCAGGGCCGACGGCAGCGTGAAACCCAGCCAGGCCGCCAGTGCGCCGCCCCACCCCGCTTGGCGCAGGCCCAGCGCCAGACCCACCTGGCTGCTGGCGGGGCCGGGCAGGAACTGGCACAGCGCTACCAGGTCGGCGTAGGCGTCTTCCGTCAGCCAACGGCGGCGCGCGACGAATTCCTCGCGGAAGTAGCCCAGATGGGCCACTGGCCCGCCGAACGACGTCAGGCCCAGGCGCAGGAAGATGAGGAACACCCGCCAGGCGCTGGCGTGGTGGCGGGTGGCGGCGAAAGGAGAAATGGGTGGCATGCAGCGGGCGCGAAACCCCGAGTATCGCTATTGCGCGTGGCGCGCGGATGACTGGCGCCGCGTGCCAGCAGCGGAGCGCGGCGCGTGCGCGCGCAAGCAGACCTCCTGATCCTTGCGGCCGCAGCCGCTGTGGGCATCAGATGGCGCAGGGCCCCATCCACACCCCGCTGCGCAGGCCGGCCGGCGGCTGCTGCGCCCAGACCTGGGCACACACCTCCCAGGCGGGCTCCTGTACGTTCAGGCCCGCGAAAATGCCGTAGCCTTCGCCCGCACGGATGTCCTCACCCGCGCTCAGGCTCTCGCCGGCCTTGATGGCCCCCTGCGTGTGGATGCACTCGCCCGCCTTGATGCCCCAGCCGGCCTCCAGATGCGTCAGGCCGCTGATGGCTCCGCCGACCACGATGCCCTGCCCCGCGCGCAGGCTGCCTTCGCCGCTCACATGCCCGCCCACGCGCAGGCTTTTGCCGCAGTCGATGCCGCCGTGCACCAGCAGGTCCCGCCCCACGAAGGCGCTGGCGCCCACGGTGAGCGCGCCGTGGCAGACCACGTCCCACGCCGCGCGCAGGTCGCCACCGCAGTGCAGCGATTCCTGCACCTGCACGCCCCAGTCGGTGCGCAGATCGCCGCCGCAGTGCAGCCGTCCATCGCTGTGGATGTGCGCGCCGGCGCGGATGTCCTCGCCCGCCACGATGGCCCTGCCGACGCGGATGCCGCCCCCCGCATGGAGGGAGCGGCCGACGTGGATCACGCCGTCCACCTCGATGCCGCCGCGCACCTGCACGGTGCCCGCAAACACGAAGGCCTCGGCCTCCAGGCTGTCCAGGTGCAGCACTGCGTTCGAGGGGCCGAACTGGCCCAGCAGCCACAGCGCGTCGTCCACGCGCCCGGCGGCCACCAGCTGGTCCAGCGCCTGCTGGTAGCCCACACCGTCCTCGACATGGCGCACGAACCAGCGAAAGCCGTTGGCGCAGGGGCTCTTGGCCCGGAGAAACTGCTTGGTGAATTCCATGCGACGCTCCAATCCTTGCAAGGCGCCCGTGCGGTGCTGCTGCGGGGGCCCGGGGTGACCCGGCGAACGAAGGGCCCGCGCGAGCGGGCGTGGGAAGGCGTTGTCCACCGTTGCGCAGGGCGGGTGCCCGGCGATGGTGGTTCTGCGCGTTGGAAAGAGGATGGGTGCTTTATCGCCGGGCGGAGGAATGTGCGACCGGCTGGTATGGCCAGAGCACACGCGCCACGACGCCCACGCGGTTGCGCGCAAGGGTGCGGCGGATGGGTGTGCTCGGGAATATGGGCGCGCATGCTAGCAGTGCGCAGTCCGCGGGACAACCTTGTCGCACGGCGGCGCGCGGTCTTTTGCGCACCGCCGTGCGTGCTGCGCGGCGGATGTGCATGCGCATCCGCCGCGGGCCGGGGATGGTGGTGTCAGAACGACACGTGCACGCCCACCGTCACGTTGCGCCCTGCCAGCGGGGCCGCGTCCTTGATGAACGAGGTGTGGGCGTAGGCCAGGCGGTCCGTGAGGTTGCGCGCCTTCAGGTACACCTGCCACGGCGTGCCACTGCCCGTGCGGCCGTTGTAGGCCAGGCCCAGGTTCAGCATGCCGTAGCCAGGCGTGGCCGTCTCGAACGCGGCCACGCGGTTTTGCCGCGCCACCTGCACCCATTCCACCGCGCCGTCCCAGTCGCGCCAGTTGGCATCCAGGCGCAGGCCCACGCGTGCGGGGGCGATGCGCGGCAGCCGCTCGCCACCGTCCAGGCGGGCACGCACGCTGTCGCCGAACAGGGTGACCCCCAGGCGCTGCGTGATGCGCTGGCGCACCCGGCCCTCCATGCCGGTAAAGGTGGCGCCCGCCTGGCTGTACTGCAGCAGCTGCAGGCCGTCCAGTTCGTCGAGCGTGCGGCCGTAGATGTAGTTGCGGATGCGGTTGTGGAACACGCTCACGTCAAACGTGGTGTCCCCGCTGGTCTTGCGCAGGCTCAGGTCGATGTTGCGCGAGGTTTCCGCACGCAGACTGGCGTCGCCACGCTCGTAGGTGGATGTGGCCATGTGCAGGCCGCGTGCGTACAGCTCCTCGGCGGTGGGCGCACGGTGGGCGCGGGTGATGCTCGCACCCGCGGCGTAGCCAGGCGCAAAGCGCCACACCGCGCCCAGCGATGCGGAGGTGCCGTGGTGGCGCCGCTCTACACCGCTGTCCTGCGCTTCGGCGCTTTGGCGGTCGTGGCGCAGCGCGGTCTCGATGCGCCAGTCGCCATGCCAGTCGCCCAGGCGGTATTCCTCCAGCAGAAACACGCCCCATTGGCGCGTGAGGGTGGGTTGCACGTAGGCCTCTTCTCCCGCGGCACTGAACTTGCGCTGCCCGGTCTGCAGGCCCAGCACGCCGCGCCAGCCAGCCACGGGCGCGTGCTGCAGCTCCACGCGCAGGTCGTGGGCCTTGTTCTTGAAGGTGGTGGCAACGGTGCCCTCCTCCACCTCGTCGTGTACGTAGTCGGTCACGCCCGCGCGCAGGCGCAGGGCGGAGAAGCCGGTGAACGGGTCGCGCAGCTCGCCGCGGATGTCCACGCGCTCGCTGCGCAGGTCCACCACAGGAACGGCTTCGTGACCGTGGTCGTGGTCATGCCCGTCGTCATCGTGGTCGTGCTCGTCATGGCTGCCGCAGTGCAGGTGGTTGCCATGGGTGTGGCAGCCTTCGAAACTGTGGCTGTGGCCCGGCAGGCCGTATTTGGCGTTCTGGCGTGTGAAGGCCAGGCCCAGGTAGCCGCGGCTGCCAACCCAGGACAGCCCCACGCTGCCGGTACCCGTGTGGTTGAAGCTGCCGGGCACGCGGCGCCCCTCGGCCCAGCCGCTGCCCACGCGGTAGTCGTCGGCGTCCCGACCGGCGGCCTCCACGTGCACGGCCAGGTTGCCCGCGCCGCCGGTCAGCGCGACAGCGCCGGCCTTTTCGCGCGCTGCGCTGCCGGCGCGCAGCTCGGCGCTGCCTTCGTAGCCCTTGTCTGGCACGGCCGTGGGCACCTTGCCGTCCAGCACGTTGACCACGCCGCCCACGGCGCCGCCGCCGTAGACCAGTGCCGACGGCCCGCGCAGCACTTCGACCTGCGTGGCCAGCAGCGGCTCGGCCGCCACGGCGTGGTCCGGGCTGACGGTGGAGGCGTCGTGCAGTTCGGACCCGTCAGAGAGCACGCGCACGCGCGGGCCGTCCATGCCGCGAATCACGGGGCGGCTGGCGCCCGCGCCGAAATGGCTGCCGGTGATGCCGGGCTCGCCGTCCAGGGTCTCGCCCAGCGTGGCCTCGCGCTGGCGCACGAGGGCGTCGCCCTCCAGCACAGACACGGGCTGCGTCATTTCGGATACGCCCAGCTGCAAACCGCTGGAGGACACGGTGACCTCGGGCAGGCGGGCATCCGCCTGCGCCCAGGCGGGTGCTGCGCTGGTCAGGCACAGCAGCGCGGCCCAGGCCAGCGGGTGCATTGCGCCCGGCATGCGGGCGAAAGGGGTGAAGGCGTTCATACAACGATTTCCGTCAAAAGGCGGCAGGCGCGCGCGAGCGCTCGGGCCGCACGCGGCCGCGCTTGAAAATTGATTCAAAACTGCCTCTAGCGCTTATGTATCAAGCGCGAGCAGCTATAAAAAGAGGAGTTTTTGCGACGCCGACATGCAAAGGCGGCGGCGCGAGGCGGGGAGCCTCAGGCGCTCAGGGGCGGAGCGCGGGCATGGAAAGGCGCCGCCCGGCCCGCGCGCGGCACCGGCGCGGGGGACCTGACAGGGGGCAGCTGCGGCTGTGCCTGGACCTGCGCGGGAGCCTGGCCCAGCGCGGCGCCCACCAGCGTCTGCTCGTCCAGCACCTGGCAGTCGGCGGCCCCGTGCCCGGCAAACAGCGCATGCAGGGTGTCCAGGGCCTGTTGCCCGGCGCTTGCCGCATCCCGTGCATGCCCGTCGCCGTGCAAGGCATGCGCCAGCCCCTGCCCCGCGGGCAGGTGCAACACCTGGTGCATGCGCCCGAGTGCGGGCGCGAGCACCAGCGCCAGCAGCAGCCAGGTCAGGGCCAGGCGGCGGCGCAGTTGCGGCAAGAGCGCGGGTGTCAGGGACATGCGGGCTGGGTGAAAGGTGCAGTCGTCAGTGGGCGTGCTTCATGCCGCAGTACTTGCCGATCGCCAGGTTCTTGCAGGCGGCCTGCAGTTCCTTGCGGCAGGTTTCTTCGCCCTTGCCGGATTCCAGGCACTTGGCAGCGGCCTCGTGCGCTGCTGCCATGGCGCGGTGGCGCTCGATGTCGACCTTGGTCTGCTGCGCGGTGTGCTCCTGCGCGTGCGCGAAGGCGGCGCAGGCCAGCAGCAGGGTGGCGAGCCAGGGTTTCATGGGTTGCTTCCTCCAAAGTAACACCGCGCCGCTGTTGCGGCGCGGGCCCGGGAGGATAGCGCAGGAACCCGCGGGGATTCCCAAAAGGCTGCGCGGATGCGCCGCTTTGGGAAGGCGGTGGACCCGCTGGCGGCGACCTGGGCCGCGCAGCGGTCAGGCGCCGGGCTTGAGGTGCCGTGCGAAGGTCTTGCGGAACTTCTCCACCTTCGGCCCCACGACGAAGGCGCAATAGCCCTGGTTGGGGTGGTTGCGGTAGTAGTCCTGGTGGTAGTCCTCCGCGGGCCAGTAGTTCACCAGGGGGGCCACCTCGGTCACCACGGGCGCGCCAAAGAGCTTGTCCTGCCCCATTTGGCGCAACAGCTCTTCGGCCACGTCCTGGTGTGCGGGGTCGGTGAAGTAGATGGCGCTGCGGTACTGCGTGCCCACGTCGTTGCCCTGGCGGTTGAGGGTGGTGGGGTCGTGCGTGGCGAAGAAGATCTCCAGAATCTCGCGCACGCCGATCTGCGCGGGGTCGAAGGTCACGCGCACCACCTCGGCGTGGCCGGTCGTGCCGCTGCACACCTGCTCGTAGGTGGGCTCGGCTACGTCGCCATTGGCATAGCCGCTTTGCACGTCGGTCACGCCGCGCACGCGGTCGAACACGGCTTCGGTGCACCAGAAGCACCCGCCGCCGAGGGTGATGGACTGCAGATCGGACATGGGATTGCGCCTCATGAAGGGAATGAAAGCCTCATCATAGAAATGAAGCGAAGGCGCCGTCCCGAAGTCTGCCCTTGCGTTGACGGGGGCAAGGCGGGTTGCTATATTACTAACCAGTCAGTCAGTAATTTATGGCCACCCTCCCCCCAGTCCTCGAATCGTCCGAACCCCCGCGCCGTGGCCGCCGCAAGGAAGCCCGGCCCGGTGAATTGCTGGACGCTGCCCTGGAACTGTTCGTGGAAAAAGGGTTTGCCGCCACCCGGGTGAACGAGGTCGCCGCGCGCGCGGGCGTGTCCAAGGGCACGCTATTCCTCTACTTCCCCAGCAAGGAAGACCTTTTCAAGGCCGTGGTCCGCAAGAACATTGCGGGCCGCTTCCCTGAATGGGACCTGGAGATGGAAACCTTCGAGGGCACGAGCAGCGAACTGGTGCAGTACTGCTTTCAGACGTGGTGGGAGCGCGTGGGCTCCACCAAGGCATCGGGCCTGGGCAAGCTCATGCTGAGCGAGGCCAACAACTTCCCGGAGATCGCTGAGTTCTACCGCCGGGAGGTCGTGGAACCCGGCCACCGCCTGTTCCGCCGCATCCTGCAGCGCGGCATGGACCGTGGCGAGTTCCGCCCGCTGGATCTGGACCATGCCGTCTACCTGGTGCTGGCGCCCTTGATGTTCCTGATGTTCTCGCAGCCTTCGCTGTCGCTGTGCATCCCGAACCCTGACACGTTCTCCGCGCAGGAGTACATCCGCCTGCAGGCCGAGAACGTCTTGCAGGGGCTGTGCGTGCGGCCGACCTAGAATCAGGGGTTTGTCTGAACCACAGTGACCCGCCTCCGGAGTACCCCATGAACATGCCTCTGAACACGTCCGCTGACATTTGCGATCCTACCGAGCAGGCCCGCTACAACATGGTCGAGCAGCAGATCCGCCCGTGGAACGTGCTGGACGAGGCGGTGCTGGAGTTGCTGGCCACCGTGCGCCGCGAAGAGTTCGTGCCGCCGGCCTACCAGGGTGCCGCCTTCACCGACACGCAGATCCCGCTGAACCCCTCGGTGGAAGAAGCCGAGCGCCTGGGCCAGGTGATGCTGGCGCCGCGCGTGGATGCGCGCATGCTGCAGGATCTGCAGGTGCAATCCACCGACCGCGTGCTGGAGATCGGCGCGGGCTCGGGCTACATGGCCGCGCTGCTGGCCGCGCGCGCCGAGCGCGTGGTGTCGCTGGAGATCGTTCCCGAGCTGGCCGAGTTCGCCCGCGAGAACCTGCGCAGTGCCGGCGTGGACAACGCCGAGGTGCGCCAGTCCGACGGCGCGCTGGACCCCATCCCCGATGGTCCGTTCGATGTGATCGTGCTCAGCGGCTCGGTGGCCGAGATTCCCCAGCGCCTGCTGGGCCTGCTGCGCGACGGCGGCCGCCTGGGCGCCTTCGTGGGCCACATGCCGATGATGCGCGCCACGTTCGTGCGCCGCCAAGGTGACCGGTACGAGACCACTCAACCCTGGGATGTGGTGGTGCCGCGCCTGCGTCACTTCCCGGAGCCGACCCGCTTCAAGTTCTGACACCCCTTCAGCGTCCTTCAGGAACCTTTGCATGATCGACCACGTGCGCCCTGCCCAACTGGCCGACTGGCTGACCGCTAACGCCGGCAGCCGCCCGCTGGTGCTGGACGTGCGTGAGCCATGGGAGCTGCAGACCGCCAGCGTGACGCCCCAGGGGTTTGAGCTCGTGGCCATCCCCATGGGGGATCTGGCCGCACGGCTGGATGAACTGGACCCCGCCCGCCCTGTGGCCTGCTTGTGCCACCACGGCATGCGCAGCCTGCGGGTGGCGGGCTTCCTGGCGCACCAGGGCTTCGACCAGGTGGCCAATATCACGGGCGGCATCGAGGCCTGGTCGCATGAGCGCGACCCGGCGGTGCCCCGGTATTGAGCCACCACGGACGTCGCCCGGCGTGCTGCAGCCTTCCCATTGATCACCGCAGACCTTCCTGAAGAACGCCATGACATCACTGCAACGGTTGCTCTCCGTTTCCCTGGCCGTGGGCGCCTGCGCGCTGGGCGCCCTGCCCGCGCAGGCGCAGAGCCTGTCCACGCTGGTGGAATGGGCGCGCAGCTATGACGCCCCGTGGCAGGCCGCGCAGGCACAGTTGCAGGCCGCCGACAGCCGTGCCGAGCAGGCGCGCGCAGGACTGCTGCCCAGCGCCGCGCTGAATGGGGGCGTGACCTACGCCCGCACCGACCTGACCCGTGGCCCCCTGCCCCCGCTGGACCTGCACGCCCCTACCCAGACCGTGGGCGTGGTGGCCTCGCAGCCGCTGTACCGGCCGGCCAACCGCATCGGCTTCGAGCAGGGGCAGCGCGGGATCGACATTGCCCGCGCGCAGCGTGACGCGGCCGAGCAGGACCTGCTGGTGCGCGTGAGCCAGGCGTATTTCGATGTGCTGGCCGCCCAGGACACCCTGACCTTCGTGCAGGCCCAAAAGGTTGCCGTGGCCGAACAACTGGCCGCGGCCAAGCGCAATTTCGAGGTCGGCACCGCCACGGTGACCGACGAGCGCGAGGCCCAGGCGCGGCACGACCTGGTGTCGGCCCAGGAGATCGCGGCCGAGAACGACCTGCACGTCAAGCGCCTAGCACTGGAGCAGACCGTGGGCCGCTCGGGCCTGACCCCGCTGCCCCTGGCCCAGCCGGTACAGCTGCCCGCGGTGCAGCCGGCCGATGTGAACAGCTGGGTGCGCAGCGCCGAGGAGCAGCAACCCCAGGTGCGCCAGGCGGCCATTGCGCTGGACGTGGCGCGCCTGGAAACCGCCAAGGCCGAGACCGGCCACCTGCCCACGGTGGACCTGCAGGCGGGCTACAGCGTGCAGCGCACGCCCAATGGCACCGTCACCATGCCGGGCGTGCACTCCCGTGCCAACGTCGCCAGCGTGGGGGTGGCGCTCAACCTGCCGCTGTTCGCGGGCTTCGCGGTGCAAAACCGGGTGAAGGAAACCCTGTCGCTGGAAGACAAGGCGCGCGCCGACTTGGACCATGCGCGCCGCAGCGTGGCCCAGGCCACGCGCGCCGCGTTCTTCGGCGTGCAGTCGGGCCAGAGCCAGGTGCGGGCGCTGCAGGCGGCCGAGGCGTCCACCCAGAGCGCGCTGGAAGCCAACCAGCTGGGCTACGAGGTGGGCGTGCGCATCAACATCGACGTGCTCAACGCCCAGAGCCAGCTCTACCAGACCAAGCGCGACCTGGCCGTGGCACGCTACAACGTGCTCATGGGCACGCTGCGCCTCAAGCAGGCCGCCGGCACCTTGTCCATGGACGACGTGGTGGCGGTGGACAGCCTGCTGAGTCGCTGACACCCTGCGATACCCACCGCTATTGCTATATAAACAGTAGCTGCTAGCGCTTGATGGATAAGCGCTAGAGGCTTAAAAGACCATCATTCCCGGTCAAAGTCCGCCGGGTCACCCGTCCGGTTCACGGCATAACGCAGCTCCACCATGCCCGTCCCCAGGGGGTGTGCGTCAAGCAGGCGCAACGCGGTGCTGGGCAGCCGGCGCGGAAACAGCGGCTTGCCTCGTCCCAGCGTGACCGAGCCCACCTGCAGGATCAGCTCGTCCAGCAAGCCAGCGTCGTAGAACTGGCCGGCAAGGTCCCCGCCGCCTACTACCCAGAGGTTCTTCGTCCCCGCCGCCAAGCGCATGGCCGCGTGCACCGGCCGCACGTCGCCCTGCACGAAGCGGATGTCCGCCCCGTCGATGCCCGGCAGGCGGCGCGAGGAGAAAACCCAGGCGGGCTGCGTGTAGGGCCAGGCGGAGCCCGTTTCGGCGCGCACGGCGTCCGCGTTGCGCAGCATCCATTCGTAGGTGGATGACCCCATGGCCAGGGCACCCACCTGCGCGATGAAGGCGGGATAGCTGGATTCCTCCAGGCTGCCCAGGGTGAAAAGCCAATCCAGCGAGTCGTCTTCCGTGGCGAGGAAGCCGTCCAGGCTGGTGGCGGTGAAATACTGGGTCTTCATGGACGGTTTATAGCGCGTGGGCCGCCCCGCAAAGCTCTGCAGGGTCAGGGCAGCAACTCGACGCCCAGCGGCCGCACGGCGAGCGCGAACAGGCCGAAGCAGACCACGGTGATGGCTGCGCTGGCCAGCAGGGTCAGGCCGAACCCGATGCGCGGCAGCAGCCAGGGGAAGGCCAGAAACATGGGTAGCGTGGGCACCACGTACCAGAACGTGTACCAGGCGTGGTAGGCGATCTTTTCCTGCGGCTGCTTTTCCACGTACAGCCAGACCAGCGCGAGGAACGTCACCAGCGGCAGCGCCGCCAGCAATGCGCCCAGCTTGTCGCTGCGCTTGGCTGCTTCGGACACGGCGACCACCACCGCCGCGGTGATCAGGTATTTGGTGACGAGCCAGCCCATCGGTTTTTACAGTTGGTGCACCACCAGGCGGAACTCTGGGTCGTCCTCGAAGGTGCGCACCTCGAAGCCCAGGCGCCGCATCAGCTTGAGCATGGTCGGGTTGTTGGCCAGCACCAGGCCCTGGATCTCGGCCAGGCCGCGATCGCGCGCCACGTCCATGATGCTGAGCATCAGGCGCGAGCCCAACCCTTTGCCGGCGAAGTCGTCGGCCACCAGCAACGCGAACTCGCAGCTCGTCTGGTCGGGGTTGGTCACGTAGCGCGACACGCCCACGATGCGCTCCTTGTAGCTCACCTCGCCATCATCATGAACCACGCGCTCGCGGTGCACGGCCACCAGGGCCATCTCGCGGTCGTAGTCGATGAGGGTGAAACGCGCCAGCATGGAAGGCGGCAGCTCGGCCAACTGCGACACGAAGCGGAAGTAGCGGCTCTCGGGCGACAGTTCCTTGACCAGGCGCTGCACCATCTGCGCATCGTCCGGGCGGATTGGTCGCACCAGGTACTCACCCCCGCCGCGCAGAGGCCACACCGCCTCATAGCGCGCCGGATACGGCAGGATGGAGAGGTGGCCGTAGTGCCCGTAGCCGGCCACCTCGCCGCGCGAGCCGCCCTGGGCGGTTTCATGGATGACGATGCGCGCGTCCACGGCCACGGCGCCCTGCTCGTCCACGATCAGGGGGTTGATGTCCATCTCGCGCAGCTGGGGCAGCGCGCAGACCATCTCGGACACGCGCAGCAGCACCTGCTCCAGCCCTTCCAGGTCCACGGCGGTGGCGCCGCGCCATTCGCCCAGCGTCTCGGCCACGCGCGAGCGGTCGATGAGCCGCCGCGCCAGGAACTGGTTGAGCGGCGGCAACTCCATCGCGCGGTCGTTGATGAGCTCGATCATCGTGCCACCGGCGCCAAAGGTGATCACCGGGCCGAAGGGCTCGTCGCTGACCAGGCCGATGCAGGTCTCGCGCCCGCGGCGCCCGCGTGCCATCTTCTGCACCGTTACGCCGTTGATGCGCGCGCCGGGCTGTACCCGCGCCACACGCTGCACCATGTCGGTGTAGGCATCGCGCGCGGCCGATCCGTTGTGCACATTCAGCGCCACGCCGCCTACGTCGGACTTGTGCGCGATGTCGGGCGAATCGATCTTGAGCGCCACGGGGAAGCCGAGCTGCGTGGCGATCATCATCGCCTCGTGGCTGCTGCGCGCCAGCAGCGTCTTGGTCACCGGGATGTGGAAGGCCGCCAGCAGCGTCTTGGACTCCATCTCGGTCAGCACGTTGCGCCGCTCGGCCAGCACGCTCTCGATCACCAGGCGCGCGCCCTCGATGTCGGGCTTGGACAGCGTCGTGAGCGGCGGCGGTGTCTGCTGCAAAAGCTGCTGGTTCTGATAGAACGAGGCGATGTTGCCGAAGGCGCCCACCGCGGCCTCGGGCGTTCGGAAGGTGGGAATCTGCGCGGCCCGCAGGATGCGGCGCGCCGGCACCACCGAGGCGTCGCCCATCCAGCACGACAGCAAGGGCTTGGAGGCCAGGCGCTTGGCATCGGCCAGCACGGTGGCCACGGCTTCGGCGTCGGCGCCGGCCTTGGGCGAGAAGATGGCCAACAGGCCATCGATCTGCTTGTCACGGAACGCCGCCTCCAGCGCCAGGCGATAGTGCTCCGGCCCCGCTTCTTCCGACAGATCGATCAGGTCGGCCAGCGAGGCCAGCGGCGGCAGCTTGGGCGCCAACGCAGCGCAGGTCTCGGGCGAAAAGCGGCCCAGGTCCAGGCCGATCTCGTTCTCCCAATCGGCCGCCAGCACGCCGGGGCCGCCGCCGTTGGTGATGATGGCCAGGCGCTTGCCCACGGGCCGGTAGCGCGAGGCCAGGCACTTGGCGGCCGAGAACAGCTCCACGAACGAGCGCACGCGCACGGCGCCCGCGCGGCGCAGCGCGGCGTCGAACACGTCGTCGCTGCCCACGATGGCGGCGCTGTGCGTCTGCGCCGCCTCGTTGCCTGCAGGCTTGCGCCCCGCCTTGAGCACCACCACCGGTTTGGCATAGGCCGCCGATCGCAGGGCGCTCATGAAGCGGCGCGCATTCTGGATGCCCTCCATGTAGACCACGATGCTCTGCGTGCGCGCATCGTTGGCCAGGAAGTCCAGCGCCTCGCTCAGCCCCACGTCGGTGTGCGGGCCCAGCGAGATCACGCTGGAAAAGCCCACCGCGTTGTTGCTGGCCCAGTCCAGGATGGACGAGGTGAGCGCGCCCGACTGACACACCAGGGCCAGCGACCCCTCGCGCGCCAGCGGCCCCGCGGCGCTGGCGTTCAATTGCAGCGACGGCCGCTGCATGCCCAGCGAATTGGGCCCCAGCAGGTGGATGCCCTCGCGACGCGCGATCTTGCGCAGCTGCTCGGCCAGTTGCGCATCCACGCCGTTGGACAGCACCAGTGCCGAGCGGCAGTTGATGCGCCCCGCTACCTCCAGCGCGGCGGGCAGGTCCTGCGGCGGCTGGGCGATGATGGCCAGGTCCGCACGCGTCTGCGCCAGGTCGGCCAGCGTGCCGCTGGTATGGATGTCCAGGTAGGTGAGCGTGCCCGTGAAGCGCTGGGCGGCCAGCGCCTCGCGCAGCACCTTGGCCTGGGGCGTGTGCGTGTCGGGCGCATCGGCGTTGCCGGCCAGCACGACGATGGAGCTGGGCGTGAACAGGGGCGTGAGGTAGTGCTTGTCCATCATGATGGAGCGATTCTCTGCCATCCCGGCATTGCTTGGCGAGACAGGCAACGCCGGCGGCTTGCGCTGTGTCAGCGCCCTCGCAGTCGTGGTTGCAGTCGTGATCGCAGGAAACGCGGGCGGGCCGCTCAGTCGGGACGGTCGTCCACGGCCTCGCGCAGACGTTGCAGGACGGCCAGGGCGGTGTCCAGGGCCGCGCCGCGGTGCTCCTCGGTGAATGCCACGCAGCGCTCGGACAGCGCCCTCCGCCGCTGCGGGTCCTGCGCCAGGGCGGCCGCGGCGGCCACGCCCTCGGCCATGTCGGCCACGCGCAGGGCGGCGCCAGCGTCGATGGCCAGGCGCGCGGCCTCGGCAAAGTTGAAGGTGTGCGGGCCCATGACCACGGGGCAGCCGCCTGCCGCGGCCTCGATGAGGTTCTGCCCGCCCAGCGGCGCAAAGCTGCCTCCCAGCAGCGCCACGTGGGCCAGGCCGTAATACAGCGCCATCTCGCCCAGCGAGTCGCCCAGCCACACATCGGCGCTGTCCGGCTGCGCGGTCCACTGGCTGCGCCGCGACACGCGCAGGCCGGCGGCCTCGCACAGGCGCTGCACCTCGTCAAAACGCTGGGGGTGGCGCGGGACCACCAACCACTGCACGGATTGATTTACTCCTGAATCAATAGCTGCTGGCGCTTGATTGGCGGGCGTTATAGGCGTTTTTTGCTTCAAAACCTCCAGCCACATGGCCTCTTCGCCCTCGCGGCTGCTGGCCAGCAGCACCACCGGTCGGGCGCTGGCGGCGCGCCACGCGCGGCCCTGCGCCTGCAGGGTGGGTGACGGCACCACGTCGAACTTCAGGTTGCCGAAGACTCCCGCCACCTGCGCGCCCACGTCGCGCAGCCGGGAGGCGTCATCCTCGGTCTGCGCCCACACGGCCGACAGGCCGGCGTAGGCCGGGCGCGACAGCCAGCCCAGCCGGCGCGCGCCGGCGCGCGACTTTTCGTTGAGCCGCGCGTTGGCCAGCACCAGCGGGATGCGCCGCCGGCGGCAGGCCGCGACGAGGTTGGGCCAGATCTCCGTCTCCATGAGGATGCCGATGGACGGGCGGAACTGCCGCAGAAAGCGCCGCACGGCCCCGGGCGTGTCCCAGGGCTGCCACACCTGCACGTCGCCGGGCAGCAGCAGCTTTTCGCCCTCGGCCCGGCCCGTGGCCGTGCCGTGGGTGAGCAGCAGGCGCATGCCGGGCAGCAGCGGGCGCAGTTCCTTCAACAGGATGGCCGCCGCGCGTGTCTCCCCCAGGGAGACGGCGTGGATCCAGATGAACTGCTCGTCGGCTTCGGTCTCCGATGACGGCGAGAGGCTGTCCATGGGCGGCGGGTAGTGGCCGAAGCGCTCGGGCACGGCCACGGCGTAGCCGGGCTCGGTGAGCGCGCGGCGGCGCAGCTTGCGCAGCAGCAGCGGCGTGGCCAGCCACACGGCCAGGCTGTAGAGCCACAGGATGAGCTGGTGCATGCCGCCCGCGCTGCCCGCAATCAGTGTGCGGCGCCGCCCACCTGGGCGCCGGGCTTCACGCGTTCCAGCAGCGCCAGCATGGCGGCTTCGATGCGCTGCAGCGCGGCGTCGGTGTGGCCCTCGAAGCGCAGCACCAGCACCGGCGTGGTGTTGCTGGCGCGGATCAGGCCAAAGCCATCGGGCCAGTCCACGCGCAGGCCGTCGATGGTGCTGATGCGGGCCGGCGCCGCAAACGCGTCGGCCGCCAGCGCCTGCAACTCGGCCGTCAGGCGATGGGGCTCGCCCTCCTCGCAATGCACGTTGAGTTCGGGCGTGGAATGGCTTGTGGGCAGGGCGTTCAGCACGGCGCTGGGGTCGGCATGGCGGCTCAGGATTTCCAGCAGGCGGCAGCCTGCATACGTGCCGTCGTCAAAACCGAACCAGCGTTCCTTGAAGAAGATGTGGCCGCTCATCTCGCCGCCCAGGGGCGCGTCCAGCTCTTTCATGCGTGCTTTGATGAGCGAATGGCCGGTCTTGTACATCTGCGGCTGACCACCCGCGGCCTCGATGGCGGGCGCCAGGCGCTGCGTGCACTTCACGTCGAACAGGATGGGGGCGCCCGGCACGCGCGAGAGCACATCCTGAGCGAACAGCATCATCTGCCGGTCGGGGAAGATGTTCTGGCCGTCCTTGGTCACGATGCCCAGGCGGTCGCCGTCGCCGTCGAAGGCCAGGCCCAGTTCGGCGTCGCTGGCCTTCAAGGCCTCGATCACGTCGCGCAGGTTGTCGGGCTTGCTGGGGTCGGGGTGGTGGTTGGGGAAGTTGCCGTCCACCTCCGAAAACAGCTCGATCACCTCACAGCCCAATGCACGGAAGATGCCGGGCGCCGACGCACCGGCGATGCCGTTGCCGCTGTCCACCACGATCTTCATGGGCCGCGCGAGCTTCACGTCGCCCACGATGCGTTGCACGTAGGCGGGCAGCACGTCCTCATGGCGCACGTGGCCGCCTTCGCGCAGTTGCCAGCTCTGCTGCTCCATGGTGCGGCGTAGCTGCTGGATTTCCTCGCCGTAGATCGCGCGACCGGCCAGCACCATCTTGAAGCCGTTGTAGTCCTTGGGGTTGTGGCTGCCCGTGACCTGGATGCCGCTGGCGCACAGCGTGCTGGCCGCGAAGTACAGCAGGGGCGTGGTGCTCATGCCGATGTCGATGACCTCGATGCCCGCGTCCACCAGGCCCTGGATCAGCGCGGCCGAGAGCGCCGGGCCCGACAGGCGCCCGTCGCGTCCCACAGCCACCGTACGCTCGCCCTGCGCGAGTGCGGCGGTGCCAAAGGCCCGGCCGAGGGCACGGGCCACGTCGTCGTTGAGCGTGCTGGGCACGATGCCGCGGATGTCGTAGGCCTTGAAGATCGCGGGAGAAAGCTGCACAGGGGATTCCTTGGGGATAAGGGGCGGGACCGGGAGGTCCGCCGTCCAGGCAAGGCCGGCAGGAAGGCCGGCAGAAAGGCCGGAATTGTAGGCCCGGTCCAGGCGCGCCCCTGTCAGCCGGGGACCCAACTGAGGCCGGCCAGGCGCATGTCCGAAAACGGCCAGTAGAACGGCTGCGCGTGCCTATCATGGCCCCATGCCCGACGTTCTTCATTCCCCTGCTCCACCCGCCAGCGCCGCCTCTGCGGCGGGCGACGACGAGGCCCGCTACCTGGCCCTGCGGGCCCGGGATGCGCGTTTTGACGGACGGTTCTTCACCGGCGTGACCTCCACCGGCATCTACTGCCGCCCCGTCTGTGCCGTGCGCACGCCCCGGCGCGAAAACTGCCGTTTTTTTACGCTGGCGGCGCAGGCCGAGAGTGCCGGCTTTCGCCCCTGCCTGCGCTGCCGGCCCGAGCTGGCGCCGCAGGCGCTGGCCTGGTCGGTGCAGGACGCATCGGGCATCCTCGTGCGCCAGGCGCTGCGGATGCTGGATGCACCGCAGTCCTGGGGCGCGTGCGAAGGCGGCGCCGTGGTCGCGCAGCTGGCTGCGCGCCTGGGCGTGAGCGACCGGCACCTGCGCCGCATCTTCGAGGCCGCGCTGGGCATCTCGCCGTTGCAGTACCTGCAGACGCGCCGGCTGCTGGCGGCCAAGCAGTTGCTGACCGATACCGATCTGCCCGTCACCCAGGTGGCGCTGGCCAGCGGCTTTGCCAGCGTGCGCCGCTTCAACGCGGCCTTCAATACCCACTACGGACTCAATCCCACCCAGTTGCGCCGGCAAGGCGCCGCACCCGATGGGGTACAGGCAGGCGCCCGTGCGGTGCGTCTGGGCCTGCGCCCGCCCTACGACACGGCCGCGCTGATGGGCTTTCTGGCGGCGCGGCAGATCCACGGCATGGAGAGCATCCGCACCGGGCCGGGGGCGCAGGTTCTGCGCAGAACGGTGCGGCTGGCAAGCGCGGGCACCGTTTTCACCGGCTGGCTGGAAGCCGGCTTCGATGACGGGCGCCCCCAGCTGTGGCTGCGCGTCAGCGACGGCCTGCAGCCCGTGCTGCCGCAGCTCATCGCGCGGGTGCGCGCATTGTTCGACCTGGACGCGGACCCGCAGGCCATCAACGCGGTGCTGCACCCCTCCTTCCCGGAGGGCGACGGCCTGCGTGTGCCGGGCGCGTTCGACGGCTTCGAGCTGGCGGTGCGCGCCGTGCTGGGCCAGCAGATCACGGTGGCCGCCGCGCGCACGCTGGCGCAGCGGCTGGTGGAACGCTTTGGCGAGCCCATCGCCACGCCATGGCCGGACCTGCATCGGCTGTTTCCCACACCGGCCGCTCTGGCCGGGGCAG
Source organism: Diaphorobacter sp. LR2014-1 (assembly GCF_002916785.1). Classification (NCBI taxonomy): domain Bacteria; kingdom Pseudomonadati; phylum Pseudomonadota; class Betaproteobacteria; order Burkholderiales; family Comamonadaceae; genus Diaphorobacter; species Diaphorobacter sp. LR2014-1. Next base: position 20,994 of record NZ_MTBE01000006.1, on the reverse strand, counting down.
AAGGGGACGCACTGGGCAGCCTGGGCATCGTGCGCCAGCGGCAGGCCGCCATCGTGGCGCTTGCGCAGGCCGTGGACGCGGGCACGCTGCTGCTGGATGCCAGCGCCGACGTACCCGCCACGCTGGACGCGCTGCGTGCGCTGCCCGGTATTGGCGACTGGACGGCGCAGTACATCGCCATGCGTGCCCTGCGCTGGCCCGACGCCTTTCCGGCCGGGGACGTGGCGCTGCACAAGGCGCTGGGCGTGCAGGGCCAGCCGCAACCCGCGCGCGCCGCCACCGAAGCAGCCCGCGCCTGGCGCCCCTGGCGCAGCTATGGCGTGCTGCGCGCGTGGAGTGGTTTGGCTCTGGTGCTATCAGACCAATAGCTGCCGGCGCTGGGTGCGCCTGCGCAAAAGGCAAATTTCGCGTTTAATGAAGGATTCACCATGCAATACCCCCGCGACACCGTGCAAAGCCGCATCGCAACGGCCCTGGGCGACGTGCGCCTGGCCGCCAGCGCGAAAGGCCTGGTCGGGCTCTGGTTCGACGGCCAGCGCCACCAGCCCGCGCAACTGGATGCCGCGCCCGCGTGGCCCACAGACCATGCCCATCCCGTGCTGCGCGCGGCGGCCCAGCAACTGCAGCAGTTTCTGCGGGGCGAACGCACGCGGTTCGATCTGCCGCTGGACCTGTCGGGCGGCACACCCTTCCAGGAGGCCGTGTGGCAGGCGTTGCTGGCCGTTCCGCATGGCGCCACCACCAGCTATGGCGCGCTGGCACGCCAGATCGGCCGGCCTACCGCGGTGCGTGCCGTGGGCGCTGCCGTGGGGCGCAACCCCCTCAGCGTCGTCGTGCCCTGCCACCGCGCCGTCGGCAGTGCGGGCGCCCTCACCGGCTACGCGGGTGGGCTGCCGCGCAAGAAGGCACTGCTGGCGCTGGAGTCGGGCCCGCAAGCCCGCGCCGTTCCCTTCACCCCTCTATTGAATTTCGCATGACAGCACCACACACGAGCGCTGAGGCCCTCTCCCCCTAAGCGCCCGCCTGGGTGGGCGAGTTCGTGCTGCTGTCCAGCCTGTGGGGGGCGTCGTTCCTCTTCATGCGCCTGGGCGCGGCCGAGTTCGGCCCGCTGCCCATGGCCGGGCTGCGCGTGCTGATGGCGGCCCTGTTCCTCTGGCCCTTCCTGCTGCACCGGGGCGAATGGCCCGCGCTGCGGCGCCACTGGCGGCCCGTGCTGTTCGCCGGGCTCATCAACTCGGCGATTCCGTTCGCGCTGTTCGCCTGGGCGGTGATGCACATCGCCACCGGGCTGACATCGATTCTTAATGCCACGGTGCCGCTGTTCGGCGCGCTGGTGGCCTGGCTGTGGCTGGGCGACCGCATCAGCCGGCTGCGCTGGGCGGGGCTGGCGCTGGGCTTCGTCGGCGTGGCGCTGCTGGCCTGGCGCGCACCGGCTGGCGTGGGCGCCAGCGGCAGTCAGGCGGGCTGGGCCATTGCGGCGTGCCTGCTGGCGTCCACCTGCTATGCGGTGGCCGCCAGTTACGCACGGCGCTACCTGGTGGGCATTCCGCCACTGGCCACGGCCACGGGCAGCCAGGTGGGCGCGGCGCTCGGGCTGGCCCTGCCCATGTGGTGGGCCTGGCCCGCGCAGACGCCGAGCCTGCGCGCCTGGGCGGCCATCGCCGCCATTGCCGTGCTGTGCACGGGCATTGCGTACATCCTCTACTTTCGCCTGATTGCCAATGCCGGCCCCAGCCGGGCGCTGGCCGTGACTTTCCTGGCGCCCGTGTTCGCAGTGTTCTACGGCGCGGTGTTTCTGGGCGAAGCGGTGACGCCGTGGATGCTGGGCTGCGGCGTGGTCATTGCGTGCGGCACGGCGCTCTCCACGGGGTTGGTGGGCGGCGCGGTGCGGCCGGGTACAAAGGCGCCCTGACGCGCCGCGGCAGGGTTTCACCCGACGCCTGCGGGTCCGCTGCGCGACGGGCGGCACGCACATGGACCGCCGGGCCGCCGGGCGCAATACACTCTGAAACATGTCGCCTTGCGCCTTTGCCGTATTCCCTGCCGTTGCACGCATCCCCGGGCCGCGGCCCGCGGGCGCTGCGCCATTGCGCCAGGATGGCGGGGACCGCGGGGGCGACCAGCGCGCGGATGCACAGGAGGGATATGCCCACTGAGGTGTTCCTCTCCGGCATCGTGCACCTGCTGCTGATCGCCGGGGCGACCGCGCTGCCGCAACCCGTTCTGCTGCAACCCTCGCGCGGCGTGCGCATCGCGCTGGGCCTGGTGGCCGGGGCGGCGTCGACGCTGGTGGCCCTGCAGGGCATGCCGCTAGGGCCTGTTCACACTATTTTTGCCAGATGCGTTGCGATCAAAAAGGGCCAGGCGCAAGGCGCCAAACGAAGCTGGGGTGCTACCCCAGCGAGGCTTGGCAACGCCGCGAATGGCCCTTTTTGATCGCAACCCGGAGGGAACGGAGTGANAAACCGCGCCATTCGTCGTTGCCCTCCTAGCCAAGGCCCCGGCCTTGGCGTCGTCACGCGCCTAGATTGGCGCGGTTTTCACGCCATTCGCACTGGCAAAAATAGTGTGAACAGGCCCTAGACGCGCCAGGGGTGGCGTACATCCACCCGCCCATCATCGTTTCCGCCGCGTTCCTGTTCGGGCCGTTGTGCGGTGGCGTGGCCGCAGTGGCTGCGCTGGCCAGCGGCTGGCTGGACGCGCCGGCCCACTGGGGCGCCATGATCAGCCTGTCCGCGGCCTGTTGGCTGATGGGCTGCCTGGCGTGGCAGCTGGGGCGCGCGACACGCTTGACGGCGATATCGCTGGTGGTCGCGCTCACCGTGCTGGTGCCGCCCGCGCTGCTGCCCTGGACCGAGACGGCCAGCGCCCTCGCCGCGCAGGGGGGATCGGCCCCGTGGCAGGGCATTCCCTGGCGCTACGCCTTCGGCGTGGTGGCGCTGTGCGGCGCCGTCGAGCTGTTGCGCGCGCGGGCCCGGTCGCTGCAGACGCTGGGACAGCACGAGGACGAGCTGCTGCGCGTGCTCAAGGCCTCGGGCGGCGGGCGCTGGGAATGGGATCTGCGCAACAGCCGCTTTACCTACCACGGGCGCTTTTACCGGGCTTTCGGCCTGGCCAACAGCCCCGACGACGAGGACTTCACACCGCTGCGCGCCTTCGATGTGCGCGAGTCATGGCAACGCTGGAACGCCCGGCGCCACCCCGACGACCGCGAGCGCCTGGGCGCGTACCTGCAGCGCGTGCAGGACGGACTGGAAGAGAGCTTCCATGCCGAGTCGCGCATGCGCGATGACGAGGGCCACTGGCGCTGGGTGGTCTCGCGCGGGCACGCGGTGGAGCGCGACTCCGCCGGACGCGTGCTGCGCATGGCCGGCATTGACCTGGACATCACCGAGCACCACGAGATGCGCGACGCGCTGCGCGTGTCCGAAGCCAAATACACCACCGTCTACCAGACTCTGCCCGACGCCGCGGGCATCACCCGCCTGTCCGACGGGTGCTACCTGGACGTGAACCCTGCGTTCGAGCGGTTGCTGGGCAAGCCGCGCGACCAGATTTTGGGACGTTCGTCCATGGAACTGGGCGTGTGGGGCGACACGCAGGAGCGCGCCCGCCTCACCGAGGCGCTGCGCAACCAGGGCGAGGTCCGCGGCCTGCCAATGACGGCGCTGCGCGACGGCGCCGAAGTGCCGGGCCTCATGTCGGGACGGGTGTCGCGCATTGAGGGCGAGGACTGCCTGGTCTTCGTGTTCCACGACATGACGCAGGAGCGCCGTGTGCGCGATGAATTGCTCGCCGCCAACCGCCTGCTGCGCCAGGCGGGCTGGATGGCGCGGCTGGGCGTGTGGGAGGAAGAGCCGGGCAAGGGCATCACCTATTGGTCCGACGTGTGCTTCGGCATCCACGGGCTGGACCCGGGCACGCCGCTGCCGCGCGACTACGTGCAGCAGTTCGTCGCACCCGTCTGGCGGGAAGCCATGCACGCAGCCCTGCGCGACTGCCTGCGCAAGCGCACTGTGTGGAGCCAGGAAATCGAGATCGTGCGCGCCGATGGGCGCCTGGTCTGGGTGCGCGTGCGCGGGGAGCCCATCATCGAGGGCGACCGCGTGGTGCGCGTGCGCGGCATCCTGCAGGACATCGACGAGCCGCGCCGCGCGGCGCAGCGGCTGCGTTCTTCCGAAGAACGGCTGGCGCGCATCTTCCAGCTGCTGCCCTACCCGCTGGGGTTCTCGCGCCGCGAGGACGGCACCTACCTCGACGTGAATCCGGCGTGGGAGCAGGCCCTGGGCTACACCCGCCAGGAAGCCGTGGGGCGCACGGTGGTGGAACTGGGCATCTACTCCGCCCCCACCCGCGCGGCGCTGCTGGAGGCGGCGACGGCCGAAGGGCAGCTCGTGGGCTACGAGCTGGAACTGACCACGCGCGGCGGCGACAAGCGCACCGTGCTGCAGTCCATGAGCCCCATCGAAGTGAACGGCGAGGCCTGCTGGCTGTTCGGCCTGCACGACATCACCGAGCGCAAGCAGACCGAACAGCGCGTACGCGAGCGCGAGGAACTGCTGTCGCTCACCATCGAGGCGGCGGCGCTGGGCCTGTGGGACTGGAACCTGCCCAGCGGCGAAGTCACGGGCGACGCGCGCTGGCGCGCCATGTACGGGCTGGCGCCCGTGGAGCCCGGGGCCAGCGCTGCCGTGCACTGGGCGTCGGGTATCACGCCGGAAGACATCGACGTGGTCACCCAGGAGCTGCAGCGCCACCTGCAAGAGCCGCACAAGCCGTTCGACGTGACCTGCGAGGTGCTTGCCCCCCAGGGCGACGGCCGCTGGATCCGCAGCGTGGGCAAGGTGGTGGCGTACGACACCGCCGGGCAGCCCGCGCGCATGGTGGGCATGTCCATCGACGTGAGCAGCCAGCGCCAGCAGGAGCGGCAACTGGAGCGCATGGCCCATTACGACGCACTCACCGGCCTGCCCAACCGGGTGATGCTGGAGCGGCGGCTGCGCGCAGGCATGGAGCACAGCCGTGCGCGCGGCCAGCAATTGGGCGTGGCCTACCTGGACCTGGACGGCTTCAAGCCCGTCAACGACCGCCTGGGCCACGCGGCGGGCGACCGGCTGCTGGTGGTGGTGGCCGAGCGGCTCAAGCGCGCCCTGCGCCTGACCGACTCGGTAGCGCGGCTGGGCGGGGACGAGTTCGTGATCCTGCTGTCGGGCTTGGCCCATGCCGAGGAATGCGAGCGGCGCCTGCATACGGTGATGGAGAGCGTCGCGGCCCCGTACACGCTGGACGGCGAGCGCGTGCTGGTCACCGCCAGCATCGGCTACACCCTCTACCCCGACGATGAGGCCGACGCCGACACCCTGTTGCGCCACGCCGACCAGGCCATGTATGCGGCCAAGCAGGCGGGGCGCAACCGCTTCCATGGCTTTGACGCCGCCGAGGAGCGCGCCCGGCAACTGCGGCGCGAGCAGTGCGGCGAACTGCTGCGCGCGCTGCAGCGTGGCGAACTGACACTGTTCCTGCAGCCCAAAGTGGACATGCGGCTGGGCACCGTGGTGGGGGCCGAGGCCCTGGCCCGCTGGCAGCACCCCGAGCGCGGCCTGCTGTCGCCCGTGCATTTCCTGCACCTCATCGAAGGGCATGCCGAGCTGCAGATGCGTTTTGGCGAATGGGTGGTGGACACCGCGCTGCAGCAGATCGCCCGCCTGATGGCGCAGGGTCTGGAACTGCCCGTCAGCATCAACATCACGCCCGAGCACCTGCACCGCCGGGGCTTTGCGGACTGGATGGCGTTGCGCCTGGCGCAGCACCCCGCGGTGCCGGCGCGGCTGCTGGCCATCGAGCTCACCGAAAGCGCCGCGCTCTACGACATCGACCACGTGGCGCGGGAGCTGACCAGACTGCGTGCGCTGGGCATGCAGATCTCGTTCGACGACTTCGGCACGGGCTACTCGTCGCTGGCGTACCTGCGCCGCCTGCCCATGGACCACCTCAAGCTGGACCGCAGCTTCGTCGCCGGCATGCTGGCCGATGCGGGCGACCGGGCCATTGTGCAGGGCGTGATCGGCCTGGCGCATTCCTTTGGCTGCGGCATCGTGGCCGAAGGGGTGGAAACGGAGGAGCAAGGCCTGGCAGTGCTGCAGATGGGCTGCCACCACGCGCAGGGCTACTGCATCGCCATGCCCATGCCCGTGGAGCAATTCATGGACTGGGCGAAGGCCTGGCAGGCCCCCGCACCATGGCGCGCCACAAGCCAGGCCGCCGCGCCCGTACCACCGGCGGCGGCGATAGCCGCCTGATGGCGTATCGAATCAAGCAATAAAAAAGCTTCCAGCGCCCGTCCATCAAGCGCTAGAAGCTATCAAATCAAGAGCAAATTGCCGCGCGTCAGCCCAGCAGTTCCTTGATCTGCTGCAGTGCCACGGGGTCTTCCATGGTGGTCAGGTCGCCCGTGTCGCGGCGCTCGGCCACGGCCTGCAGGGCGCGGCGCAGCAGCTTGCCGCTGCGGGTCTTGGGCAGCATCGTCACGAACAGCACGCGCGCCGGGCGGGCCACGGCGCCCAGTTGGGTATCGACCTGCTTCATCACCTCGCCTTCCAGCTTCAGGCGCGCGGCCTCGTCGGTGAGGCCCGAGGCATCGCGCGGCACCGCGAAGGCCATCGCGACCTGGCCTTTCAGCGCGTCGGCCACGCCCACCACGGCCACCTCGGCCACATTGGGGTGGCCGGCGATGCATTCCTCGATCTCGCGCGTGCCCAGGCGGTGGCCGGCCACGTTGATCACGTCGTCGGTGCGGCCCAGGATGAAGTAGTAGCCGTCGGCATCGCGGATGCCCCAGTCGAACGTGCTGTAGACCAGCCGGCCGGGAATGCTCTTCCAGTAGGTGTTGACGAAGCGATCATCGTTGCGCCACACGGTCTGCAGGCAGCCAGGGGGCAGCGGCCCCTCGATGGCCACCACGCCCTTCTGGTTGGGCTGGGTCAGCTCCTCGCCCGTGGCCTCGTCGATCAGCTGGACGTTGTAGCCGTACACGGCCTTGCCCGGGCTGCCGAAGCGCGAGGTTTGCTTCTGCACGCCGTTGCACAGCGTGAGGATGGGCCAGCCGGTCTCGGTCTGCCAGTAGTTGTCGATGATGGGCACCTGCAGCGCGTCGCTGATCCACTGCGCCGTGGGCTCGTCCAGGGGCTCGCCCGCCAGCCACAGCGCCTTCAGGCTGCGGATGTCGTATTTCTTCAGGTAGGCCGGGTCCTGCTTCTTGAGCACGCGCACCGCCGTGGGGGCCGAGAACATGTGCGTGACCCGGTATTTCTCGACGATGCTCCACCAGATGCCCGCGTCGGGCCGCACCGGCAGGCCTTCGTACAGGATGGTGGTCATGCCGGCAATCAGCGGGCCGTAGATGATGTAGCTGTGGCCCACCACCCAGCCGATGTCGCTGGTACAGAAATAGGTGTCGCCCGGCTGTGCCTCGAAGATGTGGCGCATGCTGGACGCCAGCGCCACGGTGTAGCCGCCCGTGTCGCGCTGCACGCCCTTGGGCTTGCCGGTGGTGCCGCTGGTGTACAGGGTGTAGCTGGGCTGCGTGGCGTCCACCCAGATGCAGGGCACCTGCGCATCCATGTGCCGCGCGCGCAGTGCCGCCCAGTCGTGGTCGCGGCCCGCGCGCATGGCGGCGGGCGCGAGGCCCCGGTCCACCAGCAGCACGGCCGCGGGCTTGTGGGCCGACAGTTCGATGGCCTCGTCCAGCAGCGGCTTGTAGGGCACCACCTTGCCGCCGCGCGAGCCCGCATCGGCGCTCACGATCACCGTGGGCTCGGCGTCCTCGATGCGCGAAGCCAGCGACGACGATGCGAACCCACCGAACACCACCGAATGGATGGCCCCGATGCGCGCGCACGCCAGCATGGCGAACGCCGCCTCGGCAATCATGGGCATGTAGATCAGCACGCGGTCGCCCTGGCGCACGCCCAGCGTCTGCAGGCTGGCGGCCATGCGCTGCACTTCCTGGTGCAGCTCGGCGTAGGTGTAGGCGCGCTCGGTATTGGTTTCGGTGGAGATGGCCACCAGCGCGTTTTGCAGCGGGCGCTCGGCCAGGTGGCGGTCCACCGCGTTGTGGCACAGGTTGGTGGTGCCGCCCACGAACCACTTGGCGAACGGCGGGTTGCTCCAGTCGCAGATCTGCTGCGGCGGCTGCTGCCAGTCGATCAGGCGAGCCTGCTCGGCCCAGAAGGCGTCGCGCTCGTCGATGGAGCGGCGGTAGAAGTCGGCATAGTCGGCGGCCATGGTGCTGTCTCCTTGGAATCCTCCGCGTCGACGTGGCGCGGGTCGGTGGTTATCCAAAATTCATAATTATTCATGCCGCGCTTGCGGGAAGCTGACGCGGTCGCAGACGCGGTCCTTGACGCAGTCGCTGACGCGGCGCTCGCCGCACCCTCTACGCCCAGCCCACCTTTGCGCTTCACTATTCATAGCTGTTAGCGCTTGTTGGGTGTGCCCGAGAGGCCTATTTGACCAAGGCCAGCATCTCCTTGAATGCCGGGTGCTCGCAACTGCGCAGCCACTCGAAGGCCACCATCTCGGTGGTTACCAGCTCGGCGCCGGCGCCGGCCAGTCGGTCGAAGGCGGCGTCGCGGTTGCGCTCCGTGCGCGAGCTGCAGGCGTCCGTCACCACCCATACCTCGAACTCATCCTCCAGCAGATCGAGCGCCGTCTGCAGCAGGCAGACATGGGCCTCGCAGCCGGCCACCACGATGCTGGCGCGCTCCGGCGCCTGGGGCTCGCGGCCCTTTTGCAGGTGCTTGGGCAGGCTGCGCGCATTGCCGCCCTGGGCCTTGGCGGGCGGGCGCAGCCACTCGCCCAGGCCCTCCTCGGTGGCGCTGAAGTGCATCTTGGACAAGGTGCGCTGGCACAGCGCGCGCAACGCGGCGTCGTTGGGCCCCAGGCGCGAAGGGTTCTGCTCCGTGCCCCACACCGGCACGTCCATCAGCCTGGCAATCTGCGCCAGCCTGCGCGCGTTGGCCAGTGCGGCTTCTGCCTCGAAGATGGCGGGCATCAGGCGTTCCTGGTAATCCACGAGAACGAGTTGGGATTCGGAGGCGTCAAGCAGCATGGCGGTCATCGTTGTTCAGTCGGGCGGTCATTGTCGCAGGCGCTACGGGTAGCAGCGGGGCAACGGCGCGCAAGTTCCCCGTGCGCCGCGTGTCCCGATTCGGGCAAGGGGACGCCCCCCTCGCAGCCGGTCCCGCACTGTGGCGCGTCCTCGCGCAGGCGTGTTCAACGTTGCCTCAGGCGCAGCAACTGCCCGTCCGGGCTGTCGGTGAGCAAGTACAACCAACCGTCCGGCCCCTGGCGCACGTCGCGGATGCGCGCGCCCAGGTGGTCCAGCAGGTACTCGTCGCGCACCACCTGCGCGCCCTGCAGCTCCAGCCGGTGCAGCCGTGCGAACTTGAGAGAACCCACGAACAGGCTCCCCTTCCAGGCCGTGCCGTACCGGTCGCTGGTGAGAAAGGCCATCCCCGACGGCGCGATCGACGGCACCCAGTAATGCAGCGGCTGCTCCATGCCGGCCTTGGCCGTGCCCTCGCCGATCTTGCCGCCGCCATAGTTTTCGCCATAGGTGATCACCGGCCAGCCGTAGTTGCGGCCTGCTTCGGGGCGGTTGATCTCGTCGCCCCCTTGCGCGCCGTGCTCATGGATCCACAGCCGGCCGTCTGGCCCCCAGGCCGCTCCCTGCGGGTTGCGGTGGCCCCAGCTCCAGATCTCCGGCAGCGCGCCCGCGCGGCCCGCCAGCGGGTTGCCGGGCGCCGCGCCGCCCGTGGGCGCTATGCGCACGACCTTGCCCAGGTGGTTGTCCAGGCGCTGGGCGTCCTCCTTGCGGCCGTAGCGCTCGCCCAGCGTGAGAAACAGATGGCCGTCCGGCGCCTGCACGATGCGGCAGCCAAAGTGCAACTGGCTCGCCACCTTGGGACGCTGGCTGAAGAGCACTTTCACGTCCTGCAGCGCCGCCGCGTCCGGCGCCAGCGTGGCGCTGGCCAGGGCCGTGCTGTTGCCGTCGCCCTTCGGTGCGGGTTCGGAATAGCAAAAGAAGATGCGCCGGTTGCGCGCGAAGTCCGCATCGGTGATCACATCCAGCAGGCCGCCCTGCCCGCCCGCCGCCACTTGTGGCAACCCGGCCAGCGGCGGCCCCAGGCGCCCGTCGGCCTCCACCACGCGCAGGCGGCCGGGCCGCTCGGTGACGAGGAAGCGCCCGCCCGGCAAGAAGGCCAGGCCCCACGGATGGCTCAGGCCCGAAGCCACTACCTCCGCCGACGCCTCACCGCGCGCGGGCACGGGGTGTACGGGTGCGACCTCCTGGGAAAGCGCCTCGCCGCCCGCCAGCATGGCGGCGGCGGTCAATGCTATGTTAATAATAGCTGATAGCGCTCTTCCGGTATGGCTTGCAGGCACTTTTGACACAGAGTTCATGGGAAGGATTCCTGGGATCAACCGTGGGTGCTGTCATGGTGCTGCGCCAGCGGGCTCTGTATGCGGCACGCGAGGCTACGCGGAGGGCCATGGCGCCGCGTTGACACCATGGCATGTGCATTGTGCGCGGCCGGGCCGCACAGGCAAACCCATCCTTCAGCGAACCTGCACGCGGCGGCCCGCGCAGCCGGCAGCGAAGCGCCGGCCACTGTCCAGGCAAGAGCGGGGCCTTGGCCTACAGCCCGCTCGGCATGCTGCCTGACCACGCCATGCACCGCCTGCCTAGCTGCGGGCGCCTCCAGCGCCCGCACGATGAGGCCACGCGATGCCCGCGTTGCCAACGAAAGGAAAACCATGTCGATTTCCCTCCTGCTGCTCATCATCCTGGTGCTGATCCTGATCGGCGTGCTGCCGACCTGGGGGTACAGCCGTTCCTGGGGCTACGGTCCGGGCGGTGGTGTCGGGCTGGTGGTGGTGATCGTGCTCATCCTGCTGCTGATGGGGCGCATATAAAAAAACGGGGGGCCTGCGCCCCGCTGTGGCGAGGGCCGCCGTGGGCGCGGCCGTGTGTCGTCACGAGGTCTGGCCGCCGCCTGCGGCGCCACTGGCGGCCGATTGGCTGCGCCGGTCGGCTCTGAAGGACTGGAGATGTCGCGGATCGCCGTGCCGGACTGGCGCTCGTCCACGTTGGTGGCCACATCGCCTAGCGACACGATACCCACCAGCCGCTGGTCACGATCCACCGCGGGCAGCCGGCGCACCTGCATGTCGCGCATGGACGCGATGGCTTCGTCCACGGGCTGGTCTTCGTAGCAGTAGTACACCTCGCGGAACATGACCTCGTTCAGGCGCGAGTGGGTGCGCTCTTCGGCCAGGCCGCGCAGCACCATGTCGCGGTCCGTCACCATGCCCACCAGGCGCTCGCCATTGCACACCGGCAAGGCTCCCACATTCAACTCGCGCATGGCCTGCGCGGCGGTGGTCAGGGTGTCGTCGGGTGCCATGGTGCGGATCCCGCGGGTCATCACATCAGAAACGTTCTGCATAGCTCACTCCATTCATGAAAGACAAGGGTCAGGCGCGATCGCGCAAGACTTGGACACCCGTGGGCCAGAGCGGCTACGGGGGGTACGGTTCGCAGGGGTACGGCTCCCAAGGCCAGGGTTATGAAGGCCATCGCGACGCGGACTTTGGTTCGCAGTACTCCGGCACCGGCGGAGAGCAGCGCGGGCGCTTTCAGAACGACCCCGACTACCACCAGTGGCGCCAGGACCAATTGCGCCAGTTGGATGACGACTACGACTCCTGGCGCAAGGAGCGCTATGAGAAGTTTGCCGATGACTTCAACACCTGGCGCACCTCGCGCGGCGGCAGCGGGCAAAAGAGCAGCGGCAGCAATAGCGCTATCTCCTCCAGCCAGGGCACGTCGGGCAAGAACAAGGAGCAAGGTTGATCCTTGCTGATCCCCTGGTCCGCAAGGCCCCCGCATGCGGGGGCCTTTTTCTGTATGCCGCAGCGTGCCCTAGCCTGCCGCTGGTTTACCTGGGACCAGCGATGCCGCCTCGCGCTGGCCCACGTCTTTCAGGAAGGCCCACACTGCCTGCATGCGCGCCAAGTGCTTGGCCTCGGCCGGCATGCTCATCCAGAAGGTGCGTGTGAACTCGGCCTCGTGGGGCAGCACGCGCGCAAGTACGGGGTCACGGTCGGCCAGGAACGCGGGCAGTACGGCCAGGCCCGCGCCGGCGCGCACGGCCTCGTACTGCGCGGTGATGCTGGTGCTGCGCAGCGCAAAACGCTCGGGCGGGTAGAGCTGGTCGATGAACTGCAGCTCTTTCGTGAACAGCAAGTCGTCCACGTAGCTGATGAAGGCGTGGTGGCGCAGGTCTTCACGCTTGGCCACCAGCGGTCTGCGCGCCAGGTACTCGCGCTGGCCGTAGAGACGCAGGGTGTAGTCGGCAAGTTTGGTGACGATCACCGAGCCGCGCTTGGGCCGCTCTAACGAAATCACGATGTCCGCCTCGCGCCGGCTCAGGTGCAGCATGCGCGGCAGAGCCAGCAGGTCGATGGACAAGTGCGGGTGCTTCTGTGTGAGCCGCGCCAGATGCGGCGCCAGCACCACCGTGCCAAAACCCTCGGTGGCACCCACGCGCACCAGTCCGGAGGGGCCCGCGCCCGGGGAGTTGGCGGGCGATGCGCGCTCCACCCCCAGCACGGCGGCCTCCATGGCCTCGACGGCGGGCAGCAGGTGGCGGCCGGTTTCCGTCAGCCGGTGTCCCGCCGCCTCGCGGGCGAACAGCGGCGCACCCATCTGTTTTTCCAGCGCCTGGATGCGCCGCGCCACTGTCGTGTGTTCCACACCGGTGCGGCGCGCGGCCCCTGCCAGCGTGCCGGTGCGCGCCAGCTCAAGGAAGTAGCGCAAATTGTCCCAATCCATGCGGCTCCTCTGCGGTGATGTGCAAATTTGCAAAGCCAAGGTGCGTGATTGTCTATTGCCTACGCAATTTCGCACAACTACGATGCAGCCCATGCCAAGTCGGCACTTGCCGTGCCGGCTTCATTGCAGACCACCCCAGGACCCCAGGAGACAACCATGGACGCATCCACCTCCCAGGCCGTGAAGGCCCCCACCGTCAAGCTGCTGATCGGCGGCCAATTCGTCGAGTCCAAGACCACCCAGTGGCGCGACGTGGTCAATCCCGCCACGCAACAGGTGCTGGCGCGCGTGCCTTTCGCCACGCCCGACGAGATCAACGCCGCCGTGGCCTCTGCCAAGGACGCCTTCAAGACCTGGAAGAAGACCCCCATCGGCACGCGCGCACGCATCTTCCTGAAGCTGCAGCAGCTCATTCGCGAGAACATGAAGGAACTGGCCGCCCTGCTGACGGCCGAGCAAGGCAAGACCTTGCCCGACGCCGAAGGCGACGTGTTCCGCGGCCTCGAAGTGGTGGAGCACGCGGCCAACATCGGCACGCTGCAGCTGGGCGAGCTGGCCAACAACGTGGCCAACGGCGTGGACACCTACACCCTCATGCAGCCGCTGGGCGTGTGCGCCGGCATCACGCCGTTCAACTTCCCCGCGATGATCCCGCTGTGGATGTTCCCCATGGCCATCGCCACCGGCAACACCTTCGTGCTCAAGCCCTCCGAGCAGGACCCCATGGTCACCATGCGCCTGTGCGAGCTGGCACTGGAAGCCGGCGTGCCCCCCGGCGTGCTGAACGTGATCCACGGCGGTGAAGACGCGGTGAACGCCATCTGCGACCACCCCGACATCAAGGCCATCAGCTTCGTGGGCTCCACCAAGGTGGGCACCCATGTGTACAACCGCGCCAGCCTCAACGGCAAGCGCGTGCAATGCATGATGGGTGCGAAGAACCACGCCATCGTCATGCCTGACGCCAACAAGGAGCAGACGCTGAACGCCCTGGCCGGCGCCGCCTTCGGTGCGGCCGGCCAGCGCTGCATGGCCCTGTCGGTCGCCGTGCTGGTGGGCGAGGCGCGCAACTGGATCCCCGAGCTGGTCGAGAAGGCCAAGACGCTGAAGGTGTCCGCCGGCACCGAGCCCGGCACCGACGTGGGCCCGCTGGTGAGCTGCGCCGCGCTGTCGCGCGTCGAGGGCCTGATCGAGCGCGGCATTGCCGACGGTGCCACGCTGGAACTGGACGGCCGCAAGCCCCAGGTGGCGGGCTACGACAAGGGCAACTTCGTCGGCCCCACGATCTTCAGCGGCGTGAAGCCCGGCATGAGCGTGTACGACCAGGAAATCTTCGGCCCCGTGCTGTGCCTGGCCGGCGCCGAGGACATCGACGAGGCCATCGAGTTCATCAACGCCAACCCCAACGGCAACGGCACGGCCATCTTCACGCAGTCCGGCGCTGCCGCGCGCAAGTTCCAGGAAGACATCGACGTGGGCCAGGTGGGTATCAACGTGCCGATCCCCGTGCCCGTGCCGCTGTTCTCGTTCACCGGCAGCCGCGCTTCCAAGCTGGGCGACCTGGGCCCCTACGGCAAGCAGGTGGTGCTGTTCTACACGCAGACCAAGACCGTCACGGCGCGCTGGTTTGACGACAGCACCACCAGCCACGGCGTGAACACCACCATCAGCCTGAAGTAAGCGGCGCCGCGCGGTGCGCGCATGGTGAAATCACAGGCATGACCCGATGCGTGAAACCCCATGCCGCCCGCCTGCGCACCCTGGCCGCTGCGTGCGCCCTGTTGGCTGCCACCCAGGCACAGGCGCAGGCCGGCGCTGCCTGCCGCCCCGGCGGCACGGTGGATGAGACCAACGCCTGCGCCGTGCAGCGCTACCAGGAGGCGGACACCGCCACTCAGATTCTGTATGGCGATGTGATGCGTGCCCTGTCGACCCATGAACGCCCTGCCCTGCGCCAGGACCAGGCCGCCTGGCAGCGCACGCGCGCCGCGCAGTGCAAGCAGGCGCAGCGCGCGGCGGAGTCCCGCCCCGAATGGCCGCGGCTGTACCACGACTGCCTGACGGTCCATACCCAGGCGCGACGCGATGCCCTGATGCACTGGCTGCACCATGGCGAGGCCCCGCAGCCCACGACGAACAAGCCATAAGACGCATAAGAGAAGGAGACACCCGCCATGGACTTTGAACTCAGCGAAGACCAGCGCGCCTTTGCCGACACCGCGCGCCAGTTCGCCCAGGCGGAGCTGGCGCCCCACGCCGCCGAGTGGGATGCGCAGGGCATCTTCCCCCGAGAGGCTATTTGCCGTGCGGGCGAGCTGGGTTTTTGCGGCCTGTACGCGCCCGAGAGCGCCGGTGGCCTGGCCCTGCCGCGCCTGGACGCCACGCTGGTGTTCGAGGAACTGGCGGCCGTGGACCCCAGCACCACTGCCTTCATCACCATCCACAACATGGCCACCTGGATGCTGGGCACCTGGGCCACGGATGCCGTGCGCGCCGAATGGGGCGAGGCACTCGCCAGCGGGCAAAAGCTCGCCAGCTACTGCCTGACCGAACCCGGCGCGGGGTCCGACGCCGCCTCCATCAAGACGCGCGCGGAGCTGGTCGGCAACGAGTACGTCATCAACGGCAGCAAGGCCTTCATCAGCGGTGCGGGCAGCACCGACGTGCTGGTGCTCATGGCACGCACGGGCGACGCGCAATCCGGCGCGGGCGGCATCAGCGCCTTTGCCGTGCCCGCGAACCTGCCCGGCATCCACTACGGCAAGAAGGAAGAAAAGATGGGCTGGAACAGCCAGCCCACGCGCCAGATCAGCTTTGACAACGTGCGCATCCCCGCCAACCACCTACTGGGCCAGGAGGGCGAAGGCTTCAAGATCGCCATGAAGGGGCTGGACGGCGGGCGCATCAACATCGCCACCTGCTCGGTCGGCGCCGCGCAAGGCGCACTGCAGCACGCCCAGCGCTACATGCAAGACCGCAAGCAGTTCGGCAAGCCCATCGCCAGCTTTCAGGCGCTGCAATTCAAGCTGGCCGACATGGCCACCGAGCTGGTGGCTGCGCGCCAGATGGTGCGGCTGGCCGCCAGCAAACTCGACGCCGGCGCGCGCGACGCCTCCACCTACTGCGCCATGGCCAAACGCTTTGCCACCGACGTGGGCTTCAACGTGGTGAACGAGGCGCTGCAACTGCACGGTGGCTACGGCTACATCCGCGAATACCCGCTGGAGCGCCTGCTGCGCGACGCGCGCGTGCACCAGATCCTGGAAGGCACCAACGAGATCATGCGCGTCATCATCGGCCGGCGCATGCTGGACGGCGACGCGCCGGAGGTCATCCGTTGAAATTCAAAAACCATAGCTGCCTACGCTGGATGGATAAGCGCTAGAGGCCTATTTGACTCCAAACCCACCATGCCTGCCCGCCCCCTGTCCGACGAAGCGCTGCACCTGATCGCCGCCGTGCGCGACGCGCTGGGCGAGCGGCTGAACGCGCAGGTGGAGGTAGAGGAGCGCACGCTCTTTGGCTGCCACGCCTTCATGGTGGACGGCAAGCTCTGCCTGGGCGTGAAGGGCGAAGAGCTGTTGGTGCGCCTGCCGCCGCAGCAGCACGACGCAACCGCCGAAACCCCCGGCGTGCGCGAGCTGGACCCGCGTGGCGGCATGGCCGGCTACTTCTGGCTGGAGCCCGCTGCCTACGCCACGCGCGCCCAGTGGGAGCACTGGATCGACACCGCCCTCGCCTTCAACCCGCTTGCCAAGGCCTCGCCCCGGCGGGCGAAGGCGGCCACAAGCCGCAGCAAGGGCACGCGATCATGATTTCAGGCATTTTTGCCCTGTAACGCGCACCCATCAAGCGCTGGCAGCTATCAAAACCATAGTTCCCATCACACACCACAGGAGACAACCACCATGCAAATCGCATTCATCGGGCTGGGCAACATGGGCGCCCCCATGGCCATCAACCTGCACAAGGCCGGCCACAGCGTGAAGGCCTTCGACCTGAGCGCTGACGCGCTTGCCAAGGTCCGGGCCGAAGGCCTGCAGGTCGCCGCCAGCGCGCAAGACGCCGTGCAGGGCGCCGAGGCCGTCGTCACCATGCTGCCCGCCAGCCAGCACGTGGAAGGCCTGTTCCTGGGCAACGGCAACCTGCTGGCCAGCATTGCCAAGGGCACGCTGGTGATCGACAGCTCAACAATAGCCGCCGCCACCAGCCAGAAGGTCGCCAAGGCCGCTGAAGCCCTGGGCATCGACTTCATCGACGCACCCGTATCGGGTGGCACGGGCGGCGCCATCGCCGGCACCCTCACCTTCATGGTGGGCGGCACCGACGCGCAACTGCAGCGCGCACGCCCCCTGCTGGAAAAAATGGGCGCCAACATCTTCCACGCCGGCGCCGTGGGCGCGGGCCAGACAGCCAAGATCTGCAACAACATGCTGCTGGGCATCCTGATGGTGGGCACCAGCGAAGCCATCGCGCTGGGTGTCGCCAACGGCCTGGAACCCAAGGTGCTGTCTGAGATCATGCGCCGCAGCTCGGGCGGCAACTGGGCGCTGGAAAAGTACAACCCCTTCCCCGGCGTGCACGAGAACGCCCCCGCCAGCAAGGGCTACGCGGGCGGCTTCGGCACCGACCTGATGCTGAAAGATTTGGGCCTGGCCCAGGAAAACGCCATCGCCACCAAGGCCAGCACCCCGCTGGGCGGCATGGCGCGCGCAATCTACGCGGCGCACAGCATTGCGGGGCACGGGGGGGAGGATTTCTCCAGCGTGATCAAGATGGTGCAGAAGAAGGGCTGAAGCAGGCTTTCCGGCATGCCTTCTGCAAAAAGGCGCTGTGACTTGCGTTGCAGCGCCTTTTCTATTTTGAGCAGAGTGCCTTGCTGCGATCTCAAACTAGGCAGGTAGCAGGCAGGTGCTCATGCATCTATGGCCTCTTTCGACCCTGAACGGCCGGCCGACTATGTTCAATAGCTCGCCCGAAAGCTGTCGCTCAACGTTCAACATGAGCGGCGGCTGAGGGCTGGCGCAGCCAACTCTAAAACGACCGCGTGATGGATGGGTTAGGACACTATGTAGCCAGATGCCTTTAGATCCTTGATCACGCTGTATGCCACCTCTTCGATGCTTCGTTCATAGCGCTTGTAGATCATTCCACTGACATCGCTTGGTAGCGAAACATTTCCTGTGTACAGACAACACACACGAGAACGGCCAAGCTTTCCAACGAAATAGCCGAACTCGAAAATTACGTTCGGTCGTGCACGAAACTCCTTGCTTCGCTCACCGTCTGCCTTACCCTCTTCAGCAGCCAAGTAGGCAACTTCATCAGGCGTTAGAAGAATAAAGGCGTACCCGACATCACTGTGCTTTTCAAACTTCTCGATGATTGTCATGCCTTCGTCGGCTTGACGGTGCAGGACGACGGGTTCAAGCCCAATCTCGTGTAGAAAGACCTCGAGGCTAGTCTTCGCTACTTCGTCCCGGCCATGAACCACAAACACTCGGTTGGTTCGAACTTGAGCAAGAGGCGCTTCTGCTACTGGGATGACAGCACTTTCGGGGGCGGAACTAAGCGGAATTAGCTCGAGTCGCTCGATTACGGAATCCAGGCGGTGGATCTTCTTGTCAACGTCTCTGTAGACCTGGGCGATCCTCTCCCCGAGAGACGGTTCTCGCATTGAAATTGCCATTGCCCCCCAAAAGTCGTACTCCTTGGCAAGCTCATCAGTCGTGAAGGTGCGCTTCAGCAACTCGGAGTTAAAGGAATCCCACTTGCTGTAATCATTCGATAGAGACTCGAAAGCTTCTCGGGTATCGACCCCTCTCTGCTTTAGTTCAAGACCCTTCTCAATGCGGGCTTGCAGCTTAGATTTTGCGTCTTCGCGCGAGATCAACAGCTCAAGTAGCGCCTTTGGCTGCGGCTGCACGGATGTTTTTCTGGTTCCCACTCTTCCCTCCTTAGCGACCAAACGTGTCGTGTGCAGATAGTTAACGATTTCTGTCCAATATTTGAGCATACGACACACCGCTCTTAAGCGGACGCTTCCTAGCCGCAGCTAATGGCCGTTGTGCGACCGTCGCAAAAACCCCTTTGCGTTCAACAAATCACGGCTATTGATATTCAATGCTCAAGGACCTAAGGTGTTCTAGCAGGTCATCAGGATCGTATGTATTTACACACCCTAGAAACTGGGATCCAACCAACATCGGTTCATACTCAATCGATTGACTGCACAAATCGGCTGCATTCTCTACAAACCCGGCTTGCAAAAAGTAAGGCGGCGCCCCTTTATTTTGAACAAGCATTGAAGGCAATGCGTAGTCGATGACCGAATCGCCGCCAATAGTCAACCATGCATGCAGATTCAATCCGACATCACCGCCAGGATTTATCACCTCCTGCGCTATTGCTTCAGGTGTGATGGCATATAGTTTGTCTCCATGCACCGTGACTGAGCCGATCACGATGTCTGCAGCTATGCCATGGTGGTTCAACAAGGCATACAACTTCGATGCGACTTCCATACATTGATCGCCGTAGTAGTCAGGCAGTCCCTCTCGCCAAAGAGCCGCCTTTTTATGAATAAGCTCGTTCGCTTTCTCGAGAAATGGAGTCTCGATAGGCCGTTCGTCAACCAAAGGAGCACGAGTAAGGCCAATCGAGCGTCCATACGAAAGCGCTTCTTTGAACATGACGCCGTAATGGCAAGATGATGGTTTCGACTGCGGCACGGGAGTTAGTTGGTCAAATTGTGATGCATGCATACTAACCTCACCGCATCAACTGAAAACATCACGTCCAGAATTGAGCGTCTGCGTTTGGCTGTCACCGGTCCTCGGCTAAATCAAGCCTTTTCACGTACACGGTATCAAGGCATCTCACAAATGCCCGGCGCGCCGATGGCTGCTTAAGGATGCCCTGAATAACTCGAATGCGTAAGTGCTACAAGGTCACCGGTTTCAGATAGTGCGATGGATGGCGTTTAGCCTGGGTCTTCGCACCACTTTCCACGCCCTTGCGGGCCATCTGCACCGCCTTTGCGGCCATTTGCCTGATTTCAGGGGCACTCATCCCTGCGCCTCCAGCAATTGATGGCGCACCATCCAAAGATTGGACAGCGCAAACAGCGTCTTGAGCTGCAACGTGTTCTTCTTCAATCCCCGGTAGCGCACCTTGGTGTATCCAAACTGTCGTTTGATCACCCTGAAGGGATGCTCCACCTTGGCACGGATGCTCGCCTTGATCTTCTCCACTTGGTCTATCAGCGCGTCAACGGGGTTGTTCTCTTTGTCCAGCGCTCTGCGTTTGCCTGGGCGCATCGCGATGTGCCACCGCACTGCCTCCTTGGCATCCGGGCGCTTGTCGATACCTTGGTAGCCCGCATCACCAAACCCGTCTGTCTCCTGCCCGTGCAGCAAGCTGTTGCCCTCTACAACGTCGGCCACGTTACCCGAGGTGCCTATGACGGTATGCACGAGTCCCGAGTCCGCATCCACGCCGATATGGGCCTTCATGCCAAAGTGCCATTCGTTGCCCTTTTGGCTCGAATGCATCTCTGGATCGCGCTTTCTGTCCTTGTTCTTGGTAGAGCTAGGCGCTGCGATCAGTGTGGCATCGACCGCAGTGCCTGCCTTGAGCAGCAAGCCCTGGGCTGCCAGAAGCTCGTTGACAGTGGCCAGAATCTGCTCGGCCAGCTTGTGTTTCTCCAGCCGATGACGAAACCTCAGGATGGTGCTCTCGTCAGGCACCCTCCCATGGGCATCAAGACTTGCAAACTCCCGGTAGATCGGGGTGTCAAAGAAGGCCTCTTCCATCGCCAGATCTGACAGGGTGAACCACTGCTGCATGCAGTGGATGCGCAGCATGGTCTCCAGGGCAAAGGGTGGGCGGCCGTTCTTGCCTTCGGGGTAATAGGGCGCAATGAGTTCGACCAGAGCAGCCCAGGGAACCACCAAATCCATCTGGATCAGCAGTTCTTGCTTGCGGGTCTTTTTGGTGCTCAGGTTCAGGTCAAGGCTGCTTTGCTTCATGGGCGGGGAGGATGCCATGACTTCCTGGCTTCTAGCAGACTGCGTTCGGGGTTTTGCAGGATTTCC
>NZ_MTBE01000059.1:0-12077 GCF_002916785.1 Diaphorobacter sp. LR2014-1 | reverse complement strand
TACTGGAATTACCCGAAAGGCACCGAGCAAACGCCCACTCATGCGCAGGAAACCAATATGGAGCGCCAGACCAAGCTTGTGGGAATCACCTCGGCGTGCATTGATTGCGTCGCGCTCGGCACCATCGAAGGTGAAAAATGCCTTCATCTCGAAGTCGCTGATATCGCGGGGGAGCCCACGCATCCCCAAAAACGTTGTGTGCCAACCCTGCATCGTGAACCTCAAAAGTGGGAGGCCACCATACCCGTTTACAAAGCGAACAGGAAAGTCAATGAAATCAACGGTCTACCCAGACCACCCCCGCGCCAGTGCTAGCTTTGCGTACCGTCACTTATTGCACTGAAAACGAGGAGACCCCAGCTAGTGCCGCCACGTTGCAAAACGTCGGTACTCGCTAATATCTGCCGACAAATCGGAACATTGCTCAGCCGGCACTGACATGCGCCGTGACCGACTGGCTAGTTAAAATCTGCAAGCACGACTCCTCGTAGGCTTCGATGTCGACCTGGCGGTAAGCCACCCGACCGCAGAGCTTCAGGAATTTTGGCCCGATCCCGACGCTGCGCCAGCGCTCCAGGGTGGCCTCGCTGATATTCCAGCGGGCAGCCAGTTGTTTTTGATTCAGGTGAACGACTTCCATTTTGGTCTCCTTCCGAATGAGTTGGCAGGAGTCCATGAAGGCGCTGTTCCGCGCGTGAGCCAAGCGATAGTTGGCGCTGATCCGTTCGCCGCAAAGAAGAGGTCGTGGCGCATTTCTGAAAACCGCGCCACATTCGGTGTAAATGGGTGTCAATTTGGAATCGAGATCGCTACCGTTTCCCGATCGGGAAATAGCAGGCCGAATCACGCCCGAACCACACCTAACATTCCCGATCGGGAAATATCGCTTGCACTTAGTCCGGTTGTGACTGATAATTTCCCGAACGGGAAGCTGAGCAAGCCATGACATCCATTCGATCACCTCAACAACTCGGCGATGCACTGCGTGCCGCTCGCAAGCAGCTCGGGCTGAGGCAGCCCCAGTTGGCGCTGGCGGCTGGGGTGGGTGTGCGCTTCATTGTCGACCTTGAGGCCGGCAAGCCCACATTGCGGCTGGAAAACGTGCTGCGGGTCATTGATGCCCTAGGCGGTGAGGTTCAGTTGAGTGGATTGCCGTCTGCTGCTTCCGACGATCAACGAGAGGATGACGGCCATGGCGCATGAGCTGGAAGTCTGGCTTTTCGCCGAGCGTGTCGGCACCTTGGCGCTGGTCGATGGGCGACTGAGTTTTTGCTACGCACCTGATTGGCTGTTACATAACGACGCCGTTTCCTTGTCGGCCTCGCTGCCCCTGCAAGCGGTGCCGTTCGACGATCGTAAAACGCGTCCTTTCTTTGCTGGTCTTCTACCCGAAGGGCAGATGCGCCGCTTGATTGCGCAGCAGTTTCAGGTGTCTGGCCAGAACGACTTTGCGCTGCTGGACCACATCGGCGGCGAATGCGCCGGGGCCGTGACCTTCCTTGAACCCGGGCAGGCTTTGCCTGTGCCGACCCGCAGCGATGACGTTCAATGGCTGAGCGATGAGGAAGTCGTGGCCATCCTGGATGAATTGCCGCGTCGACCTATGCTCGCAGGCAAAGACGGCTTGCGGCTTTCCTTGGCGGGTGCCCAAGACAAGTTGCCAGTGGTTTTCGATGGTGCGCGCATCGGGCTGCCCCTCAACGGCACGCCGAGCTCCCACATCCTGAAACCGGCTATCCACGCCGTCGACGACAGCGTGATCAACGAAGGATTCTGCATGGCACTGGCTGAGGCCATGCAGCTCAAGCCCGCAAAATCGAAAGTACACCAGGTATTGGATCGCTCGTTTCTGCTGGTTGAGCGCTACGACCGACTGATCGATGCCCATGGGCATCGACAACGCCTTCATCAAGAGGACTTCTGCCAGGCACTGGGCGTGGTGCCAGAAATGAAGTACCAGAATGAAGGTGGTCCGGATCTGGCGCAGTGTTTTGATCTGGTGCGCAGTGCAACCCGCCCCAGCGCGCCGCAAGTCCTGCGACTACTCGACTACGTGATCTTCAATGCGCTGATCGGCAATCATGATGCGCATGCCAAGAATTTCTCTCTGCTGTACTCCGGCAAGGCCCCCGTTCTGGCTCCGTTTTACGACACGCTCTCGACGGCCGTGTATCCAACACTGACGCAGAAGATGGCGATGAAAATCGGCAGCAAGTACAAGTTCACCGAAGTCCAGGCGCGGCACTGGGAACAGTTCGCCGAAGGCGTCGGCTTTACCAAGGCGCAGGCCAAACGGCGCATTCTGGAGTTGGCAAAGTTACTGCCTGCGACGGCGCGCAAGCTCCAGTCAGACCCCGGCCACAGCTTTGCTGGCAATGCCGTGGTAGAGCAAATCAATACCTTGATTGAGCAACGCTGTGCCCTGACGATTCGGCGGCTTACCGATCCCGCAGCCGAAAATGACGCAGCCGCCGAACCCTCGATCTGAACCACCATGCGGACGCGAGTTCGATTCCGGGTTTGGGAACTGAACTAGCCTTGGAATGCAGACGAGGTTGAACGCCATTTCCGGTGACCAATCAGGCCGAAAAACCTGCTTGATTGTTCGCAAATTCGCCTGTCAACCCCCGCTTTTCGCACTGGTACGCAGGGCTTCGCAACTTGCGAGAACGCCGGTATCGCGTACTTTCAATAGTCGTTTGGTGCGGGGTGCTGCCCCACCACCATATTGAAGGGCTCGGATAATCTCCGGGCCCTTTTTCTTGCGTGCGCCCAGCATGGGCGCACTCCTACGGGTGCAAGTCCCGTCGTAAGTTGGTCACAACGAACGAAGCGAAGCGCAACTGCATGAGGGCGACCGAATGTGGGGAGGAAGCGTGGAGCGTAAATCGCGAGCCGATGAACAAGAACCGCATAGAAGGCGCTGCCAAGCAGGGCAAGTGGGCGCAAAACCACGAAGCTCTCGTGACCAAGGCGAGGTGGCGTAGATGCGGCGGTTGTGCGATGAAGGAGTGCGACTCTTACCTGGGGAGATCTCGCCTTGTGCCTGAAAGGGCGACAGCGCTGCTGGAGCGAGAAGTCAGCAGAGGCCGTAGTAGCTGGAGCTGGGGCTGATGAGGCCACAAGGTGAATGCGAAGGGCCGAACGAGAGCAAGTGACCGAGGATACGAGGATGCCAAAGGCCGTGCGTCAGATGCCGGAGCCATCCGGGCGGGTGGGTGCAGCGCACGGTGAAGCCGTGCGCGAGCCAGCCAGCGACGAAGCCAGAGGCCCGCCCCGTGAACACCAGGACACAGGGTCGGCAAAGCCGAAGGCGGGCACAGGTGGCCTGCTGGAAGCGGCGCTGACGAGAGAGAATCTGCAAGCAGCGTGGAGACGGGTCAAAACCAACAAGGGAGCGGCAGGCGTGGATGGGCTGGACATCCAGCAAACCGGGCAACTGCTGCGAACGAGTTGGCCGCAAATCCGTGCTCAATTGCTTGCGGGCCAGTACCGGCCAAACCCGGTACGCAAGGTGATGATCCCCAAGTCCGATGGGAGCCAACGCGAGTTGGGCATTCCGACGGTGCTCGATAGACTCATCCAGCAAGCACTGCTGCAAGTGCTGCAACCGCTGATCGATCCCACCTTTAGCGAACACAGCTACGGATTCAGACCGGGCAGACGAGCGCACGACGCGGTGAAAGCCGCTCGGGGCTTCGTCCAATCGGGCAAGCGCGTGGTGGTGGACGTTGACCTATCGAAATTCTTCGACCGGGTGAACCACGACATACTGATGGAGCGGCTGCAAAGGCGCATCCCGGACAAAGCCGTATTGCGGCTCATCCGGGCGTACCTGAATGCCGGGATCATGGATGGCGGGGTAGTGATCGAACGGGGCCAGGGCACACCGCAAGGCGGGCCGCTGAGCCCGCTGCTGGCCAACGTGCTGCTCGACGAAGTGGACAAGGCGTTGGAGGCGCGAGGCTACAGCTTTGCGCGCTACGCCGACGACTGTAACGTCTACGTGGGCAGCAAGAAAGCAGGCCAGCGAGTCATGGCATGGCTCAGAAAGCTGTACGGCAAGTTGAAGCTTCAGATCAATGAGGCCAAAAGCGCCGTAGGCAGCGTCTTCGGGCGCAAATTCCTGGGCTATGGCCTGTGGGTAGCAAAGGGGCGGGAAGTGAAATGCAAGGTGGCCTTGAAGGCGCTGAACGACTTCAAGGCCCGCATCCGGCAGCTCACGCGCCGTTCGCTCGGGCGCAGCATGAGCCAAGTGGTCGATAAGCTCAGGGCCTACCTGCTGGGCTGGAAGGCGTACTTCGGGCTGGCGCAAACGCCCCGAGTCTGGCGCGAGCTGGACGAATGGCTGCGCCACCGGTTGCGCGCTCTACAGCTCAAGCACTGGAAGCGCGGGGCAGCGATCTATCGCGAACTGCGCTCGCTGGGGGCCACGCATGACGTTGCGCGGCAGGTGTCGGTCAATGGCCGACGCTGGTGGCGCAACAGCGCCAAGCTGCTCAACAGCGTGCTGACCATCGCGCACTTCGATCGGCTGGGGCTGCCCAGACTCTCATGACCTCAAACTCTCGAACCGCCCGGTGCGGATCCGCATGCCGGGTGGTGTGGGAGGGGCGCAGTCTACAATGACTGTCCCCTATCCCGATCTGAAATCCCCGCGCCATGCGGGATCCCGACCATCCGTGCTGCGGGTGGCCATCATCGGCTGGAAGGTTTGGATTGCGGCAAGCCCGCGTTGAATGACTGGCTGTTGCGCCACGCCCGCCAGGCGCAGGGCAGCGGCTCGGCCAAGACCTTTGTCGTTGCCGAGGACGATGGCCGCGTGGCGGGCTACTTCAGCCTGACCGTGGGACAAGTACTGATGACCCGGTGGCGGTCAAACACATCGACCATCCGCGCGAAATCCGCCAGCGAGCGGGATAGCCGGTCGATCTTGTAAACGACCACGATGTCGACCTTGCCCATCTGGATGTCTGCCATCAGGCGGCGCAGTGCGGGTCGGTCCATGTTGCCGCCGGAGAAACCGCCATCGTCGTAATCATCGGCCACGGCGATTCAGCCCTCGTGGCTCTGGCTCTTGATGCGTCATCGATGCGGATGTGATCCGCCAGGTCCCAGTAGCGCAGGCAGTTGTTCGGGTTGAGCATGGATGCCTTCTTTCGGTATGGTGTAATGCGGGTCTTGCCAAATTTTGCCAAAGAACCCACACTTGCGCCATGAGCACGATGAACATCTCTCTCCCCGACACCCTGAAGTCCTTCGTGGATGAACAGGTCAGCCAGCGCGGCTATGGCACGAGTAGCGAGTACGTGCGCGATTTGATCCGCAAGGATCAAGACCGCCTGCAATTGCGCAACCTGTTGTTGGCTGGAGCTGCCTCGGCTCCGGTGGCCCCCGCGGATGTCCGCTACTTCGACGGCCTGCGGGATTGGGTGCGCAAGGCTGCCAAACCCGCAGCCAAGGCGTGAAGGCCAAGCCAGTCATCCCGCGTGAGCAGGCCAGCCGGGATGTGGATGAGGCTGTCGCCTACCTGAGTGAGGCGGGCGAAGCTGTGGCAATGGGCTTCGTCGATGCGCTGGAGAAGGCCTACGGCCACATTGCCCGCCATCCGGCAACGGGATCGCCTCGCTACGCGCACGAGCTCAACTTGCCCGGGCTGTGCGCCTGGCCGCTGACGCGCTACCCGCACCTCGTGTTTTACGTCGAGCGTCCGGACCATATTGATGTCTGGCGTGTGCTGCACGGCCAGCGGGACATCCCGGCGTGGATGCAGGAGCCCGACGGCGTGTGACGGTCGGATCGCCGGGCATATCTGCGTGTTTGCCGGTGTAAACAATAAGCGGCGACCGTCACGACCATCACCACTGTCACACCGGGCTGGTGATTGTAATGGTCGTGACGATGGTGGCGATCACCGCCTATTGTTATTGACCCATCCCTCTATAATCCGACGCTTTGCCATTCAGGAGACAGTCAATGCGTTGGGTTTCGTCTTTGGTCAGCACGCTGTGCGTGGCTGGCTTTTCCGCGGTCGGTGCCGGTGTTCATGCTGCGGAGCCTGCTGACAAGCCGGTGAGGATCGTGGTTCCCTTCGCTGCGGGCGGCTTGGCTGATGTGCTCGCACGCGCCTTGGCCGAAGACATCCGGCCGAGCTTCCCCAAGGGCGTGTACGTCGAAAACAAGACGGGCGCGGGCGGCAACATCGGGGCTGCGGAAGTGTTCAGCCGCCCGAAGCCGAGCGAACACACCCTACTGGTTTCATCGCCGGGTCCGATCGCCATCAACCATGGCCTGTACACCAAGCTGACCTACGATCCGACCCAGTGGATCGCGGTGGCCACGCTCGCCTCCGTGCCCAATGCGCTCATCGTCAGCCCCAAGCTGCCGATCAAGTCGGCGAGTGAGTTCGTGCCCTACGTCAAGCAGAACGCCGGTCGCGTTTCGTACGCCTCACAAGGCAATGGCACCACCTCGCATCTGACCGCAAGCCTGTTCACCTCGCTGACCGGCACGTCCATGATCCACGTGCCCTACAAGGGCGACACCCCGGCCCTGAATGACCTCTCCGGCAGCCAGGTCGATTCGTTCTTCGGCAGCGTCGGCGCGTCGATCAACCTGCACAACGCCCAGCGCGTGCGCATTCTAGCGGTGGCTGACCGCAAGCGCTCGGCCGCGCTGCCCGACGTCCCCACCTTCGCCGAGATCGGCATGCCTGGCATGCAGTCGGTGACTTGGTACGCCGCAGTGACGGCGCCTGGCACGCCCGCCGAAGACGTCCGCTACCTCAACACGGCGATCAACGACGCCATGACGAAGCCGGAAATGAAGGAACGCCTGACGAAGCTGGGGCTGGACGCGATGCCCAAGAGCACGACGGAAAGCGCCGAGTTCATCAAGCAGCAGACGGCCCTCTGGCAGAAGGTCATCCGCGACGCCAAAGTCACCATCGATTGAGCTGGCGAGCCGGGCGATCATGAATCAAGCAGAACGGGCGGCACGCATCGCCTTGCCCATCGGCGACCCGCACGGAATCGGGCCCGAAATTGCCCTGAAGACGGTCGAAGCCTATGAGCAGCACCCTGGGGTTGCGCTGACTCTGTTCGGCCCCGCAGGCCCGCTGCAGCACACCGCCCGGCAGCTTGGCCTGGAGGCGCTGCTGAGCCGCACCGCCTTTGTCGAGACGCCTGGCTACGCCGATTCAGCATTCGAGCCCAGCCGCATCAGCGCCGATGCGGGCCGCGCCTGCATCGATGCCGCATCGGCCGCTATCACGGCAACCTCTGCCGGCCACCACGACGCCGTGGTCGCTGCTCCGCACCACGAAACCGCCATCCACCAGGCCGGCATTGCTTTCAGCGGCTACCCCTCCTTGGTAGCCCGGGTGCGCGGCGTGCCGGAGGACAGCGTGTTCCTGATGCTGGTGGGCGGCGGATTGCGCATCGTCCACGCCACGCTGCACGAAAGCGTCCGCACCGCGCTGGACCGGCTCACGCCGGAGCTGGTCGTTGCCGCAACCCGCGCCGGGGCGCGCGCATGCGCCCTGCTGGGAGTCGAGGCGCCGCGCATCGGGCTGTTCGGCATCAATCCCCACGCCTCCGAGGGCACACTGTTCGGGCCGGAAGACGCAGCCATCGTGCGGCCAGCCGCGGCCGCGCTGCGCGCCGAAGGCTTCGAGATCGACGGACCGTACGGGGCCGACATGCTGCTGGCGCAGCGCGGCCACGATCTGTACGTGGCGATGCTGCACGACCAGGGCCACATTCCCATCAAGCTGCTGGCGCCCCATGCGGCAAGCGCGCTGAGCATCGGCGGCGACGTGCTGCTGTCGAGCGTAGGGCATGGCAGCGCAATGGACATCGCCGGTCGGGGCGTGGCCTCGCCTGAGGCAATGATCCGCACCGTGGCGCTGTTGGCGAACTGCGCGGTGCCTGGCAGCGGCAACTGATGAAATGATCTGGCCACCGCCGCGCCGCCGGTGCCGTGGGAGTGGCGTCGCAAAGGCCGGACGCTGTAACGCAGCCGGCCGGCTGGCACACCCTCGGCGCCAACCAGTTTCAATTGAAGGAGATTGCCATGAAGATCGAAGGCGCCTGCCATTGTGACGCGATCAGCTACGAGGCGGAAGTGGAGCCGGGCACCACGACCGTGTGCCACTGCAACGACTGCCAGATCCAGTCGGGCTCAGCCTGGCCGCGCTGAACCAGTTCCTGCAGCGCTTCGCGCTCGTCAACCAGAAGGCCAGCAGCGCGCAGACCTATGTCTGCTGCCAGGGTGACGTGGTGGTCGGCTTCTACAGCCTAGCCGTTGGTAGCGTCGATCCGGAAGCCGCGCCGTCGAGAGTGATGAAGGGGCTGGCGCGCCACCCGGTGCCGGTCTTGATCCTGGCCCGGCTCGCTGTGGACAAGGAGCATCAGCGTAAAGGTCTGGGCCAGGCCTTGCTCAAGGATGCACTGCTGCGCACCGCACAGGCCGCCGACATTGCGGGTATCCGCTGCCTGTTGGTCCATGCCCAGGACGACGCAGCACGGCAGTGGTACGAATCGTGAGACCGTGTTCGTGCGCGACGAGGTGATCGAGGGCATTGCTCCCTCACTGCCGCTGGAACTCATCGACATCTGACGCCTGTCCTTCCTACTGACCCAGAACCCGCAAGATCGAAGGGCAGAGCCTTGGGTATAAAGTGGCTCGTTTCTTCGGTCTTCTGGGGCGGTGATTTACGCGACCTGCAGTGTCGGATAGTCTGTATAGCCCTTGGCGCCACCTGCGTAGAACGTGTTGGAGTCAGGCGCGTTCAGCGGTGCCTTGGCCCTAATGCGTGCGGGCAGGTCCGGGTTAGCCAGGAAGGCGGTGCCAAAGGCCACAGCGTCAAGCTTACCTTCGGCAATAGCTGCCTCTGCCTCATCAGCGCTGTAACCCATATTGCCCACCAACACACCCTTGTACTTTTCACGCGCTACGGGCATGACATCGGCCTTCTGCACGCCGAAGAAATCGGCGCGCATCACGTGCAGGTAGGCTAGCTTGAAGGCGTTGAGCCTATCGGCCAGGAAGCCGATGAGGGCCAGCGGGTCGCTGTCTTTCATGCTGTTGAAGCTGTTGAGGGGCGACAGGCGCAGGCCCACACGTTCGGAACCGATCGCCTGGGTCACGGCAGTGAGTACCTCGAACAGCAAACGTGCACGGTTTTCCAGCGATCCGCCGTAAGCATCGGTGCGCTGGTTGGGCGTGTCGCGCAGAAACTGGTCAATCAGGTAGCCGTTGGCGCCGTGTACTTCCACACCATCAAAGCCGGCGGCAATGGCGTTGCGCGCGCCTTGAGCAAACGCAGCGACGATGCCGGGAATCTCGTCGACGGTCAGGGGGCGGGGCACCGCGTGCGGCAAGGATGAAAACCCAGATTAGTGAACAGAAAACAGTGGTAAAGCTAACAGTATTCCCAATAGGGGTCTCCTCGTTTTCAGTGCAATAAGTGACGGTACGAAAAGCTAGCACTGGCGCGGAGGTGGTGTTGGTAGATCGTTGATTTCATTGACTTTCCTGTTCACTTTCAAATCTGCGATTCGTGGCGTCAAACCGTGGTCGGTTTCATCCATTGGTGCCAGTTATCGATGCATTTGGCCGCGAAGGCAGGATTTGGTCAGCATAGCGGTCAACCGGGAAGCGAAACACACCCCGCAAGTTGATGCTCTCCAGCCTGGTGGGCGCAATCTTCCCGATCAGTTCCGGTGGAATGACCTGGCGGCGGTTCGACCAGCGATCCAGGACCGCCTGCATCTGTGAGGTATTCCACGCCATCACGATGTTGGCCATCAGGCTCAACGCATCGGCCACAGCCTGCATTTCATCGACACGTTTGGCCTGCGCCGGGCTGATCCGGCCGGTATAAATGGCGCGCTTGAGGGCGTTAACAGCCTCGCCCCGATTGAGCACCCGGCGCAACTCGTTCCTGAAAGCGTCCTTGACAAAGTAGTCAGCCAAAAACGCCGTACGCAGCAACCGCCCCAATTGCACGCCAGCCTCATAGATTGGATCGCCCTGGGCGGCAGAACCGAACCGCGCAAGAGCTGCCACCGCACTGGCATGTCCGCTCATGACCGAGGCTGCCAGGTGCACCAGACTATCCCAATGCTTTTCGATCAAAGCGACGTCGACATTGGCTTCGCACACCGCAGCGATTTCTGCGGGCACTTTGGTGCCGCGTGGCACAAAGAGGTGGCGCTGTTTGAGTTCCTTCAACCGCGGGCAAAGATCAAAACCAAGCAAACGGGCATGTGACATGGCAAAGTCGGTGTAGCCATGGGTATCCACAGCAAGCTGGCTGGTCTCCAGCTTTTCTTGGCGGATGACACCTTCAATGGCCACGCCCGCCTGGCGCTCATTGAGCACAAAGGGCTGCGCATGGAAGATGCCCCACCGGTCTTTTACATGGGAGTAGATTCCAATGGAAGGTGTGTTGCGCCGAGGATCAAGCCGGGCTTGCCACACCCGTTTGGTGGTCTCCATGGTCATCATGTCAGAAGATGCCAAATCGGACCGCCCCCAGGTGGCGGCAATCGGGTGTCGCTGCATGAATTCCAGCACAGCCTGGCAGGCCTGGCTCAGACGCCGTTCGTCCCGCGCCCAGCGCATGGCCTGGCGAATGCTGGTGGCAGACAATTGCGGAATCATGCGCGCGCATTCGACCGCAGTCAGACTGGTGCCGTGGGCCATGATGCCGGCATAGACCATCAGCAGCTCGTCGGTAGAGCGCGGCTCACGTCCGAGCATGATCCAGCTAAAGCGCACCTGGGCGTCAACGGCCAGAATCACTTCCGGCAATTGAACCTCACCGATGCGGTGATCCAAAGCCGCGCGCAGCTTGGTCACTTCTGGGTCTTCGTCCTCTGCGGGCAATGGCGACAAATGGAGTTCATCATCCACGCGCAGTACGCCACTGCGGGCTGCAGCGGCCACCGCATCGACACCGGCAGTTACTCTGGCCAGCAAAGGCTTCAAGAAAGTGGCAGCCTTGCTGGGTAACGATAGACGGGCATAGTGTTTCTTGGACTCTGCCTGCCAACGCTCGTCCGTGAAGAACAAGCGCGCACGACCCCGAAAGCTCAGGCTGTGCTCAATCCAGACCGAGCCATTGCGCACCGCGCGGCGCAGGGCAAACAGGGTGGCCACCTCCAACGCCTGAAACGCCCGTTCCCGGTCTGGGCTGGAGATCGAAACCTGCCAGATCATTCCCAGACTTGGTGCCACCACTTCAACTGGCAGCTTTCTGGATCCTTTGAGATATAAAGCTTGCAGCTTGGCAAGGTACTCGATGGCAGGATGCTCGCCGGTGGCCTGCCAGGGCAGCTTTGCAATGGCGACGAGCAACGACCGCACGGGGCGAATTCCATCAATCAATCCCTCGCGGACCAGGGAGGCCCTGCTCGGTGGTTTGCGTTTCTGGGTTTCGGTGATCAAGGCTTCAAGACGGGCACGCAACTCAGCATCTGGCACCGCACCTTGCGCGCTCAAGGCAACAAGTTCGCCGAGCAGCGTTTTGTACATTGCGGCCCAATTGACGGTAGCGGGGACATCGGCGGCAGCCTGACGCCACAGATCGGCGATCCGGCGCTGCACCATAAGGATCAACTGGTCTGTGGTGGTGAACAGGCAATACCGAAGAAAGCATGCGACCTCCACGGTGCGCGCTGGCTCTTTGATCTTGGCTCCGGCTGAGGGCGGCCTGGAGACAAGTCGGCGCGCGTAGCGGCGCAAGATGAGATCGGGGATGTCTGCCAGGTGCTTATGAACGTCCAGCGTGTAAAGCAGGTCGATGCGCTCCAGTACCTCGCTGATTTGGCGGGTTGAGTGTTTCGCCGGTGCAGCCCATAGCCAACTCTGCTGGGTTTGTCCATCTGGGCGCAGCTCTGAAACTGAGGCTCGCCAGCGATCAAGTGTTGCTGGATCAACGCTGGCGGCGATGGCGGTGCCTGTTTCAACTTCAAGCTGGGCAAGTGCCGCCGCAATCAGTGTCCGAATTGCCCGCTCGTGCACGATCACCAGCTTGTTCTTGTACAGCCATTGACGCGCCCGCACGAGTA
>NZ_MTBE01000058.1:0-12144 GCF_002916785.1 Diaphorobacter sp. LR2014-1 | reverse complement strand
GGCTCTGTTGCAAAAATCGTGAAGCTTGAGCATGCTTGGCGGAGATTGGACGGACGGAACGATGACGGATTTCAAGTGGCGCCATTTCCAGGGTGATGTGATCCTGTGGGCGGTGCGCTGGTATTGTCGCTATCCGATCAGCTATCGCGACCTTGAGGAAATGCTGGCGGAACGCGGCATTTCGGTCGACCATACGACGATCTATCGCTGGGTCCAGTGCTACGCCCCGGAGATGGAGAAGCGGCTGCGCTGGTTCTGGCGGCGTGGCTTTGATCCGAGCTGGCGCCTGGATGAAACCTACGTCAAGGTGCGGGGCAAGTGGACCTACCTGTACCGGGCAGTCGACAAGCGGGGCGACACGATCGATTTCTACCTGTCGCCGACCCGCAGCGCCAAGGCAGCGAAGCGGTTCCTGGGCAAGGCCCTGCGAGGCCTGAAGCACTGGGAAAAGCCTGCCACGCTCAATACCGACAAAGCGCCGAGCTATGGTGCAGCGATCACCGAATTGAAGCGCGAAGGAAAGCTGGACCGGGAGACGGCCCACCGGCAGGTGAAGTATCTCAATAACGTGATCGAGGCCGATCACGGAAAGCTCAAGATACTGATCAAGCCGGTGCGCGGTTTCAAATCGATCCCCACGGCCTATGCCACGATCAAGGGATTCGAAGTCATGCGAGCCCTGCGCAAAGGACAGGCTCGCCCCTGGTGCCTGCAGCCCGGCATCAGGGGCGAGGTGCGCCTTGTGGAGAGAGCTTTTGGCATTGGGCCCTCGGCGCTGACGGAGGCCATGGGCATGCTCAACCACCATTTCGCAGCAGCCGCCTGATCGGCGCAGAGCGACAGCCTACCTCTGACTGCCGCCAATCTTTGCAACAGAGCCGACCGAGGCGATCGAGCTTCCACACCACAATCACGTCGCCGGCACGCGCGTGCGACAACGCTTCAGCTAGGCCGGCGCGGTTCGCCTTGGCACCGCTCGCCTTATCGGTGAAGGTTCGCTCGCAACCGGCCTCGCGTAGGGCGTCGATCTGGGGCGTCAGATCCTGTTCGGGCGTCGACACCCGTGCATAGCCGATCAGCATGAACCATTCTCAAAACTCACCTCCCGCGCTTATCATGGCAACACTCAATCGAGAAAGTGTTTTGATACGCGCGATCGGCCTGCTAAACCGTCTCACATGGTCCCGCTTCAAAATCGATCGTTTGCGAGACACGCCGGCGAGCTAGCGGCGCACGGTCGTCGAAAGCACGAACGCCCCCGCCTCCAAGCCAGAACGGTCGCCGAAAGCACGAACTCTCGCCCCCGATTGAACCGTTTTCCGGCCTTTTCCCCTGTAGTGTGTG
The DNA here is from genome assembly GCF_002916785.1 of Diaphorobacter sp. LR2014-1. NCBI lineage: Bacteria > Pseudomonadati > Pseudomonadota > Betaproteobacteria > Burkholderiales > Comamonadaceae > Diaphorobacter > Diaphorobacter sp. LR2014-1. The sequence continues at coordinate 10,800 of NZ_MTBE01000058.1, read as the reverse complement.
CTGCGACCTGCCCCATCTTCGTGCTTTCGGCGACCGAACCGCATGACCGACGATCGGGGCGGGCATGAGCGAGGCTGCGTTGACCCAGGGCGACCTGTTCTCGCTCGACAGCCCGTTGCTGACCGAGGTTCGCGGCGAGCGGTCGCTGATGGCGTTCCCGTTCTTCGCGTTGAGCAAGGGCAAGTGGACCAAGCCGCTAGCCTATAAGACCGACACGGTTTCGATCGAGATCGTCGCTACCGCCAAGGGCGTCGCGACGATCTACGACAAGGAGGTTCTGCTTTATATCGCGAGTCTTATGGTGGCGAAGATGGACGCCGGCGTGGGAGTGTCCCAGGACTTCTATTTCACCGCCCACGACTTGTTCCGCGTCACCGGCGTCAACGGCTCGGCCCGCTCCTACACGCGCCTGTCGGACGCGCTGGAGCGGCTACAGGGCACGCAGATCAAGACCAACATCGAGGCCGGAGGCGAGGGCCAGGCCGGATTCTTCTCGTGGCTGTCGGAAGCGCAGCTCACCTACACCAAGACGCGGACCGGCGATAAGCGGTTGAAGGCCGTGAAGGTCCGGCTTTGCGATTGGCTCTATCGGGCGATCCAACGTGATCGGCGCGTGCTGGACTATGCGCCGAGCTATTTTCAGCTCGGCCCGATCGAACGCCGGCTTTACGAGGTGGCGCGATCGACATGCACGGAAGGCCCGATCGACGTTGATCTTGAGGAGCTTCGGTTGCAGCTCGGCTATCAAAGCTCGCTCAAGCATTTTCGGTATGAGCTGAAACGAATAGCCGATGACAACACCATTCCCGGCTTCGGGTTCGACTTGGTTGACGTCCCGACTGTAGCGGCGAAGAGCCGCGCGCGTCGGAACGCGGGCGCTGCGCGCGTCAGGATTACTCCCCGCCCGCTCCTCTCGAACGCCTGAACTCCTCTCTTTTCCGCGTCGCGAATCGAGTCGCCAGCAAATCGGCCGATGGGTCGCCGAAAACACGAACTTCGGTCGCCAAAAGCACGAATCTCGGTCATCGAAAGCACGAATGACCGGAGCGATGGTCGCCGAAAGCACGAACTTTTCCGGGCTTTGGTCGCCGAAAGCACGAATAGTAGCGGTTTCACGATCCCGCTGATTTCGCCACAAATACTGTCGAGCTAGTCGCATCAGGCGATCGGCCAGTCAGGGAGCGGCCGTGACCACATAAACGAATGCCCGGCACGAAGGCCGGGCACCCTGGAACGAGATGAGCGATGCTTGCAGGCATCGATCAGGCCGTAAGACGCCCCTCTCATACCCGTTCCCGAGCCTTGGTTCAAGGGAGCGCGCTTCGCGCCACGCTCTAGTTTTGCCTGGTCCCGGCCCCACGAAGGGGACGGAAGATGGGAGCTGTTACACTCGCGAAGGCGAGCTTCATGGCGCTCGACCGCATTGAGCGGACGCGGCCGAGATCGCGATCGGGCGCACCAAACCCCACGCGCGCGCACGTCCACCCTAACAGCCGGAGGGCCGGCACGTTCGAGGAGGACTTCTTCTACAGCTATGCGAAGGGCGAGCCCGACCGGCTCTACAAGCAAGCGGCCGAACTGCTGAAGCGCAAGAACGCGGTGCGGCGCATCGCCCGCACCGAGGGGCGCCAGCTCACAGAAGACGAACGCCTCGCCACCCTGATAACCAACACAGCATTGCGCGTGTTCGAGCAGCTTACGACGTTGGCGCGCACGTGCGCCGGCAAGGTGTTCCCGACCTGGGAATGGATCGAGGCGGCTGCCGGCGTCTCACGCGCCAGCGTCGGGCGTGCGCTGGTGGCGCTCGCCAGCATGGGCCTTCTCGACAAGCAGCGGCGATGCGTGCCGATCGATCCCCCGGCGGATCGCCCGAAGGCGCGCAATGCGCAGACCTCCAACGTCTATCGCATGAGCTTCCCCAATCGGCTTGCCCGCTTCCTTCCGCGTCGTCTCCGGCCTGTTCCCCTTCCCGATGATGTGGTGCAGCGCGAGGCCGACCGTATCGAGCAGATCGAGGCGATGCGCCTCTGGCGCTCGCCCCGTCAGGTTGTCGCCGAGGAGATCGAGGACGCCGGCTTGCGGCAGGTGCTGGACAGCCTTGCCATCGCGATCGAGAAGCAAGAGTCTCAAAAAAATGGTCAACCGCTCCTAGATTCATATGTTCTAAGGGCAGATGGAGTTGGCCTAGTCGGCCAACGCCCTAACGCCTGACGGCGAAGACAGTCCTGGCCCGACCGGAAGCGCAAACCACCACCGCCGACACCTAGCCGCAGGGTGGGACGCGCCGCTTCGCGTCGCGATGCTCCCGAGGGGAGCAAGCGTTTACCGTCGCGCTCAAATGGCCGCCTTCGTGCCCGGTGCAGCCGTTTTTGGTCCTTCATCGCGACCGTAGCGCCAGTCCCCAACGCCGTGTCGCGCGATCGGCGCCGGCGTCTCCCCCATCGAGCGGTCCCCCATCCCAATTTCCCCGCGGCCGTGGCGACCTGGTCGACCATCATCATGCGCCGCTGCGATCCATGTCCGGGCCGCGAGATCCCCGCGCGATTTTCGAGGCCGAGCCCTTACGAACGGCTATTCCTAAATCGATGGGAAAATGGGCGCTGGCCGCCTTCTACGATCAAGCAAATAACCGGCTGCGCCTACGGTTTCCGCTACGCGGACCCTCCGTTTTTTTTGCTTGATCGCGGCGCCTGCACTCCCCTTCAGTTCCCATCAGGAATGAGCCTGATCGCTCGAAAGGACAGGACCATGCAGAACATCGCGGAGTTTCGGATCATCGGCCGGGTCGGGAAGATCACGGAGCATGACAAGGTGACGAAGGTGAACGTCGCCGCCAACTACAACCGCCAGGAGAACGGCGAGTGGGTGACGGACACGCACTGGAACGAGGTGACGCTGTTCGGCAAGCTGATCGAACGCGCCGCCAAGGCGCAGAAGGGCGACCTGGTCCACATCACTGGCCGCGTCCGTCAGAACTCCTACGACACGGCCGAGGGCCGGCGCTACACCGTCGAGCTGATCGCCGACGGCTTCGCGGTTCTCGCCAAGGGGTCGGAGGATCGCGACTAGGCGGGACCGGGGCCGCCCACCGGCGGCCCCTCTCGCCGGCGTAGCTCCAGCTCCACCGCCTCGCGCACGAAATCAGCCTGACTCTCGCCATCGCGGAGAACGGTCTTGATCCGATCGAGCGTCCCCTTGGGAAAGCGCCCCATCGTCTTATCCTCCATCGGAGGGCGACCGACTGACCGGATATTGCTAGACGTCATGCAATGGCCTAATTACCGATACCGCATATTGACGGCATTTGCGGTATCGTATATTACAGGTCGGGCCTTCCATCAAGGCAGCGTCGGAGGCGAGAGCCATGTGGGATAATCTGCTGACGATCGGACTGTTCGTCCTGATCGCTTGGGCCATCTTCCGCGGTCGCAGCGGTTCGAGCCCGCGCATCTGGAGCGGCGACACGCCCGACGAGGAGGCCCGCCGCAACACGCGCACGGACTCCAACTATCGCGGTTACGACCATTGGAACAACAACAGCGATCGGGGCTGGTAGCGCGTGCGGACCATCGCCATCAACGTCGAGAAGGGCGGCGCCGGCAAGACCATGATCGCCTGCCATGTGGCATGGCATCTTGCCGATGCCGGCCATCGCGTGCTGTTCCTCGACCTCGATCGCCAGTGCAACGCGACCGACGCGCTTGCTGACTTCGAGAGCCTTGGCACGTGCAAGCCGCTGTTCGAGCCGGGCTATAGCCCGCCCGCTACCTTCCCGCGCCTCGCGATCTACTCGAACCGCATGGGCGGCGAGTATGATGCCGACTACCCGCGCGCGCTGACCAACCTCAACGCCAACTTCCCAGCGCTCGATCCCCACTTCGACTACTGCGTTCTCGACACGCCCCCGTCATGGTCGTGGATCAACTTCGCCGCGCTGTTGGTGTGCAATCACCTGATTATCCCCGTCGAGCTGGGGCCGTTCGGTCCCGCAGCGACGAAGCAAGTCTCTGACTCGATCGCGACGGTGAACACCAAGCGTCGAACCCCGATCCACGTCGTCGGGCTGATCCCGAACCGGGTGCGCGCGAACGACCGGCATCAGATGGACATGCTGGCGGCGATCAAAGCGAAGATCGGCCGCAATCTGTTCAGCACCTACCTTCCCGAGCGCGCCCACTACAGCCAGGCCATCCAAGAGCATGTCCCGGTGTGGCGCTTTGATAAGGACGTGCGGACCTCGCTTCCCCCGATGCGCGCGTTTCTTGAGGAAGCCATGACCCGGATCGGGAGCCACGCATGACCGACTTTAGCGGCTTTGACGTTTTCGGCGAGAAGGCGGCCGTGGCGGACGCCGATCGCGTCCAGCTCCTCGATCCCGAGCTGCTGTTCCCCGATCCCGAGAACGTCCGCAGCGAGATCGATCCGGCCAAGATCGACGAAATGGCGGAAACGATTAAAGAGCGCGGCCAGCTTCAACCGATCACCGTGGCGCCGAAAGATGCCGACGGGCGCTACCGGATCATGTTCGGCGAGCGGCGCTGGCGCGCGTGCAAGCAACTCGGCGTGCAGGTCCGCGCGATCGTCAGCAAGACCGACGATATTGAGCAGGTCCGGATCGACCAATTCATCGAGAACGACCAGCGCGAGGACCTGTCGACGGCCGACATGATTCGGTTCGTCACCGGCCAAGTCGAAAAGGGCCGCACGCTCGCCGAGCTGGCGCGCGCGACGGGCCGCAACCGCACGTTGCTGACCCGCTATCAGGGACTCGCAAAGGCGCCCGACTATATCGCCGCGCTGTTCGCCGACATCTCGATGCGGAGCGCGGTCGCCCTCGTTCAGGCTGCGAAGACCGACGACGCGGCAACCCGGGCCTTTGTCGCCAACACTGCGGCGGAGGACATGACCGTGCTGGCGTGCGAGCGGTTCGCGCGTGAGGTAGGCGCGAAGAAATCGGCCCCCAAGCCTACCCCGTCGAGCCAAGCGGAGGCACCCCTACCCCCCGCCGAGGATGATCCGGCGACGGCCGAGGCTGACGGGACCACGCCGACGACGGACGCGATCCGGGACGAGGAAGCCGATCGGGCGATGGACGAGACGCCCGTGTCAGAAGGCCCAGCGCCGGCAGACAGTGCCCCGCCCGCAATCCCCGCCCCTGCGCCCCGCTCGCCGGCCAAGCCGAGGACGGGAAAGCAGAGGGTCGAGCGGCCGACGATCGAGATCGAGGGCAAGCGCGCGATGATCGTGGAGGCGTGGTTGCACTTCGAGGATGAGGCAGAACCGCGCATGGTAAGCTGGCGCTGATCGCGCCGGGTTGAACGGAGAGCGCCGGCAGCGGCCGTCGCTCGCGCCAGGTCCAATCCTTCCTTCCGCGACTTCATCACGTTCAGATGGATTGGGTGTGCCACGTGGCACACTTAAAGGCTGATTTTGGTGGGGATGTTTAATGGCAGGATAAGCCTTGCGGCGGCGAATGTTAACCGTTAGGCTCAATCCATTCGGATCGCGCTTAACGGTTGGAGATACCTACCCCCCATGGATAAGACGCTGGGCTTCAAGATCGAGGCGGCCAAACTCGCCAAAGTCGATGCCCTCGCTCAGCCGAGGGGAGGGCGCGGACCTTTCATGCGCCAGCTGGTTGATGCCGTGCTCAGGCAGTCGGGTGCCAGCGACGCGGCGGAAGAAATGGTCGACCGGGAGACAGCCGGTGCACACCGCGTTTATCTTCGGCCGACCCAAACGGAGATGGCCGTCATTCGGCATCGCGCGCAAGAGCAGCGGATGACCCCGGCGACCTGGGCCTTGTCGCTTGTGCGGCGGCACCTTGGCATTGCAGCGCCCGTCGATCGCGAGTTGCGTGAAGAGCTATTGAACTGCCGACAGGCGTTGCAGCGTATCGGTCGCAATGTGAACCAGATTGCTAAAGCCGCGAACAAGATGGCGCTCGCGGATAATGCGGCCGAGATCGCGGGTGAACTCAAAAAGGTCAACGAGCTGCGAGAGGCCATCGGCGCAGCGGTTGAAGGCATCGGCGCTGCGACAAAGGCTGATCTTACCTATTGGGAGGTTGCCGGTGAGCGACTTTGACAGCAGCTTTGAAGCGGGTCAGGTCGCGGCGCTTTTCAAGCCCAAGATCACCGCTGACCCGAACGGACGTGGGGCTAACCAGCTGTTGCGCGGCCTGTCATCGGGCAAGGCGCAACGTGCTATTAGTACGCGGGCACGTCTTGCCCGCGTCGTCGGGCGCGCTCCGGAGGTCATGGTCAAAGTGACAGGGCGGCCCAAGGGCAAAAGCCATGCGGCGGCCCATTTCGATTATATCGGTCGCAAAGGCGACGTTCCGCTTGAGACGCGCGACGGCGATATTCTCTCTGAGAAGGACGATCGCGCCGCTCTCGCGCGTGATTGGGGCGATCCTGCCTACTGGCGTGACAGTTCGACCGTTGCCGCCGTGAGCATGGTTTTCTCGATGCCGGCAGGAACCGACCCCGATAAGGTTTTGTCCGCTGTGCGTGAAGTCGCGCGCAGCGAGATCGCCCATGAATGGGATTATGTTCTGGCGCTCCATACCGACACGCCGCGTCCCCATGTCCATTTGACGGTTGCAGCGCGGGGGGACACTGGACGCCGGTTCAATCCACGTCCGCAAACGCTCCACCAGTATCGTGAGCGTTTTGCCGAGGAATTACGGGCGCGTGGCGTGAGTGCCGAAGCTACGCCGCGCGCAGCGCGTGGTATTGGTCGTGCTGGGCAGAGCATGTCACTGAACCAGATGCGGCAGCGTTACATGACAGGGACGGCCCCCGCGCCGTTGGCGAACCGCAAGATCACCGCAGCGGCGCAAGATCAGCATCGAGGCCGAGCGGAAGCGCCGGAATTTGTCGGGCGTGGCCGACAGCAATGGGATGAGGCCCGCAAGCGTTATCTTGCGGCTGCGCAGCGGCTTGGAGAGAGCGCGGACCCGGCAGATCGTCAATTGGCAGATCAGGTGCGCCAGTTTGTGAGGGCGGGCAGGGCACCGACAATCCATGAACAGTCGGTTGCCGCGATCGAGCGGCAGAGCCAGCAACGCGAGCTATCGGGACAGAGGGGGCGACTGCCTTCTGAACCAGTGCCGCCACGTCCGCCTACACAGCGCAAACGATAAAGCCGGTGGCAGCTGCCACCGGCTAGGCCGAACCCATCCCGATTTATGTAACGTCGGGGGCGGTACATAGAACGGACCCAGATATACGCTAAGGTTTCGCCGGGCCTTCGACGGCGTGCATCTGGCGAAGCGGCCTGAGGGCCGGCGATGGTGCATCGGGGTCGGTCCAAAGATAATCGCCGGTGAGGTTGATGTGCTGCCATCCGAGCGGCGAAAGGTGTTGCAGCAGGTCCGGCGGGATCGACCGGCCTAGACTGGCAAGATGCATGCGGGCGGCTTGCATGTAGGTCGTATTCCAGAGGACGATAGCACCGGCGACGAGGTTGAGTGCGCTCGCTCGATGGGTCTGGGCTTGCAATGCGTGATCGCGGATACGGCCGATCCGGTGGAAAAAGATGGCGCGTTTCAGCGCATTTTCGGCCTCACCCTTGTTGAGTTCGCGGGTCGCGCGACGCCGCTGTTCGGGTTGTTCGATCCAATCGAGCGTGAACAGGGTGCGCTCGACGCGGCCGATCTCGCGCAGTGCCAAGGCCAGGCCATTGGCGCGGGGATAGGAGCCAAGCCGTTCCAGCATGATTGACGCACTCACGACGCCGGTGCGGATCGAGGTGCCCAAGCGCAGCACGTCGTCCCAATGGGCAGCGATCAGGCCCTCATCGACCTTGCCCGCGAGGAGCGGCGCAATATCGGGGCCGGGTTCGATGCCGTCAAACAGGTAAAGCCGGCGCGCGGAGATATTCGGTATGCGCGGCGCAAACCGGAATCCGAGTAGATGGCATAGCGCAAATACATGGTCGGAAATGCCCCCACCATCGACGTGATGCTCCTCGATGTGCAGATCAGCACCGTGATGGAGCAGCCCGTCCAGCACCTGCGCCGCCTCGCTCGCGGATGCGGAGATGACGGTGGAATGAAACGGCGCGTAGCGATCCGAGACATGGCTGTAGAAGGAGACGGCAGGCTCCGCGCCCTTGTGCGGATTGACCGCACCGGTCGCCTGGGCACGGCGATCGAGCGGGAAGTTCTGACCATCCGAACTGGACGATGTCCCGGCCCCAAACAGGGCGGCGAGTGGCGCGGTGTGCTGGGCATCGACCAACCTGGCGAGAGCCCGACCGTAGGTTTCCTCGCGTAAATGCCACGAGGCGAGCCAGCTGAGTTGGCGTTGGGTCACGAGATTGCAGGCTTCAGCCATGCGCGTATGACCAAGATTGGTTGCATCGGCGAGCACCGCCGTGAGGATAGCGCGGGGTTCATCGGCAACCCGACCGCTTTGCAGATGCGTAAAGCACTGGCTGAATCCGGTCCATCGATCGACTTCAGCAAGGAGATCGGTGATGCGGATCGCGGGAAGATGGGCGTAAAGCGGCGCAAGGGCGCTATCCGCTTCAGCCGGCGTGACCGCCTTCAACGGCGAAATCCGCAGCTTGCCGAGGCTGAGTTGTACATCTTCCAGCGTATCCGTCTCCGCTTTTCGCTCGACCTCTGCCAATCTACGGGCGAGCCGGGTACGCCGTTCGGCTAGCCAGGCATCGGCCGTATCAGGTGCCGGAATCGGCAAAGGGCCGGCTGCCCGCATGGTGGCGAATACCGGGCCAGGAATAAGCTGTTGCTCGACGGCACGATAGCGTCTGCTTCCCTCGACCCACATGTCGCCGGCACGAAGCCTGTCCCGAAGCTCGACCAGGACGCAAAATTCATAAACTCTGCGATCGGGAATGCCGGGGCCGATCGCGCGACGCCAGGCCTGCCGAATGAAGGCAACCGGCGTATCCGGCGGCAGTTTTTTCAGGCGACCGAGATGAAGGTCGCGCATGATAGCGACTGCTCGCGCGAGCGTATGGCAGGCCGGGACCGCTCCGAACGTGAACGAGGCGATGAACAAGGGACCGACCTGTCGGAGGACGGGGTAGTTGGTAGCGGCGATCGTAACGGGATCGACGGCATCGGGGCGGATCAGCTTGCGGGCTTCATCGACTTCACGGCCGAGATCGTCCCATCCAACTACGGCCTCGACCGCGGCGCCGATGTCGCCGCCCGACACTTTGGCAGTGAGCAGGGCATCGCCGAGCCGGGCGAGTAGCCGGATTTTACCATTGATGGTGCGCCGGTCGCGCTTGAGCGCTGTGTCTGCACCGTTCTGCTCGCGCCGAAACATCTGACCCAGCAGGCGGTCGAACATCAGCACCGCATCGTCGGTAAGCGTGACGATGGTTTCGAGTACGGTTGCCGCCAGCGTCGCACGGCGCCGCGTTGCTTGCAGCGTCCGGACATGTTGCGCCGTCAGCCGAGCCCCTTCCTGACAGAGGCGTCGCAGGCGTTCGGGATGTATGCCTGCCGCGATATCGGGATCGATCCCGATATCGCGCAGCAGAGCTAGCCGCCGGATGATGACGGCGAACGTCTTGCGACCGGGCTTGCCGGGCGGCTGCCGCACCCATCCGAGGCCGCTGAGGTTCGTGCCGGCGTGAGGCAGAAGAAGGGCGTCAAGCAGACGGCGTTGCCCAGTCTCCAGCCCTCGGGTCAGATGCTCGGCGACGTGGCGCTCGGCGTCGAGCAACGCCTGCGCAACCATCCGTTCGACCGAACTGATGCCAGGTACGATGATGCGCCGTCGTCGGCACTCGCCTAGTAGCGACCGTGCCAGCCCAGCCCCGCTGGTCGTCGTCAGCCCAATCGGCAGCAGCCATTCCTGCAACGCCGCTCGCAATGGCCGGCTGAACTGTGTGTGTTGAGTTGCACTGAGAAGTGACCCGGGAGGGTTATAAGTTTTCACTGAGAATTGACCCATGTTTTCCTCGCCCCTGGCTGACAGTCAGGAGGCATCGGAGTGATCGACATGGACCTACTCAGTGTGATCCGCCGCTGGCATTTTCGGCAAGGCATCCCCATTCGCGAGATCCGGCGGCGGACTGGATTATCGCGCAACACGATCCGCAAATATCTGCGCGATGACGCGGTGGAGCCGACGTTCAAGGTTCCCAAACGGCCGAGCAAGCTTGATCAGTTTGCAGAAAAACTGACGACGTGGCTGCGGGTGGAATCTGGCAAGTCGCGCAAACAGAAGCGAACAGCCAAGCAGCTACATGCAGATCTGGTTAAGCTGGGCTACGAGGGATCATACAGCCGTGTTGCCGCCTTCGCCCGCTCGTGGAAGACCGAACGCCAATATGAAAAGCAAACCAGTGGGCGCGGCACATTCGTACCGCTGATCTTCCAGCCCGGTGAGGCCTTTCAGTTCGATTGGAGTGAAGATTACGCCCTTCTGAATGGCCGGCCTACCAAGCTGCAGGTGGCCCATACCAAGCTCTCCCACAGTCGGGCGTTCATCACGCGAGCCTATCTGCTGCAAACGCACGAGATGTTGTTCGACGCACTGACGCAGGCCTTCCGGGTGCTGGGCGGCGTGCCTCAGCGTGGAATATTCGACAATATGAAGACGGCTGTAGACCGGATCGGCCAGGGCAAAGTCCGACAGGTCAATGCGCGGTTCGCTGCCATGGCCAGCCACTACCTGTTCGAAACGGATTTTTGCAATCCGGCCTCAGGCTGGGAGAAAGGTCAGGTCGAGAAAAACGTTCAGGATGCGCGTCGACGGTTATGGCAGCCAATGCCCAACTTCCCAGATCTTGATGCCCTCAATGCCTGGTTGG
>NZ_MTBE01000057.1:0-13778 GCF_002916785.1 Diaphorobacter sp. LR2014-1 | reverse complement strand
CTGGTAGAAATCTTTCGAACCTACTTCAATTATTGCGAGGTCGGCGAAGACGGGAAGACTCCCGCCATGCGGCTCGGATTGGCGAAGGGACCAATTACGGCGGAGGACATCATCTATTACCAACCGCCTTTGCCACCGCGCCGGAGGGCACCGCCCAAACCTGCAGAGCCCAAGCCGCTGCCGCCAGGCGTCTGGCCGGCTGAACTGTTCGACGTCCGAAAAGAAGAACCCCTCCTCACCTTGCGGCGGGAGGGGTCTGAAACGAACCGAGCTGCTGGCTTAGCAACTCCTAGCGAGAACGGCTAGGCATTATTGGGGGTACTGTGCTTGAAGATGGGACAATAGAAGCCACTTTGTGAGCCGCGAGGCACCACAAAGCGCTAAAGTCTGCTCCCTGCCGGCCGAAAACATGGCTACTGGCCCCACATCTCACAGGGGTGGTGGAGAGTGCGATGAAGATTGGACACAACCCGGATACTGCGACTGCGCTGTCAAAGGCCGCTGCCAACAAGCAGCAGGCCAAGGCCGCCGCACCTGCGCCGGCCGCTGAAGAAGCGGCCCAGGGCGCGACGCGCGCCGCCGCAGGCGTGCCCGTCACGCTGTCGGCCGCCGCCCGCGGGGTGGACGCCACCAAGTCCACGGCCGACTTCGACACCGCCAAGGTCAAGGCGATCAAGGCCGCCATCGAAAAAGGCACCTTCCGCGTGGACGCCGAAGCCGTGGCCGACAAGCTGCTGTCCAACGCCTACGAAACCCTGTCCCACTCGCGGGGCTGACCCGCCCTCCTGGGCCCGGCTGGCCCGCCGGGGTGACAGGCTCTAGACTTGCACCCCATGTCACTCGACGACACCCTCACCTCCATCGAAGCGCAGCTGCAGGACATGCAGGCTGCGCTTCTTGCTTCCAACCCCCAGACTTTTGAAGACACTGCGGTGCAGCTGCGCGGCGCTGCCATGGCGCTGGCCCAGGCCCTGGCGCCTGTGGCGGGCGCGCTGGAGCCCGCCGCCGCGCAACGCGTGCAGACCATCGGCCGGCAATTGACGCTGGTGCGCGACCAACTGGCGCGGGTGATGGCGCTGACCGAGCGACAGGTGGCGTCGCTGCTGCCGCCGGTGGAGGGGGTGACTTATGGGCCTTCGTCCGGCGCCGCGGGGGCGCGGATTTATCGGGCACCGGGGTGACTTTTAGCCCGAATTGCTGGCTGGGGCTTATGGGATAAGCGCTAGCAGCTATCTTTTTTTATGGGTTCTGGAGGTTTGATGCTGTTGACCGGGACCCGCCCCGGCGGGCGAGGCACTTTTCTTTGACGAAGCAAAGAAAGGTAGGTGCGCCGCCGGGCGCATATCCCGGCCAGCGCCATGAAAAGCCGCAGCGCAAGCAAAAAAAATAGCTGCCTGCGCTTGTCCGGCAAGCGCAAAACAGCTATTTCATCCAAAAAATCAGTGCCCCCGCATCTTCGTCCGCAACCGCGCAATCGCCTGGCTGTGCAGCTGGCACACGCGCGATTCGGTCACGCCCAGGACGGCGGCGATTTCCTTCAGGTTCATGTCGTGCTCGTAGTACATGCCCATGATGTACTGCTCGCGCTCGGGCAGGGCCTTGATGGCCTCGACCAGCGAGGCGCGCAGGCGCTGGTCGCGCAGCACGGCCATGGGATCGGCGCCCTCGTCGGCCACGTGGCGGTCCAGGAAGCCCTCGTCCTCGTCATCGTGGTGAAAGTCTTCCAGGTACACCAGCTGCGTGCCGCGCACCTTGCTCAGCAGGGCTTGGTAGTCCTCCAGGCTCATGCCCAGTTCGGCGGCGATCTCGGACTCGATGGGGCTGCGGCCCAGGCGCTGCTCCACGCGGTGCAGGGCATGCTCGATGTCCTTCTGGCTCTTGCGCGAGCTGCGGCTCATCCAGTCGCCCTCGCGCAGCTCGTCGAGCATGGCGCCGCGGATACGCTGGCTGGCAAAGGTCTCGAACTGCACGCCCTGCGCGACTTCGTAGCGCGAGAGCGCGTCGTTCAGACCGATCATGCCGACCTGGATCAGGTCGTCCAGCTCCACGTTGGGCGGGAGCTTGGCGATCATGTGGTGGGCGATGCGCCGCACCAGGGGCACGTGCTGGTGGAACAGCGCGTCCCGGTCGAGCTGGCCTTTCGCGGTGTACATCGGGTCAGTGGCTCCGGTCCAGGGGCGAGAGGGAGGCGCACAGGCTGTGCGGGGGCAGCAGGGGCATGGCAGCGTCAATGGTGCATGCGTTTTCCAGCAGTTGCAAGGCCAGCCGCTGGATGTCCTGCGCGCGCGCCGCGGCCACGGTGGTGGTGTGGACCTGCAGGCCCAGGTGGGTGCGCGCGCTGCGCTGCAGCGTGTCCAGCGCCTCGGCGGTCTGGCGGTGCTGCACAGGCTCCTGCGGCGCGAGGATGGACGCCACCGTGCAGCGCACGCCGGCGTGCAGCGCCATGTGTTTGAGCTGGCGGTAGCTGCGCACCATGCCTTGTGCGCCGGGGCCGGTCATGATCAATGGCACGCTGGCGCTGCCGCGCAGCAGGGGCGCCAGTTGCTCGGGCGGTGCATGCAGCACCACCAGCGCGTAGGCGCGAAACAAGGGCTGCAGGCGCTGCAGCACGGTGGCGCCATGGTGTTCGGACTGCTGCGCCAGGCGGGCCAGCCCGCGGGCCGCGGGCACCACGGCCAGCGACGCGCCGGTGGCGGAGGCCAGCGTCTGCGCGCCGTTCCAGGGAGCCGGGTGCAGCAACTGGTCCAGGCCGGGCATGTGCGGGCTCTCCAGCGCCGTGCCGTCCAGCACCACGACGGGGTAGCCCAGGCGCTGCAGGCTGGAGCACAGCTGCCACAGCATCTCCAGCCACGGGCCGCTGCCCGGCTGGCTCAGCACGGCCAGCAGGCGCAGGTCCTGCTGCGGCGTGTAGCTGTGCAGCCCGGCGGCCTGGTGCAAAGCGGTATCAAGCAACATCGGCCATCCCCCGCTCATCGGCCGTTTCCGTGGCGTGCGAGAAGAAGAAGTTCAACTCGGCGGCCTTGGGATCGAAGGCCGACTTCACGCTCGTGCGCATGGAGGCGCTCACGAGCTTGCGGGCGTCGGCCGCTTCCCAGTCCTCGGGCACGCGCTGGCCGTTGGTCACGCCGCGCAGCACCATCTGGTGGCGGATCAGCGCATCAATGGCGGGGCCCAGCTTCACGGCCTCGTCCACCTTGGACAGGATGGCCTGCTGCGAGCCGGTGGTCTTGAAGCCGGTGAGCACGTCGTCCAGCGTATCGCCGTGGCTGCTGGCGTTGAGCACCAGCAGGCGCTTGACACCGGGCAGCGCCAGCACGTCCAGCAGGTCGCGCTTGCGCGGGTCGCGCGGGGCCACGCCCGTGGTGTCGATGAGCACCATCTTCTTGGACGACAGCAGGCCCAGCAGGTCCTGCAGCGCCGCGCGGTCGTGCGCCAAGTGCGCCACCACGCCCAGCATGCGGCCGTAGGAGCGCAGTTGCTCGTGCGCGCCCACGCGGTAGGTGTCCAGCGTGATCAGGCCCACGCTGGCGGGGCCGTGGATGCGCGCGCACAAGGCGGCCAGCTTGGCGGTGGTGGTGGTCTTGCCCACGCCGGTGGCGCCCACCATGGCGAAGATGCCGCCTTCCTCGTACAGCGGCAGCGTCTGCGCGTCGGTGCGCAGGTTGCGCTCCAGCACTTCCATGAGCCAGCGCACGGCGTCCTGGGCGCCCAGATGCTCGGGCAGGTGTTCCAGCACCGCGCGCGAGAGGGCGGGCGAATAGCCCGCACGGATGAGCTTGAGCATCAGCGTGGACTGGATCGGGTTCTGGCGGGCCTGGCCCAGCCAGGCCAGGGTGTTGAAGCGGTCCTCGATCAGCTCCTTCATGGACTGCAGTTCCTTCATGAGGTTCTGCTGTCCCAGGCCGGCCGCCAGCGTGGGCGCGGCTGTGGCGGGCGCCTCGGCGCGGCGCGGCGTGAGCTGCTCTGCGCCCAGGGCGGCATGCATGGGCCGCAATGGGTTGTGGCGTGCCACCGGGGCATTCACGGGCTGTGGCGCGGGTGGCTCGGGCAGGCGCTCGGCGCGGGGTTCGAAGCGTGGCTCGGGCAGGCCGCGCTCCAGCGCGGCGCGCTCGTTCAGCGGCGCGGGGGCGCTCGTGCCGTTCAGGGCCTCGTGGCGGCGGCGCAGCATGCGCTCGCGCACATAGTCTTGGAACGACAGCGTGCTCATGGCCAGTTGCTCGGTGTCGTGCGCCACGGTGCTGCGTGCCGCGGGCGCCGGCTGGCGTGCGGGCTGCGGGACAGGGGCTGTATGGGGCTGCGTCTGGGACATGCGCACCGGCTGGCTCGCGGCCAGGTCGTCGGCGCGCTCCTGCAGACGGTTGGGTGCCGGCTCGGCACCGCCGTGCAGGGACGACAGCGCGTCCTCGGCCGTGGCCACCACCTCGACGCCGCCCGCCGTGGGGCGGTTGGACAGGATCAGTGTGCCTTCACCGAAGGCCATGCGCGCCTTGGCCAGGGCCTCCCGTGCGGTGGGAGCGGTAAAGCGTTTGATGTTCATGCGGATGCACCTTTGAGGATCGGGCCGATGCGGATGGTGTGGGTCTCAGGAATCTCGCTGTGGGCGAGCACCTGCAAGCGGGGAGCCACGCGCCGCACCAGGCGGGCGATGGCGTTGCGGATCTGGTCGGGCACCAGCAGGCAGGCGGGCATGCCCAGCTCTTCCTGCTGCAGGGCGACTTCGGCGGCCTTGTGGGTGAGCAGGTCGGCCACGCCGGGGTCCAGCGCCGGGCCGCTGGCATTGCCCAGGGCCTGCATCAGCAGGCGCTCCAGCCCGGGCTCGATGGCGATGACGCTGAGCTCGCGCGTGGGGCCGTAGATCTGCTGCACGATGGCGGGGGACAGGGCGATGCGCACGCGGCGCGCCAGTTCCACGGGGTCTTGCGTGCTGCCGGCGTGTTCCGCCAGCGTCTCGATGATGGTGCGGATGTCGCGGATGTGCACGCTCTCCTCCAGCAGCAGCTGCAGCACTTTCTGGAACGTGGTGATGGAGACCATTTTGGGCACGACTTCTTCGATGAGTTTGGGTGCCAGCCGGGCCACATGCTCCACGAGTTGCTGTGTCTCGGTGCGGCTCAGGAGCTTGGCGGCGTGCACTTGCATCAAGTGTGACAAATGGGTCGCCATCACGGTTTCCGAATCAACCACGGTAAAGCCCGCCATTTGTGCCGCTTCCTTCTGCGCGGCGTCGATCCAGTGCGCGGGCAGGCCGAAGGCCGGGTCGGTGGTGGGCGTGCCGATCAGCGGGGTGCTGATGCCGCCGGGGTTGATGGCCAGGAACATGCCGGGGAAGGCTTCGCCCTCGCCCGTCACCACGCCGCGCAGCGTGATGCGGTAGGCGCTGGGTTTCAGCTCCAGGTTGTCGCGCACGTGCACGGCGGGCGGCAGAAAGCCCACCTCCTGCGCAAACTTGCGGCGCACGCCCTTGATGCGCGTGAGCAGGTCGCCCTGGCGGTTCTTGTCCACCAGGGTGATGAGGCGGTAGCCCAGCTCCAGGCCCAGCAGGTCCACGGGCTGCAGGTCGTCCCAGCTGGCCTCGCCGTCGCCTGCGGGGGCGGGGGCTTCTTCCTCGGGCGGGGGGGCTTTCTTGCGCCGCAGCAGCGCCCAGGCGCCATAGCCGAACAGGCTGCCCATGCTCAGGAACACGATGTGCGGCATGCCCGGAACCACGCCCAGCAGAATCAGCACGCCCGCCGTCACCCCCAGCACGCGCGGCGACATGAAGAGCTGCTGCACGATCTGCTGGCCCATGTCGGACTCCTTGCCCACGCGCGAGATCACCATGGCCGAGGCCACCGAGATCAGCAGGCCCGGAATCTGCGCCACCAGCGCGTCGCCCACGGCCAGCAGGATGTAGCTGTTGGCCGCCTCGCTGGCCGACAGGCCGTGGGAAATCATGCCGATGGCAAAGCCGCCGACGATGTTGATGATCAGGATCAGGATGCCCGCCACCGCGTCGCCGCGCACGAACTTGCTGGCGCCGTCCATGGAGCCGAAGAAGTTGGCCTCTTCCTGCACCTCCAGGCGGCGGCGCTTGGCCTCCTTGTCGTCGATCAGGCCGGCGTTCAGGTCGGCATCGACAGCCATCTGCTTGCCGGGCATGGCGTCCAGCGTGAAGCGGGCCGACACCTCGGCGATGCGCTCCGCGCCCTTGGTGATCACCACGAAGTTGATGACCACCAGGATGGCGAACACGATCAGGCCCACGGCAAAGTTGCCGCCGATCAGGAAGTGGCCGAAGGCCTCGATCACCGCGCCCGCCGCGCCCGGGCCGGTGTGGCCCTCCAGCAGCACCACGCGGGTCGAGGCCACGTTCAGCGACAGGCGCATCAGCGTGGTCAGCAGCAGCACCGAGGGGAAGGCCGCGAAGTCCAGCGGCCGGATCATGTAGGCCGCCACCATCATCACCATCAGCGCCACGGCGATGTTCAGGGTGAAGAAGGTGTCCAGCAGCCACGCGGGGATGGGCAGCACCATCAGCGCCAGGATGGCCACCACCAGCAGCGGGGCCGACAGCCCCTGCAGGATCAGGCCGTTGGTGCCGGCCCATTGCCTCATGGATTGGAGGGAGGTGGGGGTGTTCATTTTCAAACTCCGGCCGGGTCTGCTGGCGCGGACGGCTTGTGATGCGGGTCGAGCTCAGGCGGCACGTAGGGCTCGGGCTGCTCGCCGGGCAGGGGCCCCGCGCCGCGCAGCGACGCCTTCAGGCGATAGACATAGGCCAGCACCTGGGCCACGGCGGTGTAGAGCTGGGCGGGTATGGGCTGCTCCAGCTCGGCGTGGGCGTACAGCGCGCGCGCCAGCATGGGCGACTGCAGCACCGGCACGTCGTGCGCGCGGGCGATGTCCCGAATCTTGAAGGCCAGCAAGTCCGTGCCCTTGGAGATGACCTGGGGCGCGCCCATGGTGGCTTCGTCGTAGCGCAGGGCCACGGCGTAGTGGGTCGGGTTCATGACCACGAAGTCGGCCTTGGGCACGGCGGTAATGCTGGCGCCGTCGGCAATCTCGCGCGCGCGCTGGCGCTGCCGGCCCTTGATCTGCGGGTTGCCGTCGGATTCCTTGTGCTCCTGCTTGACCTCCTGGTGGGTCATCTTCAGGCGCTGCTTGAAGAAGAACGCCTGCAGCGGCACGTCCACCACCGCGAAGGCGAACACCACCAGCAGCAGCAGGCTGGCGCCCGAGATGATCCAGTCGCCCACCGCGCGCAGCGACTGCGGCGAGGGCTGCAGCATCAGCAGGGCCATCTTCTCGATGCTGTTGCCCATGAAGTTCCAGGCCACGGCGGTGAGAACGGCCGCCATCAGCACCATCTTGGCCACGTTGGCCAGCTGCTGCTTGGAAAACAGATTGGCAAAGCCCGACAGCGGGTTGAGCCGGTTGAACTGCGGCGTGATGGGCTTGAAGCTGAAAATCCAGCCGCCCGCGCCCACGGCGGCCAGCAGCGCCGCGCCGCTGGTCAGCAGCGCAAACGAGGCGCTGGCCAGCAGCCCCACGCCCACCATGGTCTGCAGGCGCTGCAGCATCTGGCGCGGCGCCTGCACCGTGGCGGCGTCGAACACCAGCTGCATGCGCATGGCGCGCTGCAGGTATTCCACGAACCAGGGCGCCAGCGCCAGCAGCGCCACCGCGCCCACGCCCAGAATGGCCAGGTGCGACAAGTCCCGCGAGCGGGCGGCCTGGCCGTCGGTGCGCGCTTTCTGGAGCTTTCGCTCGCTGGCGGGTAGGTTTTTGTCTTGGCTCGAATCCATGGTGGCATCACCTCACAGGGCCATGCCATTGTCGGAAACCACGGAACAAGCTAAAGCCCGAATAAAGGGGCTGGGACGGCGCTATTCGCCGGTGTGCCTGCGGCTGTGCCCGCCACTGCGGGCGATTGCCGCCGCGCCTTTTGTGCTATTGAATCAATAGCTGCATGCCCTTGATTCACCTGGGCTTGAGGCAGAAATGGCTCAAACTACCATGCAGAACACGCTCTTAGAACCCCAGGCTGGCCAGCAGGTCGTCCACCTGCGACTGGCTGGTGACCACGTCGGGGGTGGACTCGGGGTTGACCACGGGGCCGTGCAAATCCTCGCGGCGCGGCTCGGGGGCGGGGGGCGGCGGGGCGTTGGGCGGCGCGGTCTGGATCAGCAGCTCCACCAGCTGGCTCTCTATGGTCGCCGCCAGGTTCACCACGCGCGCGATCACCTGGCCGGTGAGGTCGTGGAAGTCCTGCGCCATCATGATCTCGGTCAGGTGGCTGTCGGCCTCCTGGGTGGCGCGGTTCACGTCGGTCAGGAAGTTATAGACCTCGCCCTTGGCCACGGCGGCCACCGGGTCGGCCACCAGGGAGGCGGTCACGCGCTGCGTCTCCGAGGTCATGCGGCCGTTCAGCGACTTGGCCTGCTCCACGCGGCCCAGCACCTTCTCGGCGGCCTCGCCCGTCAGCCGCGCGATGTAGGACAGGCGGCTTTGCGCGTCGGGCAGCTCGCCCATGCTGCCGCGCAGCTGGTCGGCGTAGCCCAGTTCGTTGAGCGCGGTGTGCAGCTGGCGCGTGAGCAGGCCGATTTTCTGGTGCACATCGTCGGCGCCGCTGGCTGCGGCGCCTGCTGGCATTCCTTGATCAGCGACCGACATGTTCACAGCCCCAGCTTCTTGAGAATCAGCGTGACTTTTTCTTCCAGCGTGGCCTTGGTGAACGGCTTGACGATGTAGCCCGCAGCGCCGCCCTGGGCTGCGGCCACGATGTCTTCCTTGCGGGCCTCGGCCGTCACCATCAGCACCGGCAGGTGCTTGAGGGTGTCGTCCTTCTTGATTTCGGTCAGCAGCTGAAAGCCGTTCATGTTCGGCATGTTGATGTCGGTGACCACGAAGTCGAACTTGCTGTTGCGCAGCTTGTTCAGCGCCACCACGCCGTCCTCGGCCTCGTCGGCCTCGGTGTAGCCGCTTTCCTTGAGCAGGTTGCGCACGATGCGCCGCATGGTGGAGAAGTCATCAACGATCAGAAAACGAAGGGCGGAGGACACAAAGGACCCTTTCGGTACAAAGGTGGGGGCTATTGTCGTTAGTCACCGGCGGCGCGACAAGTTGTTACCGCTGGTCGGGGGTTGAGGCAGGATTGTCCTGCTTTTCTGCGGCGGCTGGCTCCAAGGGGAATGCGACATTCTTCTTGCCCATGAGCCGCTCCTCGGCTTCGTTCGTGAGGATGGTGATGGTGATGCGGCGGTTCACTGCGGCGCGCGGGTTCTCCGGCTCCAGCAGGTCGCTGGCCGCCAGGCCCACCACGCGGCCCAGCTGGCCGTCGGGCATGCCTGCGGCCACCAGCTCGCGGCGCGAGGCATTGGCGCGGTCGGCCGACAGCTCCCAGTTGCTGTAGCCGCGCTCGCCGTTGCCATAGGGCGTGGCATCGGTGTGGCCGGACAGGCTGATGCGGTTTTCCACCCCGCCCAGCGCGGCGCCGATCTCGCGCAGGATGTCGCGCATGTACGGCTTGACCATGGCGCTGCCGCTGTCGAACATGGGGCGGTTCTGCTCGTCCACGATCTGGATCTGCAGCCCGTCCGGCGTCAGGTCGAGCCGGATTTGCGACTGGTACTCGTGCAGGCGCGGGTTGGCGGTGATCACGGCGTCTATCTTGGCCTGCAGGGCCTTGATGCGCTGCGCGTCCAGCCGCGCGCGCTCGGCGCGCGACGCCTCGATGCTGCGCTGGCTGGTGTTTTCCTCGGCGTTGGAGCGGCGCACCTGGCCGTGCACCTTGGACAGGTCGTTGCCGCCGCCCGGGATGATGCTGGAGCTGTTGCCCGCGCCGTCGCCGCCCTGCATCGCCACCTTGAGCGGCGAGGAGAAATACGCCGCAATGCCCTGCAGCTCGCCCTTGGCCGTGGAGCCCAGCAGCCACATCAGCAGGAAGAAGGCCATCATGGCCGTCATGAAGTCGGCGTAGGCGATCTTCCAGGCGCCGCCGTGCGCGGCGTGGGCGGACTTCTTGACGCGCTTGATGATGATGGGTTGGAGTTTCTTCTCGGCCATGGCTGCCTCCGCCTGCTTACTTCTTGCCCTTCACGTGGGCCTCCAGCTCGGCAAAGCCCGGCCTGTCGCCAGAAAACAGCACCTTGCGCCCGAACTCGATCGCCGTGGCCGGGTTGTAGCCCTGCATGCTGGCCAGCAGGGTGGACTTGATGCACTCGTACTCCTTGGCGGCGTCGTCGGCCTTCTGCTCCAGCAGGCCGGCCAGCGGCTCCACGAAGGCATAGCCCAGCAGAATCCCCAGGAAGGTGCCCACCAGCGCCGAGCCCACCATGCCGCCCAGCACCGCTGGCGGCTGGCCCACCGAGCCCATGGTGTTCACCACCCCCAGCACGGCGGCCACGATGCCGAACGCCGGCAGGCCGCCCGCCATGCGGGTGAGCGCGGCCACCGGCGCGTGCGCTTCCTGGTGGTGGGTCTCGATCTCGTTGTCCATCAGCGCCTCGATCTCGTGCGCGTTCAGGTTGCCCGAGACCATCATGCGCAGGTAATCGGTGGTGAACTCGATGACGTGCGGGTCGGTGCCCACGGTGGGGAATTTCTTGAACAGCTCGGAATCCTGGGGCGCCTCCACGTCGGCCTCGATCGCCATCAGGCCCTCCTTGCGCGCCTTCTGCAGAATTTCGTAGAGCATGGCCATCAGCTCCATGTAGCGCGCCTTGGTGTACTTGGAGCCCTTGAGCGCCGAGGGAATGGACTTCAGGGTGGCCTTGATCACCTTGGGCTGGTTGTTCACGATGAACGCCCCCAGCGCCGCGCCGCCGATGGTGGCCATTTCAAAGGGCAGGGCCTTGAGCACCACGCCAATGGCCCCGCCGTGCAGGATGAACACGCCAAAGACGCAGACCAGGCTGACGAGGTAACCAATGATGACGTTCATGCTGGGAGGCGCGGGGTGCGGATGGCGGTGAGCGGATGGGCGCGGAGGTGCCGCGTTCAGGACTTATTGTGATTGTGGGCTGATGTATCGGATTGTCGCGGACAAAAATGAATCCGGGCCAGATATCCCGCCAGCGTCCGGGATGACGGCGGGCGCCCGCGCGCCTGATGCCAGGCGCTTGCCAGGCGTTTGCCAGGCGCTTTGAGCATAAAAAAAGCCTACAGCCCTTGTAAATCAACGGCTGTAGGCTATTTAAATGATAGCGAATGAAGGCCGGAGCCTTACTGTTGCAGCAGCGCCAGCACGCCCTGCGGAATCTGGTTGGCCTGGGCCACCATGGCGGTGCCCGCCTGCTGCAGGATCTGCGCGCGCGACAGGTTGGCCGTCTCCTGGGCAAAGTCGGCATCCTGGATGCGGCTGCGCGAGGCGGACATGTTTTCCGACGACACATTCAGGTTGGCGATGGCCGTCTCGAAGCGCGACTGCAGGGCGCCATAGTTGGCGCGCTGGCCGCTGATGGCCGCGATGGCCGCGTCCACGATGGCCAGCGTGCGGTTGGCGCCGTCCACCGTGCTCACGTCCATGTTCTGCACGGTCTGCAGCTGGCCGGCCGTGGCGACGGTGTCGATCAGAAAGCCGCCGGGCGAGGCGCCGCTGGCATCCACCGCGCTGAAGGACTTGGACGAGTCCAGCACGATCTGGCCGGTGATGAAGGTGGCGTCACCGTCAGCCCAGGGAGCGGCTGCGGCTTCGGCCAACGCGCCCGTGCCCGCAATGGGTGCGGCGGGGTTGGAGTTGGGCTCGTTGACGCTCAGATCCGTGCCGACCTGGGAGTTGTTGATGATCTTGATGTCGTTGCCTGCGGCATTGGTCAATATCACGCCCTGCCCGTCGTTGCTCACCCGGGCCACGATGCCGGTCTTGGCGGCGGCGTCATTGAATGCCTTGGCGGCGTCGCTCAGGCTGTCGGCATTCAGGGGCGAGCCCACGGTGAAGGAAATGGTCACGGGCTGGTTGGTGCCGTTGTCCGACGCCAGCTGCAGCGTGTAGGAGCTGCCGGGCTGGAAGTCGCCCAGGCCCACCTCGGTGCGCGCCGAGGCGGTCACGCCGGTTTTCTCGGTCTGGGCGTTGACCAGGGCGGCCACGTCCTTGGCCGTGGAACCCGGGGGGTAAGCGAGGGTGGCGCTGCCAAAGGCGCCGTTGATGGTCAGATCGCCGCCCGCGATGGCCGAAGCCCCCGAGCCGCCCTGCGCCAGCACGGCACCGGGCACGCTGCCCAGCGTCAGGTCGCCCGCCGTGTCCGTCGCCGTGGCCGCCTTGCCGCCGATGCGGTAGTTGCCATAGGCATTGGTGCTGAAGTTGGCCGAGGTGGCGGTAATGGTCTGGTTGGCGTTGGCGCCCACCTGGAACTGCGCGCTGGTGAAAGAGCCGTCCAGCAGCTTGCGGCCGTTGAACTCGGTGGTCTTGGCGATGCGGTCCAGCTCGGCGGTGAGCTGGTTCACCTCGGCGTTCAGCGCCTGGCGGTCGGATGCGCTGTTGGTGGCGTTGGCCGACTGCACGGCCAGCTCACGCACCCGCTGCAGGATGTTGCCGGCCCCTGCCAGGGCGCCTTCGGCCACCTGCGCCAGCGAAATGCCGTCGTTGGCATTGCGCGCCGCCTGGTTCATGCCCCGGATTTGCGTGGTGAAACGCTCCGAGATGGCCAGACCGGCGGCGTCGTCCTTGGCGCTGTTGATGCGCAGGCCCGACGACAGGCGCTGAATGGTGGTGTTGAGCGAGCTCTGGCTCACACCCAGGTTGCGCTGGGCCGTGAGCGAGGCGACGTTGGTATTGATAGTGGATGCCATGACGGAACTCCTGCGAGGCTGCAAACAATGATTTCTGCCGGCTCAAGCACTACCCTTCCGGCGGACTCGTTGGGAACGATGGGGGAATTGTGGGGAGACAGTGCCTGCCCCATTGGCTGGATAAATGGGTGGAAAACCGGCCAATCCGCCGGTTCCGGCGCTCCGTGAGCCCTTCGCCCGGCCCGTTTTCATGGTTTTTTTGCAAGGTTTGTAAAAAAACCTCTCAAGTTTTTCACCGGGGCGCCGTTAGAAGGCTACGGGATAGGGGGCGGTGCCATTCCGGCTGCGAAAAGTGCCCTGACTTTTGACGAAAGGAAACCACTATGTCGGTTATTCGAGGAATGTCGGGTTCGCAAATCGCGGCACTTACGACGAAGCAGATTGGCGATCTGACAGAAAAAGACATCAGGTCGATGACGACGGCGCAGATCAATGCGCTGACTTCCAGCCAGATCGCGGCCATTGAGACGCGCGACGTGATCTATTTCAGCGCCGCGCAGATGAAGGGCTTCAATGCCGACGAGTTCGCGGGCGGCATGCTGACGTATGACACCTCCGTGCTGCAGGCCAATCAGCTCAAGGGCCTGACGACGGATCAGCTGTCCAAACTGGGGACGGATGCCATCCAGACCCTGACCTCCGAGCAGGTCAAGCTGCTTGACGCCAAGCAGCTGGCAGGCTTGGGCACCAGCCAGATCCAGGCGCTGGGCGATGACTTCGCGGCGCTGAGCGCATCCCAGATCAAGGGGCTGAATTCAGACCAGATTGCCGCGCTGACCACCGACCAGGCCAGCGCCTTGACCACCGCCCAGATCAAGGGCATGAGCGTGGCGCAGATTAAGGCCATGGAAACGGCCGACCTGGCCAAGCTGGGCACGTCGCAGCTGGCGGCCCTGAGTGCGGCGCAAATCAAGGGGCTGACCACCGACCAGGTGCAAAGCCTGAGCACGGATCAAATCAAGGGCCTGGGGGCCGCGCAGATTGCGGCCCTGAGCACCGACCAGATCAAG
>NZ_MTBE01000056.1:0-14176 GCF_002916785.1 Diaphorobacter sp. LR2014-1 | reverse complement strand
GATTACGCAATGATCTTGGCAACGACGCCGGCGCCCACGGTACGGCCGCCTTCGCGGATAGCGAAGCGCAGGCCTTCTTCCATGGCGATGGGGTTGATCAGCTTCACGGTGATCGACACGTTGTCGCCGGGCATCACCATTTCCTTGTCGGCCGGCAGTTCGATGGAGCCGGTCACGTCGGTGGTGCGGAAGTAGAACTGGGGACGGTAGTTGTTGAAGAAGGGCGTGTGACGGCCGCCTTCGTCCTTGCTCAGCACGTACACCTCAGCCGTGAAGTGGGTGTGGGGCTTGATGGAGCCGGGCTTGCACAGCACTTGGCCGCGCTCGACGTCTTCGCGCTTGGTGCCGCGCAGCAGCAGGCCCACGTTGTCGCCAGCCTGGCCCTGGTCCAGCAGCTTGCGGAACATTTCCACGCCGGTGACGGTGGTCTTTTGCGTGTCGCGGATACCGACGATTTCGATTTCTTCGCCGACCTTGATGATGCCGCGCTCGATGCGGCCGGTCACCACGGTGCCGCGGCCGGAGATGGAGAACACGTCTTCCACGGGCATCAGGAAGGCGCCGTCCACGGCGCGCTCAGGCGTGGGGATGTAGGTGTCCAGGGCTTCGGCCAGGCGCAGGATGGCGGGTTCGCCCTTGTCGGACTGGTCACCTTCCAGGGCCAGCTTGGCGGAGCCGCGGATGATGGGGGTGTCGTCGCCGGGGAAGTCGTACTTGTCCAGCAGCTCGCGCACTTCCATTTCGACCAGCTCAAGCAGTTCCTCGTCGTCGACCATGTCGCACTTGTTCAGGAACACGATGATGTAGGGCACGCCCACCTGACGGGCCAGCAGGATGTGCTCGCGCGTCTGGGGCATCGGGCCGTCAGCGGCCGAGCACACCAGGATGGCGCCGTCCATCTGAGCGGCGCCGGTGATCATGTTCTTGACGTAGTCGGCGTGGCCGGGGCAGTCGACGTGGGCGTAGTGGCGGGTGGCCGTTTCGTATTCCACGTGCGAGGTGTTGATCGTGATGCCGCGCGCCTTTTCTTCAGGGGCGTTGTCGATCTGGTCGTAGCCCTTGGCTTCGCCGCCGAACTTCTTGGACAGCACCGTGGCGATGGCCGCCGTCAGCGTCGTCTTGCCATGGTCCACGTGACCGATCGTGCCCACGTTCACGTGGGGCTTGGTACGTTCAAACTTACCTTTTGCCATTTTCGAACTCCAAAAGAGCAATGCCTGTGTGAGGGTTTAACGTCTGCATCCGGTTGCTGGTTCGGCCCGCACAGTGCAACAGGACGGCACCGGATCGCAGATTGCAAGAAACTTGCTAGAAAAACAGGAGCTGCTTGCGCTTGATGGGCAAGCGTTAGCAGCTCTTTTTGCTTATATGCCCGGCTTACTTGGCGCGAGCCGCAACGATGGCTTCGGACACGTTGCGCGGTGCTTCGGCGTAGTGCTTGAACTCCATCGTGTACGTCGCGCGACCTTGCGTCATGGAGCGCAGCTGCGTGGCGTAGCCGAACATCTCGGACAGCGGGACTTCGGCCTTGATGGCCTTGCCGCCGCCGACCATGTCGTCCATGCCCTGCACCATGCCACGACGGCTGGACAGGTCACCCATCACGGTGCCAGCGTAGTCCTCGGGCGTCTCGACTTCCACGGCCATCATGGGCTCGAGGATGACGGGGTTGGCCTTGCGAGCCGCTTCCTTGAAGCCGAAGATGGCGGCCATCTTGAACGCCTGCTCGGACGAGTCCACGTCGTGGTACGAACCGAAGGTCAGGCGCACCTTGACGTCCACCACGGGGTAACCCGCCAACACGCCGGAGGTCAGCGCTTCGATCACGCCCTTCTCCACCGCAGGGATGTATTCGCGAGGAACCACACCGCCCTTGATTTCGTCGACGAACTCGAAGCCCTTGCCGGCTTCTTGCGGCTCCAGCGTGAACACCACGTGGCCGTACTGACCCTTACCACCGGATTGGCGCACGAACTTGCCATCCACGTCGGTGACGGTCTTGCGCACGGTTTCGCGGTAGGCCACCTGGGGCTTGCCCACGTTGGCTTCCACGTTGAACTCGCGCTTCATGCGGTCCACGATGATTTCCAGGTGCAGCTCGCCCATGCCGGCGATGATGGTCTGGCCCGATTCTTCATCGGTGCGCACGCGGAACGACGGGTCTTCGGCGGCCAGGCGCGACAGGGCAATACCCATCTTTTCCTGGTCAGCCTTGGACTTGGGCTCGACGGCCTGTGCGATCACAGGCTCGGGGAACACCATTTTTTCCAGCACGATGGGCGATTCGATATCGCACAGCGTGTCACCGGTGGTCACGTCCTTCAGGCCCACGCAGGCAGCGATGTCGCCAGCGCGAATTTCCTCGATTTCCTGGCGTTCGTTGGCGTGCATCTGCACGATACGGCCGATACGCTCCTTCTTGCCCTTCACGGCGTTGAACACGGTGTCACCCTTGGTCAGGACGCCCGAGTACACGCGCACGAAAGTCAGCTGGCCCACGAACGGGTCAGTCATCAGCTTGAATGCCAGGGCCGAGAATTTCTCGTTGTCGTCGGCCTTGCGCGACAGCTTCTTCTCTTCGTCGTCGGGATCGGTACCGGCCACGTCGGGGATATCCACGGGCGAGGGCAGCAGATCCAGCACGGCGTCGAGCATGCGCTGCACGCCCTTGTTCTTGAACGCGGAGCCGCACAGCATGGGCTGGATTTCCGTGGCGATGGTGCGCTGGCGCAGGCCGCCGATGATCTCGGCCTCGGACAGGTCGCCCTCTTCCAGGTACTTGTTCATCAGCTCTTCGCTGGCTTCGGCGGCGGCTTCCACCATGTTCTCGCGCCACTTCTTGCAGGTGTCGACGAGCTCGGCGGGGATCTCGCCGTATTCGAACTTCATGCCTTGCGAGGCCTCGTCCCAGATGATGGCCTTCATCTTCAGCAGGTCGACCACGCCCTGGAAGTTGTCTTCCGCACCGATCGGCACCACGATGGGCACAGGGTTGGCCTTCAGGCGCAGCTTCATCTGGTCATAGACCTTGAAGAAGTTGGCGCCGGTACGGTCCATCTTGTTCACGAATGCCAGGCGGGGCACCTTGTGCTTATTGGCTTGGCGCCACACAGTCTCGGACTGGGGCTGCACGCCACCCACGGCGCAGTACACCATAACGGCGCCGTCCAGCACGCGCATGGAACGCTCCACCTCGATGGTGAAGTCCACGTGGCCGGGGGTGTCGATGATGTTGATGCGGTGCTCGGGGCGGGACAGGTCCATGCCCTTCCAGAAGCAGGTCACGGCGGACGAGGTGATCGTGATGCCGCGCTCTTGCTCTTGCTCCATCCAGTCGGTGGTGGCTGCGCCGTCGTGCACTTCGCCCAGCTTGTGGGTCACGCCCGTGTAGAACAGGATACGCTCGGACGTCGTGGTTTTGCCAGCGTCGATGTGTGCGGAGATACCGATATTGCGGTAGCGCTCAAGGGGTGTTTTGCGAGCCATGATGAATCCTTGGTTGATCGCTTGGGTTTCGGAGCCGCACGCTGCGCGCGACTATTGTCTTAAGGGCCTCCATCAACACAAGGCCGCAGCGCGCTTGTGCACGCCTGCGGCCTTTATCGTGATCAGAGATGAACCCTTGATGACTTCCGTCTGGTTTAGAAGCGGAAGTGGCTGAAGGCCTTGTTGGCTTCGGCCATGCGGTGCACTTCGTCACGACGCTTCATGGCGCCACCACGGCCTTCGGTGGCTTCCATCAGCTCGTTGGCCAGGCGTTGGGCCATGGACTTCTCGCCGCGCTTGCGGGCGGCTTCCTTGATCCAGCGCATCGACAGGGCCAGACGGCGCACGGGACGCACTTCCACGGGCACCTGGTAGTTGGCACCGCCCACACGGCGGGACTTCACTTCGACCATCGGCTTCACGTTGTTGATGGCCGTGACGAACACTTCCAGAGCATCCTTTTCAGGCTGCTTCTGGGAGATCAGATCCAGGGCGCCATAAATGATGCGCTCTGCAACTGCTTTCTTGCCGCCTTCCATGATCACGTTCATGAATTTGGACAGCTCGACATTGCCGAACTTGGGATCCGGCAGGATTTCACGTTTGGGGACTTCGCGACGACGTGGCATTTTTTACCTCTATCTTTGCTTCAGTTGGCACCGTTCCCGGCACCGCGAGAGCCATTCAGGACTCCCACTTACTCGACCCGCGCAGAACACCTGCGTTTAGGGTCACTACGCTGTGTCACCGCGCCACGCGGGAACAGCACCGAAAAATCTCAGACCGAAAGGTCCAGGGCTTACTTGGCCTTGGGCTTCTTCGCGCCGTACTTGGAGCGGGCCTGCCTGCGATCCTTGACGCCTTGCAGGTCCAGCGAACCGCGCACGATGTGGTAACGCACACCGGGCAAGTCCTTCACACGACCGCCGCGCACCAGCACCACGCTGTGCTCTTGCAGGTTGTGGCCTTCACCGCCGATGTAGGAGATCACCTCGAAACCGTTGGTCAGGCGCACCTTGGCGACCTTACGCAGAGCGGAGTTAGGCTTCTTCGGCGTCGTGGTGTACACACGGGTGCACACGCCACGGCGCTGGGGGCAGTTTTCCATAGCAGGGCTTTTGGATTTGACAACTTCGACCGTGCGGCCCTGACGCACGAGTTGGTTAATGGTTGGCATTAATACGTCCCTAAACGTGAATTGCTATAAAAAGCGAAAACGTGAAACCCTTCGGAAATTCCGAAAAGCCTTCTAATGTACCAGTTTGGGCGCGGACAGGCAATCCGGGGACGATGCCCCCGGTTGAGCCGCCTCCAAAGCATGGCGTTTACTTGATCCAGAGGCGAATGGCGTCCCAGGCGCGGCCGAAAATGCCGGCCTGTGCCACATCCTCCAGCGCCACCAAGGGCACCTCGGCCACCTGCTGCTCACCCAGCTTCACCTTCAGCGTGCCGATGGCCTGACCCTTGGTGAAGGGCGCGACCAGCGGGTCCTTGCGCACGATCTCGGTCGTGACCTTGCCCGCGCTGCCCGAAGGCACGGTGATCACGATGGCTTCAGGGCGGCCGATCTTGAGGGTGCTCTGCGTGCCCTTCCACACGGCGGGCGTGGCGGCAGCCTGGCCAGCGTCGAACAGCTTCACCGAATCGAACGCCGTGTAGCCCCAGTTCAGCAGCTTCTGGCTCTCGTTGGCGCGGGCGTTCTCGCTCGCGGCCCCCAGCACGATGGACAGCATGCGGCGCTGCCCCACATTGGGAAACTCGCGCTTGGACGTGGCGACCAGGCAATAGCCCGCGGCGGCGGTATGGCCGGTCTTCAGGCCGTCCACCGATGGATCGCGGAACAGCAGCATGTTGCGGTTGTTGCTGTTGGAGGCTGGCGTGCCCTCGTAGCGGTACTGCTTGGTCGAGTAGTAGTGCATGTACTCGGGGAAGTCCTGCATCAGCCGGGTGGCCAGCGTGGCCAGGTCGCGCGCGGTGGTGGTGTGGCCGGGCTCCGTCAACCCCTCGGGGTTCTTGTAGGCGGTGTTCGTCATGCCCAGCGCCTTGGCCTGCTCGTTCATCAGGCGCACGAAGTTTTCCACCGTACCGCCCACACCTTCGGCGAGGGCCACGGTGGCGTCGTTACCCGACTGCACGATCATGCCCTTGAGCAGGTCGTCCACCGGAACCTGCATCTTGGGATCGATGAACATGCGCGAACCCGGCATCTTCCAGGCGCGCTCGCTCACCGGCAGGCGCTGCTCCAGCGTGATCTTCTTGGCGCGCAGTGCGTCAAAGACCAGATAGCCCGTCATGAGCTTGGTCAGCGAAGCCTGCTCCACCGGCGCGTCGATGTCCTTGGTCGCCAGCACCTGGCCGGCCGTCACGTCCACCAGCATGTAATTGCGGGCGGCGATCTCCGGCGGTTGGGGCACCTGCGCCCAGAGGATGGCGGGGGCCATCAGGGCGGCGCAGGCAAGGGTTCGCAGGGAGGACAAAAGAGACTTCATGGTGGGAACAGGCACTCGGGAGACGGGAGAAGAAACGGGCCGACCGCATGGCCGGCACAAGAGAAATGGTGCCGCGCCGTCAGGGCGCGGATTGCAGGTGGCGCATGACCAGGCCCTTGAGCAGCGGCAATTGTCCGTGAAAGAAATGACCGCCCCCAGGCACAACCGTAACCGGCAGTGTCTGCGGGCGCGCCCAATCCATCACAGCGGACAGGGGCACGGTGTCATCGGCTTCGCCGTGCACGACCAGGGTGCGCAGATGGGCCTCGGCGGGTACGTCGGCCACCTTGAAACGGCTGGCCGCCGTGCCCACGAGCACGGCACGCTCCACCGCACGCTCACCCCACAGGCGCGCCAGCGCGTGGCTGGTGACGAAGGCGCCGAAGGAGAAACCCGCGAGGGCAATCGGCACGGCGCCAGGCCCCTCGGGCGCCACCTGGTGAACGACGGCCAGCAGATCCTCCAGCTCACCGCGCCCTTCGTCATGCACGCCAGCGGTACCGCCGACGCCCCGGAAGTTGAAGCGCACGGCCGTCCAGCCGCAGGCCACGAAGGCGCGCGCCAGGGTCTGCACCACCTTGTTGTCCATGGTGCCGCCGAAGAGCGGGTGGGGATGGGCGATCACCGCCACGCCGCGCGGCGGTACGCCGTCGGCCGCGGCATCGCGCGCGGCTTCGATGGCACCCGCGGCGCCCGTGAGGGTCAGGCGTTCGGTCTGGGCATTCACGTTGCTATTCAATCAAGAGCTGCCCGCGCTGGATGGGAAAGCGCTGGAGCCCAAAACACTACAAAGAGGATAGTGAGCGCAAATCAGCGGCCAAGTTCCGGCGGCGTGAGCAAGCGCTCGACCACCACGCCGTTCTTGAGGTGCGACTCCACGATCTCGTCGATGTCGCTCTCATCCACGTAGGTGTACCAAGTCCCTTCGGGATAGACCACGGCGATGGGGCCGCCGGCGCAGCGGTCCAGGCAGCCCGCCTTGTTCACGCGCACCTTGCCGGGGCCCATCAGGCCTTGCTGCTTGACCAGCATCTTGCAGCGGTCAAACGCCTGCTGGGCGCCATGGTGGGCGCAGCAGTTCTCGCCGTTCGTGCGCTCGTTCAGGCAAAAGAAGATGTGGCGCTGGTAGTACTGGGGGGTGGTGTCGCTCATGGCACGATTCTAGGAGTCGCCATCGCGGCGCGACACCCGCAATACCACATAGACGAGTGCCCCATAGGGCCAGAGCCAGCCCAGCCACTGCCCCAGGCCGTAGAAGCGGATGAAGCGCCCCTGCTCCCAGGCCTGCAGCGTCTGTGCGAAGTAGGCGCTGGTGGGCGCCTGGTTGAGCAGGTTCAGGTGCAGCATCAGCGCCAGCAGCAGCAACGCCGCGCAGCCGCGCCGCGGCACGGCCGCCATCGCCAGGGCCGCCCCCAGGGCAACGAGCACGCCCATGCGGGCCGGCAGCGTGAGCCACTCCCAGGCGTGCGTGGGCCCGTAGCTCAACAGCGACGACAGCGCCGTCACGCCCACGCCCACGGCGGCCGTCGCCAGTGCGAAGGCCATGCGGCGCCCCGCATGGCGCATGACGCAGTAGCCCAACAGGCAGGGGATCAGCAGCCCCAACGCGACGGCCATGAGCTCGGCGCCCGGCGACAGGGGCTCCAGCGGCGCCTCGCGCACGGGCAGCCACTGCAGAAACGGCGTGTCCTGCAGCGCGTCGATGAGCGCGGCCTCCAGCCGCTCCCACATCTGCCCCAGGCCAAAGGGCAGCGCCGCCGGGAACAGCAGGGCCCAGGGCCACAGCGCCAACAGCACCAGAGCGCCGCGCGCATGCGGAACGAACCAGCGCTCGC
Source organism: Diaphorobacter sp. LR2014-1 (assembly GCF_002916785.1). Lineage (NCBI taxonomy): Bacteria > Pseudomonadati > Pseudomonadota > Betaproteobacteria > Burkholderiales > Comamonadaceae > Diaphorobacter > Diaphorobacter sp. LR2014-1. Next base: position 6,366 of record NZ_MTBE01000056.1, on the reverse strand, counting down.
GAAAGCGGCTCCAGCGCGCAATGGCCCCGAAGCGCTCCAGCAGCGCGGCCGCCAACGCTCCCAGCAGCGCACCGGTCGCGTTGAGCGCGAAGTCCATGTTGGAGGGCACCCGCCGCGGCAGGAAGATCTGCAGGTATTCCATGCTCAGCGACAGCAGCGCACCCGCCAGTGCCGCCAACGGCACGGCCGCGCGCGGCCAGCCAGAACGCAGGCCCGCCAGGGCCAGCAGGAACCCCAGCGGGGCATAGCCCGCGATGTTCATGTTGACGTCGAACCAGGTCCAGTACGGCGGCGGGATGCGCGCCGAGAAGAACACCCAGGGCGAGATTCCCTGCTCGCGCCACCCGTCGAAGGGGAACAGGCTGGCGAAGACGATCAGCGCCGCGTAGATGAGCGCCAGAGGCCAGGCGGACGTCTTGTGCATGCCCTCTCAATCACCTCGTGCCGTGGCCACTGCCGCCCGCCGCGCGGCGCCCCCATTGCAAGGGAACGAAGCCGGGCAACGCTGCAGCCGCTGCATCTCAGAACGGCTTGACGACCACCAACACCACGGCGACCAGCAGCAGCAGCACCGGCACCTCGTTGAACCAGCGGAACCAGCGGTGGCTGTGCTGGTCCGCGTTGGAAGCCAGCCTGCGCAACAGTACGGCGCAGGCGTGGTGGTAGCCCACCACCAGCAGCACCACGGCCAGTTTGGCGTGCAGCCAGCCGTTGCCCGGCCCCTTGCCGATGCCGTAGCCCAGCCACAGCCACAGGCCCAGCGCGATGGCGGGGACCGACAGCAGCGTGGTGAAGCGCAGCAGCTTGCGCGCCATGAGCAGCAGGCGCTCCCGCTCGGCCACCGACCCGGGCGCCACCATGGCCAGGTTGACGAAGATGCGCGGCAGGTAAAACAGGCCAGCAAACCAGCTGGCGACGAAGACGATGTGAAAGGCTTTGACCCAGAGCATCGGCGCAGTGTACGTGGCGGTGCCGGCGCTGCATGCCCCGGTCGGGACCCGGAACCGCCACGAGGCAAAAAAATGCCCGGAAATCCGGGCGGAAAACCCCGCCGCGTCGCAGGCAGCGGGGCCCGCTCAGGGAGGTGAAGCGGGGGGCGGAGGGGCCGCCCGGGGGCCAATCTAGCACCCACCGCCAGGGTGCGCAAGATGGAGCGTCCGCTAGGGACGGTTCGGCGCCGTTGCCTGGCGCGCGGAGTCGTCCGCCGCCTCGCCCGCGCCGTCGCCCGCTTCTTCACCCAGCGTCTGTGTCAGCGCCACGCGCAAGGCGCTGGCCATCTGCTGCGCATCCGGCGCACGGGCACTGAGTTCGGCGCACGAAACGGTGCGCGCGCGCAGTGCAGCTTCGTCGCCCTGCTGGTCCAGCGCCTGGCACAGCAACGCCCAGTCCGGGGGCGTGACCAGGGTGCCCGCCACCAGCAGCACGCCGGCGCGCTGGCGCCGCTGGGCCAGGCCGACCAGCTTGCGTCCGGCCGCGTCCACCACTTCCCACGGTGCAAGGCTGCCGTAGCAGGCCCAGGGCACCACCGGCCCGCCGCGGGCGTTGGCAGCGGCAACCTGATCGGGCGGCAACGCCCGCGCCGCCACGCCCCACGGGGCCAGTACCTGCGCATGCAGTTGGCCCAGCCCCTGGTAGCTGTCGGGCAGGCGGCCCTGCACCCAGGGGTGCGATGGCGGCAGCACCACCGAACAACTCACCATCCACGGGCCGCACAGCACCGCACCGCCGCCCGAGGGGCGCTGCAACAGCTCCATGCCGAGCGCCAGGCGCGCGCGTGCCCCGTCCAGATAGGCGCGCTGCGAGCAACCCAGCACCACCGCGGGCGTTTCGTAAGTCCACACGCGCCAATAGGGCCGCGTCACTGCGGTTTGCATGTACCGCTGGTTCCAGCGGTGCTCCTGTGCTGCGGTGGTGATGGCGCACTCCTGGCGAGATGGCAAGTGGCACAGGCTACCACCAGCGGCCACGGGCAGGCCCGCGCAAGGATGAGCGCAGGGGTGGAGCCCGGCATGGGAGTGAAGGACAATCGACGCCATGCATCTGTCCAGCCCCACCCCCTTTCCCGCCAATCGCCCGCGCCGCCTGCGCCGCGATGCATTCACCCGCAACCTGGTGCGTGAGACCGTGCTCACGCCGCACGACTTCATCTACCCGGTGTTCGTGCACGAAGGCACCCACCTGCGCGTACCCGTGGCGTCCATGCCCGGCGTGGAACGCCTGAGCCTGGACCTGCTGCTGCCCGTGGCCGAGGAATGCGTGAAGCTCGGCATCCCGGTGCTCGCGCTGTTTCCGTCGATCGATGCGGCGCTCAAGACGCCCGATGGCAAGGAGGCGCTCAACCCCGACGGCCTGATCCCGCGCGTGGTGCGCAAGCTCAAGGCCGAGTTCCCCGACCTCGGCGTGATGACCGACGTGGCGCTGGACCCCTACACCAGCCACGGCCAGGACGGCCTGCTGGACGACACCGGCTACATCCTGAACGACGAGACCGTGGAACTGCTGGTAGGCCAGGCCCTGACCCATGCCCAGGCCGGCGTGGACATGGTCGCGCCCAGCGACATGATGGACGGGCGCATCGGCGCCATCCGCGAGGCGCTGGAGGCCCACGGCCAGATCTACACCCGCATCATGGCCTACAGCGCCAAGTACGCCAGCGCCTTCTACGGCCCGTTCCGCGACGCGGTGGGCTCGGCCGCCAACCTGGGGCGCAGCAACAAGAACGTCTACCAGATGGACCCGGCCAACACCGACGAGGCCCTGCGCGAGGTGGCGTTGGACCTGGCCGAGGGCGCCGACATGGTCATGGTCAAGCCCGGCATGCCCTACCTGGACGTGGTGCGCCGCGTGAAGGACGAGTTCCAGGTGCCCACCTTCGCCTACCAGGTCAGCGGCGAGTACGCCATGCTCAAGGCCGCCGCCGCCAACGGCTGGCTGGACCATGACAAGGTGATGATGGAGTCGCTGCTGGCCTTCAAGCGCGCGGGCGCCGACGGCATCCTGACCTACTTCGCGCTGGACGCCGCGCGGCTGCTCACAAAATAATAGCTGCTTGCGCTTGTCAGACAAGCGCTGGAGGCCGATTTGCCTGAAACCACCCCGGCGCCGATCCGCGTCTTTCACCTGCAGCCAGGCGCCGGCGCCCAGGAGCTGCCCGAGCTGCCCGCGGCCGCGCCGGCGCAGGGCTTTTACTGGATCGCCTGCACGCGCCCGGCCTTTGGCGCCGAGCTGGCGCGCCTGCAGGCGCTGCTGCAGCGCGTCACCGGCCAGCAGCTGGTGGATCTGCATGTGTCCGACCTGCTCAACGCCCAGCTGCCCTCGCACTACGACTACACCACCCAGTACGACCTGCTGGTGGTGCGCCGCCTGGCCCAGGTGCAGGCCGATGCCGCCGTGCCGCTGCCCAACCAGGCGCGCGGCGGCCCGCCGGTGCTGCGCCGCATCGACACCAGCCCGGTGGGTTTTGCCGTGTTCGATCAGCTGCTGCTCAGCGTGCACCCCGAGGACTGCGGCGTGCGCGACGCCTATGCCGCTCGCCTGGTGACGCCCGCTGCGGCCCCTGCGACCAACGGTGCCAACGCCGCCGAGGCCATGGTGCGCGAGCTGCGCAGCGGCCCGGTGGCCGGCGCGCGCCTGCCCACCGGCCCGGCCGACCTGATGCTGCGCGTGGTGAACCACATCGTGGATCGATACCTGGACTTGCGCCGCGAACTCTCGCGCCAGCTCGACCACTGGCAGATCGAGCTGCTGCGCCCGCACACGCGCTTTGCCAACTGGGGCGCGCTGCTGGACGCGCGCCTGAACCTGCACCGGCTCGACGAGGTCTGCGAAGACCAGCGCACCGCCGTGCGCGCCTGGCTGGACGCGCTGGACAACTGGACCGAGCCCGCGGACAGCGCCGCCCTGCGCGAGCTGGATCTGCTCAAGGTGCGCAGCCGCGACGTGCTGGAGCACATCGAACGCGTGGTGACCCATGTGCGCCGCCTGGAGCACGGCATAGAGACCGCCGTGCAGATGCATTTCTCGGTGCAGGGCAACCGCACCAACGACATCATGCGCATCCTCACGGTGATCACGGCCATCTTCCTGCCGCTGAACCTGATCGCCGCCATCTTCGGCATGAACTTCGAGTTCATCCCGCTGGTGCACCAGCAGGACGGCTTCTGGTGGGCCATGGGCGCCATGGGCACCATCTCCGCCGTGCTGGTGGCGCTGTTCTGGCGCAAGCGCTACCTGGCGCGCACCGGCCAGGGCTGAGCGACGAAGAGGTCTGCAGGGATACGGGGGCTGCAGGAATATTTGGGCCTGCAGCCCTCTGCCTTCATGCCGTGTCTCCCATGCCGACACCGCCATCGCTCTTCAACACGTCGCCGACGGCAAAGCGCGTGGCGGGTACTTCGACCACCATCACGCGCACCGTAGAGAGCGGCGCGTGCAGGGTGCGACTGACCGTGCGCGCCACTTCCCGAATGCAGTTCTGCGTGTCCTCTTCGCTGCGCCCGGCGACCAGGGTAATTTGGATGATAGGCATCAATGACTCCCTCAGGGTAAAAGAACGACGGCTTCTATTGAAGCACTTCGCTCTTGGTTTCCGGCAGGAAAAGGAAAACCAGCACGGCAGCCAGCGCAAAGAATCCAGCGGTGGCACCCAGCGCACTGGCAACGCCGTTACCTTGCGACACGAATCCCACCAGCGCCGGGGCGAGCGCACTCGTCGCGCGCCCGGTGTTGTAGATGAAGCCTTGTGCGGTGGCGCGGATTTGCGTGGGGAAGAGTTCGGCGAAGGTCGGCGCAAAGCCGCTGTAGAAGCCGGTTCCGAAGAATGCGACGAGCGGCCCAAACAACAGCAGCACGGTCGGTGACTTGATCGCAACATAGAGCGGCACCGCAACGGCGGAGGCGATGAAGAACAGCATGAAGGCCCGCCGGCGCCCGATCGCATCGGCGACATAGCCGAAGACGATGAAGCCGAGTGCCGCCCCAGCCTGCATCACGACGATCCAGGTCGTCGACTTCAACAGATCAAAGCCAGGCCCGCCTTGCGCCACAGGCGTCGCCAGATAGGTAGGCACCCAGGTGAAGAGCCCCCAATAGCCGCACATCGCCGCCGAGGTGAAGGCCAGGCAGACCAGCACCGGCCGCAGGTGATCGCCAAACAGCACCTTGAGGGTTTGGCCCGCGCTTGTATCTTTAAACCAGACCAGCGCGGTAGAGTCTGAACGCCGTTGAGGCGGCCAGACCGGCCCGTGCAGTTTGGTAGGCGCTGGGGTGATAGAGCCCGTGACTGAGTACAGAACGCATGGCCGCCGCGCTGGTCTTCGTGAAGCCCGAACGGTTACGCGCGCCTTGATTGAGCGCGCATGCACAAGCAAGGGATCTGAAGATCATGTCTGTTACCTCAGTGACGGTGGGCATCGACGTGGCCAAGGCGCACGTGGATGTCTGTGTGCTGGGTGCCAAGAGCAGCGCCCAGCGGTTTGACAACGATGCCGAAGGCCACTCGGCGCTGGCGGCTGCCCTGCAGCCCCTGGACGTGGGTCTGGTGGTGATGGAGGCCACCGGCGGCTACGAGGCCGCGTTAGCGTGTGCCCTGCAGGCCACAGGCCTGCCCGTGGCGGTCATCAACCCGCGCCAGGCGCGCGACTTCGCCAAATCCATGGGACGCCTGGCCAAGACCGACGCGGTGGATGCGCGCACGCTGGCCGAGCTGGCAGCGGTGCTGCTGCGCCGCGACGATCTGCAGCGCTTCTTGCGCCCCCTGGCCGATGAGCGCCAGCAGTGGCTCGCGGCCCTGGTCACGCGCAGGCGCCAGTTGCTGACCATGCTCCATTCGGAGCGCCAACGGCTGCAGATCACGCCCAAGAAGCTGCACGCCAGCATCGAGGCCATCGAGGCGGCGATCAAGGCGCAGCTCGATGAGATCGAAGAGCAGATGGTCACGCATGTGCGCGAGCACTTTGGGGAGCTCGACACGCTGCTGCAGTCGGCTGCGGGAGTCGGCCCGGTGGCCAGTGCCACGATGATTGCCGAGCTGCCAGAGCTGGGCCGGCTGAACCGGCGCGAGATCGCTGCATTGGTGGGCGTGGCGCCCATGGCCAATGACTCCGGCGGCAGCAAGGGCAGGCGGCGCGTACAAGGCGGGCGCTTCGAGATCCGCCGCGTGCTGTACATGGCAACGCTCACGGCCACCCGCTACAACCCGGCCATCAAGGCCTTCTACGAGCGTCTGAAGGCCGCTGGCAAGTTGCCCAAGGTCGCCCTGGTCGCTTGCATGCGCAAGTTGCTCACCACGCTCAACGCCATGGTGCGCACTGGAAAACCTTGGGACAAGTCGCTTCATTGCGCTTGACTTCGAAGACGGTTACTCAG
>NZ_MTBE01000055.1:0-14827 GCF_002916785.1 Diaphorobacter sp. LR2014-1 | reverse complement strand
TCTTACTGTGTCACAAACGTAGTCGAGCGCTAATGGCGGCGCAATGCGGGCAATGTCCCAGGGCGCCTGCGAGTGCGACGCTCAACTGAAGGCGCAGCGTCCTGATCGAGTCCGGCACGTGACGCTGCGCGCGCTGGGCTTGCCCGAGGGATGTAATCCGGGGAAACGGCAGGCACTTGGCGTTTGACGAAGTTTTTTTTACCTCCTGCATCGCTGCCGGCTTTCAGCCGCTGCTCCATCAGGAAACCGTAAGCGGCGATGCTCAGGCTGGCGTGATGGTGAAAGCCCCGCCAACCCCGTCCCTCATAGTGGCCCAGCCCCAGGTCCTGCTTGAGATCCTGGTAATCGCGCTCGATGCGCCAGCGCATGTGCGCGGCGCATACCAGGTCGTTCAGTGCCGTGGTTTCGGGCAGCGTGGACAGGTAGTACTTCTCGGGCTCGGCCTGATCTGCGGGCCACTCGATGAGCAGCCACTGCTGGGGCAGAAGACGCGCCTTGCCGACGTTGCCCCCGGCGCAGCGTACCCGCAGCGCCGCAAAGCGACCCGTCAGGCGCCCGTTTGTGCCTTCGCGCCAACTGATGTTCTGGAATGCGCTGTCCGGCAAGGACTGCGCCAATACCTTGACGCTCACAGGCTGTCTCTTAGCGGTGCGCCGTGGCATCACCGGTGGACGGCCCATGCCGCTGTAGGGCTTCGGCGGCAGGGGCTCCACTCCGGGTGGCCAGACCACCACGGCCGAGGTGATCCCGACCACGTAGGACAAGCCCAGATCGGTCAGCCCCTGACGAAACGCGTAGTCGATCCCGTAGCCGGCGTCGGCCAACACGCAGTGCCTGGGTGCTCCTTCAGAGAGCAGACCCCGTAGCTTTTGCAGGGCAATGTGAGGCTTGGTCGCAAACTCGATGTCTTCGGGAATCCCGGCCTTGAGTCTGCGCTCGGTGTCTTCGGCCCAGTTGCGGGGCAAGTACAGCTGCCAGGCCACCGGCAGGCTGCCTTGTTCGCAGGCCAGCGAGACGCTGACAGCCACTTGGCAGTTGTCCTGCTTGCCCAGCACCCCGCAGTATTGGCGTGTCACGCCTACCGAGTGCACTCCTTTCTTGGGAAAGCCTGTGTCATCGACGATCCACCAGCCGCCAGCACTGAAGTCCATATGCGGCACCACCCACTGCGCCACGCGATTGAGCAGTTGCTGGTCGCTCCATTGGGCCTTGGCAACAAAGTGATGCAGGGCTTGGTGCCGGGCGCTGGCTCGCAGCGGATCGACGCGGGCGGCCATGGGCTCGACGCTCTTGCGCGACAGGGGCAGCATCAGGCCGGTGCAATACCCAGCCAACCCTGCTTGACGGTCGGCATGGCCAAGCCCTTCGGCCAGATGAACCATGTAGCGATCAAATTCTTTGGATATGTCCATCGCACCCCATTCACAGGGACAGGTGGGCATATCATGCATTACTTTTTATGACACAGTAAGACTAATGAACGGGTCTTGCATTCCCGGCCTGAACAAGAAACAAAGGAGCCCCGCACGTGACCAGCATGTACGACCAGAATCTGCCGCGCACCGAAGCCAACCATGCGCCGCTGTCGCCCCTGTCCTTCATCGAACGCACGGCCGAGGTTTACCCCGACCGCCTGGCTATCGTGCATGGCGAGCTGCGCCAGACCTGGGGGCAGACCTACGCGCGCTGCCGCCGCCTGGCCAGCAGCCTGCGCCGCGCGGGCATCGGCAAGAACGACACCGTGGCCGTGATGCTGCCCAACACCCCGCCGATGGTGGAGGCGCATTTCGGCGTGCCCATGGCGGGTGCGGTGCTCAATGCGCTGAATACCCGGCTGGACCCGGAGACCATCGCCTTCATGCTGGACCACGGCGAGGCCAAGGCGGTGATCGTGGACCCCGAATTCGCCCCCGTGATGGCCAAGGCGCTGGCGCTGCGCCAGTCGCAGGCGCCGCTGCTGCTCATCGACGTGGAAGACGCCGTCTACGGCCCGGCCGCGCAGCGCCTGGGCACGCTGACGTACGAGGACTTCCTGGCCCAGGGTGACGCGCAGTTCGCCTGGGAACTGCCCGGCGACGAGTGGGACGCCATCGCACTCAACTACACCTCGGGCACCACGGGCAACCCCAAGGGCGTGGTCTACCACCACCGCGGCGCGCACACCAATGCCGTCAGCAACGTGCTGGAGTGGGACATGCCCAAGCATGCCGTCTACCTCTGGACGCTGCCCATGTTCCACTGCAACGGCTGGTGCTTTCCCTGGACGGTGGCGGCGCGCGCGGGCGTCAATGTGTGCCTGCGCCGGGTCGAGGCGCAGGCCATCTTCGACGCCATCCGCAACCACGGCGTCACACACTACTGCGGCGCGCCCATCGTGCATGGCCTGCTGGTCAACGCGCCTGCGGCGATGAAGGAGGGCGTTCCCGCGGGCGTGAAGGCCATGGTGGCCGGGGCAGCGCCGCCGGCCTCGATGATCGAGGGCATGGAGCAGATGGGGTTCGACCTGACCCATGTGTACGGCCTCACGGAGGTGTATGGCCCGGCCACCGTCTGCGCCAAGCACGCGGCCTGGGACGCGCTGGACATCGGCGAGCGTGCGCGCCTCAATGCCCGCCAGGGCGTGCGCTACCACCTGCAACGCGCGGCCATGGTGCTCAACCCAGACACCATGGAGCCCGTGCCGCACGACGGCGAGACCATGGGCGAGATCATGTTCCGCGGCAACATCGCCATGAAGGGTTACCTGAAGAACCCCAAGGCCACCGAGGAGGCCTTCCGTGGCGGCTGGTTCCACAGTGGTGACCTGGCGGTGCAGTACCCCGACGGCTACATCAAGATCAAGGACCGCAGCAAGGACATCATCATCTCGGGCGGCGAGAACATCTCCTCCATCGAGGTGGAGGACGTGCTCTACCGCCACCCCGACGTGCTGGCCGCCGCCGTGGTCGCCAAGCCCGACCCCAAGTGGGGAGAGACGCCCTGCGCCTTCGTGGAGCTGAAGGCGGGCGCGCAGGCCACGCCTGAGGACATCGTGGCGCACTGCAAGAAGCACCTGGCGGGCTTCAAGGTGCCGCGTGCCGTGGTGTTCGGCGAGTTGCCCAAGACCAGCACCGGCAAGATCCAGAAGTTCGAGCTGCGCAAGCAGGCGGGATCGGCCGCGGCCATCGACGTCTGACGTCCGCCGAGGGCCGGCGGCGGCGGCCAACGCCACGGCCTGGCTGCTAACCTTCCGCGATGCGCGCGTCCCCTTCGCCTTCTGCCGGCGCACCCCCGCTGTGGCTGCTGGTGCTCATCACCCTGAGCGGCACTCTGGCCATGCACATGTTCGTGCCAGCGTTGCCGGACGCGGCGCGCGCGCTCGGCGTGGGGCCCGCGGCGGTGCAAGCCACGATCAGCATCTACATCGTCGGGCTGGCGCTCGGGCAGCTGGTCTACGGCCCCTTGTCCGATGCGTTGGGACGGCGTCCCCTGCTGCTGGGCGGGCTGGCGCTGTACGCGGCGGGCAGCATCGCCGCCATGCTGGCGCCGATCGCACCGGCCCTGATCGCTGCGCGGTTCATCCAGGCGCTGGGCGGCTGTGCCGGGCTGGCGCTGGGGCGCGCCATGGTGCGCGACACCAATGGCCCGGTGGAGGCCGTGCGCACCCTGGCACTGCTCAACTTGATGATGATGGTCGGCCCCGGCATGGCGCCGCTGGTGGGGTCGGGCCTGGTGGCGCTGGGCGGCTGGCGGGCGGTGTTCGTGGCACTGGCCTTGGCCGGTGTGGCGACGCTGCTGCTTTCCTGGCGCAAGGTGCCCGAAACGGGTACGCCCACGGGCCGTGTGAGCCCGGGTCGGCTGGCACGCGCCTACGCCGCGCTCTTGCGCTCGCCCACCTTCGTGGCCTATGCGGTGGGCGGTGGTTGCGCGACCACGGCGGTGTATGCCTTCATCGCGGCGGCGCCGTTCATCATCACCGAGCAGTTGGGGCACCCGCTGCGCGACGTGGGCATTGCCCTGGGTGTGGTGATGGTGGGCATGGCGATCGGCAATGCGCTCACGCGGCGCCTGGCACTGAGCATGCGGCTGGGCCGGCTGCTGGTGTGGGGCAACGCGGTGAGTGTGGCCTGCGCGCTGGTTTTTCTGGCGCTGGAGCTGCGGGGCCACCTGACGCTGGAAGCCACCGTGGGGCTGATGCTGCTGTTCGTGCTGGGTGCCGGCATGGCCAGCCCGGCGGCGCTGTCCAAGGTGCTGACGGTGGATGCGCGCCACGTCGGCGCGGCTGCCGGGTTGTACGGTTTTGCGCAGATGGCGCTGGGCGCGCTGTTCACCCTGCTGGTGGGCTGGGGCTCCAACCCGGCGCTGGCCTCGTCCTGCGTGCTGCTGGGCGCGGCGCTGGTGGGGCAGGGGTGTCTGCAGTTCGCGCTGCGGCGCGAGAAGCGGGCGCGCGGCGAGCGGGTGCGCGGCGAGTAGACGCGCAGTTCCCGGAGTAAACCCTAAACGCTATTGTTTTAATAGCTGCTGGCGCTTATTAATTGGGCGCTGCAGGCCCATTTGATTCAATTTTCTAAATTGACCCGTCGGCGAGGCGCTGCAGCTCGGCCCAGGTGGTGGCAGGCAGCGGTACGCCGTCCTTCAGCGACCGTGCGCGCTGGCGGTAGCGGCGCTCGCCGGGCTGGCGCGTCTGGCCCGCGGCCGCCATGGCCTGCACCAGGTCTTCGCAACGCTGCGCAAAGCTGCGGCCCGCGCTCTTGGCTGGGTCGATGGCGATGATCAGCTCGCCCGTCCAGGGTGTCTGTGCGCCGGGGTGGCCGCTCCAATCGAACTCGAACGAGAAGTTGCCGCCCGTGAGCGCGGCCGCGAGCAGCTCCACCATCATCGACAGGGCCGAGCCCTTGTAGCTGCTGTGCACGCCGCCGAAAGGCAGCAGCGCGCCGCCGTCCAGGATGGCGCGCGGGTCGTTCGTGGGCTGGCCGTGGCGGTCCACGCCGTGGCCGTCGGGCAGCAGGCGGCCCTCGCGCGCGGCGATCTGCACGTCGCCGTGGGCGATGGCGCTGGTGGCCAGGTCGAACACCAGCGGCTCATGGCCCGCGCGGGGCGCGGCGAAGGCGATGGGGTTGGTGCCGAAGAGCGCCGTGGTGCCGCCACTGGGCACCACGCAGGCCATGCTGTTGACGAGTGCCAGCGCCACCAACCCGTCGTCAGCCAGCGGCTCCACGTCGGGCCACAGCGCCGCAAAGTGGTGCGAGTTGCGGATTGCCAGCAGCGCTACGCCGTTCGCGCGCGCCTTGGCCACCAGCGCCGAATAGGCGGCCCGGTAGGCGGGTTGGGCGAAGCCATTGCCGGCATCCACCGCCAGGTAACCGGGTGCCACATCCTCCACACGCGGCACGGCGCGGCCGTCCACCCAGCCGCTGGCCAATGTCGACAGGTAGCCGGGGATGCGGAACACGCCATGGCTGTGCGCGCCGTCGCGTTCGGCGCTGGCGCAGTTGTGGGCCAGCACGGCGGCCACTTCGGCGCTGGTGCCATGCCGCTCGAAGATGCGCGCGAGCGTGCCGCGCAGGTCATCGAAAGGCACGTGCTGGACGTCGCCGCTGGCGGTGTGAGAAAGGGGCATGCAGAGGTCTCCTGTGTGGGGCGCGTAAGTGGTGTGCAGGGGGGTCTTGCTTCCAAAAGCATAGCTTCTCGCGCTCTCCCACTATGGGGTTAACGGTGTTTTTGCTTCAATCTTCGCATGATCCGCCCCGCTGGGGCGCGTGTGGTGCGCAAGCCGCTAAATGCCGAGTGGGTTCTGCGTGCTGCGCCGCAGTAATTGCAGGGCCGTACCCCACCACCATGCTTCGCAATTCGTAGCGCCCTGCGCCAGATATGCACGGCATTGCACAGGTGCGGTGCGCTGAAGCTGCGCAGGTGTGCACTGCGCAAAAAGCGGCGGAACGCCGTGGTGGGGTGCGCGATGCTTCGCGTAAACCCTCTTTGGCGTGCGTTTGCAACCCGCCAAAGATGCGGGTCTGGATTGTCCAGGCATCCCAATCAAGGAGTGAAGTAGATGACAGAGCAGACCAAGACCCCAGGCCGCCGAAACCTACTCAAGGGTGCTGCGGTTGCCGCGGGAGCCATGTCCGTGCCCATGATCAGCACGGCCCAGACCACGGTGTTCCGATTCCAGAGCACCTGGCCCGCCAAGGATATCTTTCACGAGTTCGCGGGAGACCTGGCCAAGAAGATCAACGACATGGCGGGCAGCCGCCTGAAGATCGAGGTGTTGCCCGCGGGTGCCGTGGTGCCGGCCTTCCAGTTGCTGGATGCCGTGGCCAAGGGCACGCTGGACGGTGGCCATGGCGTGGTGGCCTACTGGTACGGCAAGAACCAGGCCGTGGCGCTGTGGGGCTCGGGCCCGGCCTTTGGCCTGGATGCCAACGGCGTGCTCGCGTGGCATTACTACGGCGGCGGTAAGGAGCTGCTCGACGAGATCTACAAGAGCCTGAACCTGGACGTGGTCTCCAAGCTCTACGGCCCCATGCCCACGCAGCCGCTGGGCTGGTTCAAGAAGCCGGTGGCACGCGTGGAAGACCTCAAGGGCCTGAAGTTCCGCACCGTGGGGCTGGCGGTGGATGTGTTCACCGAGATGGGCGTGGCCGTGAACCCGCTGCCCGGCGGCGAGATCGTGCCCGCGCTGGACCGCGGCCTGCTGGATGCGGCCGAGTTCAACAACGCCTCCAGCGACCGCGTGCTGGGCTTTCCCGACGTGGCCAAGAACTGCATGCTGCACAGCTTCCACCAGTCCAGCGAGCAGTTTGAAGTGCTGTTCAACAAGAGCAAGTACGACGCGCTGTCGTCGGAGCTGAAGGCGGTCATCGACTACGCCGTGCAGGCCGCCAGCGCCGACATGAGCTGGAAGGCCGCCGACCGCTACGCCAAGGACTACGCCGAGATGCAATCCAAGCAGGGGGTGAAGTTCTATAAGACGCCGGACGCCATCCTGCGCGCGCAGTTGGCCGCCTGGGACAAGGTCACGGCCAAGAAAGCCGAAGAGAACGCCATGTTCAAGAAGGTGATGGACTCCATGCGCACCTTTGCGCAGAGGAGCGGCCGCTGGAAGAACGACACCGACGTCGACTTCAAGATGGCCTGGAACCACTACTTCGCGCAGCGCAAGAGCTGATGCCGCGGCAGGCCCGGCGGGCCTGCCTTTCATTCTGACGAGGGCCGGGGGCGCGCGCAGGCGGTGCCGCCCGGGCCAGCGTGTATCCGTTCATTGCCCCGCGGGGCCGCAGCGTTCTCTTCCAGCCATGCAAAAACTCTTACTCGGCATCGATGCCGTGTCCACCTTCATCGGCAAGGCGGCGGCCTGGGCCGTCGTGGGCCTGACGGCCCTGATCTGCTGGGAGGTCTTCTCGCGCTACGCGCTGAACAACCCCCATGCCTGGGTGCTGGACGCACAGATCATGCTGTACGGCACCATGTTCATGCTGGCGGGCGCCTACACCCTGGCCAAGAACGGCCACGTGCGCGGCGACGTGCTGTACGGATTCTTCAGCCCGCGCGTGCAGGCCGGGCTGGACCTGCTGCTCTACATCCTGTTCTTCCTGCCGGGTGTGCTGGCCATGACCTGGGCCGGCTGGACCTATGCGCAGGAATCGCTGGCCATCCGCGAGCAGACGTTCTCCGCCACGCCGCTGCCGCTGTACCCCTTCAAGTTCGTGATTCCCCTGGCGGGCGCCGTGCTGCTGCTGCAGGGGCTGGCGGAGATCGCGCGCTGCGTGATCTGCCTGCGCCAGGGCGCGTGGCCCCGGCGCGGCGAGGACGTGGAAGAGGTGGACGTCGAGAAGCTCAAGGAGATGGTGCACGTGAACGACAGCGACCTGCAGGTGCCGGCTCCCGCATCCGCCGCACAGGGGGGCAAGCCATGAAGATGCGCAAGGAACTGTGGTTCGGCTTTGCCATCATGGCGCTGGTGGTGGCCGGCGCCGTCGGGATGCTGCTGGGCGTGGAGACGATCACGCGCGGCCACCTGGGCTTGCTGATGCTGTCGCTGGTGGTGGTGGCCATCATGCTGGGTTTTCCCACCGCGTTCACGCTCATGGGCATGGGCATGATCTTCACCTGGCTGGCGTACGACCGCGACATCACGCGCACGCTGGACCTGATGGTGCAGGCGGCTTACAAGAGCATGGCCAACGACGTGCTCATCGCCATCCCGTTGTTCGTGTTCATGGGCTACCTGGTCGAGCGGGCCAACCTGATCGAAAAGCTTTTCAAGAGCCTGCACCTGGCCATGGCGCGCGTGCCGGGTTCGCTGGCCGTGGCCACGCTGATCACCTGCGCCATCTTCGCCACCGCCACGGGCATCGTGGGCGCGGTGGTCACGCTGATGGGCCTGCTGGCGCTGCCGGCCATGCTGCGCGCGGGCTATAGCACGCCCATGTCGGCCGGCGCGATCACGGCGGGTGGCTGCCTGGGCATCCTGATTCCGCCGTCGGTGCTGCTGATCCTGTATGGCGCCACGGCGGGCGTATCGGTGGTGCAGTTGTACGCGGGCGCCTTCTTCCCCGGCATCATGCTGGCGGGCCTGTATGTGATGTACGTGATTCTGATGGCCAAGCTCAAGCCGGCCTGGGCGCCGCCGCTGTCGGCCGAGGAACGGCAGGTGGTGCTGCCGGCCATGACCGCCGCGCTGCCCGCCGAGACGCAGCAATATGCCCCCGTGCGCTTGCTGGATGCCCTCAAGGGCAAGCGCAATGCGCAGGTACCCACGGCCTATGTGCTGCGGCAACTGGCACTGGTGGTGATGCCGGGGCTGCTGTTCGTACTGCTGGCCACCAGCAGCTGGCGTGCGGTCACCACGGTGTCGGTGGAGGAGGCGTACAGCATCCAACCCATCGGCTTCAACGACAACTCGTCCCGGGTGGCGTCGGAGTTTGGCTTGCAGGAGCCGCCGGTGGAGGGCGGTCTGCAAGAACCGCCGCAGGAATCCACGGGCCTGCAGGAGCCTCCGGGCGCGGACAGTGGTGCGCTGGCCGAGCCCCCCGGCGCCGAGCCCGCGCAGTCCGCCCCATCCGCCCAATCTGCCCAATCTGCCCAATCTGCAGTGGGGGAGCCACTCGGCTCCACCGCAGGTGCCACGCCCCAGGCCGCCACGCAACCCGCGCCCACCTGGTGGTGGGTGATGTTTGGCGTGCTGGGTGCGGCCACCGCGCTCTTCTATCTGTTCCTGAGCTTCGCGCGGCTGGAAATCTTCAAGATGCTGCTTGGCTCGTTCTTCCCGCTGCTGACACTGATCATGGCCGTGCTGGGCTCCATCGTGTTCGGTCTGGCGACGCCGACCGAGGCGGCAGCCATGGGGGCATTCGGCGGCTTCGTGCTGGCCGCGGCCTACAAGCGCCTGAGCATGGATGTGGTGCGCGAGTCGGTGTACCTCACGGCCAAGACCTCGGCCATGGTGTGCTGGCTGTTCGTGGGCTCGGCCATCTTCTCCGCGGCCTTCGCGCTGCTGGGTGGGCAGGAGCTCATCGAGCAGTGGGTGCTCTCCATGAACCTGAGCAAGATCGAGTTCATGGTGCTGTCGCAGGTGGTGATCTTCCTGCTGGGCTGGCCGCTGGAGTGGACGGAGATCATCGTGATCTTCATGCCCATCTTCATTCCGCTGCTGAGCCACTTCGGCGTGGACCCGCTGTTCTTCGGCCTGCTGGTGGCGCTGAACCTGCAGACCGCCTTCCTGTCGCCGCCCGTGGCCATGTCGGCGTTCTACCTGAAGGGCGTGGCGCCGCCGCATGTGACGCTCAACCAGATCTTCCTGGGCATGCTGCCGTTCATGGGCATCCAGGTGCTGGCGATCGTGCTGCTGTATGTGTGGCCGCAGATCGGTTTGTGGCTGCCGCAACTGCTCTACAAGTGATGCCGGGCCGGGGACTGCGGTCCCCGCCTCATGGCGTCAACGCGCCGCGGCCCTGCGGCGCGTGAAGTTCCACCACGGCAGCACGCGGCTCATGGCCAGCACTTCGCCGCAGTGCATGGGCGCATAGCCGGGCATGGCAGCCATGCGCCGTTGCCAGGCAGGGGTCTGCAGCAGTTCGCGCAGCGCGCGCGTGGCCGGCTGCTCCAGTGAGGACTTCAGGCAGGCCAGGTGGTAGCGCTCGTACACCAGCGGCACGAAGTCCAGCCCGCGCGCACGCGCCGCCAGCTCGATGCCCATGCCCACGTCGGCACTGCCAGCGGCGATGGCCTGCGCCAGCGCGGCGTGCGAGGGCTCATCGCGGTCGTAGCCCTCGATCTCTGCGGGTTCCAGGCCCGCCTGCGCGAGCAGGTCGGTCAGCAGCACCCGCGTGCCCGTGCCCAGCGGGCGGTTGACGAAGCGCGCGCCCGTGCGCGCCACGTCCGCCAGCGAGGTCAGGTCCAGCGGGTTGCCGCGCGCCACGATCAGGCCCTGCGCGCGGCGCGCGAAGCCGATCACCTTGTGCAGCCCCGGCTGCAGCAGCGGGCGGTAGGTCTGCGCGGCCAGGGTATCCATGCCCGGCTCTTCCAGCGTGTGAAAGCCGGCGATGGTGCACCGCCCTTCGTTGAGTGCGCGGATCGCGTCCACGCTGCCGGTGAAGCGGATGTCCAGGTGCAGCGCACCGCCCTGGCCCGCGTGGGCGGGCGCGGTGGCGAACGCGCGCAGCACGGACAGCGCATCGTCGTGGCTGGCATACAGCGTCAGCACATGGGCATGTTCGTCGAACGCCACGGCAAACGCGCGCTCCAGATCGGCGCGCAGCGCCTCGATCTGCGGCGCGAGCCGCGCCTGCGCCTGGCGCTCGGCCCACAGCAGCTTGGTGCCGAATTCGCTGAGCTGGGCGGACTGGCCCTTGCCCCAGACGATGAGCTCGCTGCCCAGTTGTTCTTCCCAGCGCTTGAGTGCGCCCCACACGTGGCGGTACGACAGGTCCAGCGCGCGCGCCGCGCCCGAGATGGAGCCCTGCTGCGCCACGGCCTGCAGCATGTCGAGCAGGGGATTGCGGATCAGCGCGTCGTCCGCGTCGCGGTCGAGCGTGTAGTGGAGTTGGATCCTATGCACAAGTTTTCATATCGCCGGGTATTGGATTGCTGCATACGATAGCCCAACCCATGTCCACAATGACCCAGAGCGTCGCCACGGCGCTGCACCTCATCACCTCCGCCGATGCCGCCTTGTGGACCATCGTCGTGCGTTCGCTCGCCGTGAGTGCCACGGCCTGCCTGCTCGCCTGCGGCGCGGGCGTGGTGCTGGGGGCATGGCTGGGCGTGGCGCGCTTTGCCGGGCGCGACGCGGTGCTCGCGGTGCTCAATACCCTGCTGGCCGTGCCCTCGGTGGTGGTGGGCTTGGGCGTGTACCTGCTGCTGTCGCGCACCGGCCCGCTGGGCAGCCTGGGCTGGCTGTTTTCTTTCAAGGCGATGGTGCTGGCGCAGGCGCTGCTGGTGTTGCCCGTGGTCACCGCGCTTACGCGCCAGGTGGTCGAGGACGTGGACCGCCTGCATGGAGAGCAGTTGCGCTCGCTGGGCGCCGGCACCCTGTTGCGTGCCCTGTTGGTGTCCTGGGACGAGCGCTATGCGCTGCTCACGGTGCTGATCGCCGCATTCGGCCGCGCCATCTCGGAGGTGGGCGCGGTGATGATCGTGGGCGGCAACATCGACGGCTTCACGCGCGTCATGACCACCGCCATCGCGCTGGAGACCAGCAAGGGCGACCTGCCGCTGGCGCTGGCGCTGGGCCTCGTGCTGCTGGGCGTCGTGTTGTTGCTCAACGTGGGCATTGCGCTGCTGCGCCGCTGGCGTGAACGCGTGGATGGTGCCGCCGTGGGCGGCCTGGCCGGGGTGGGGGCATGAGCGCGCTGCCGTCACCCGTCTTCCCCGGGGAGGAGAGCACGGGCGACGTTTCCACTATCGAGCCGCCGTTGTTTGCACTGCGCGAGCTGTCCGTGCGCTACGGCGCGGTGCAGGCGCTGGCCGGCATCAATCTGCGTGTGATGCCCGGCGAGCGCGTGGCTCTGGTGGGTGCCAACGGCAGTGGCAAGAGCACGCTGCTGCGCGCATTGCACGGCCTGGTGCGGCCCAGCGCGGGACAACTGCGCCGCGACGGCGCGCCGCGCGTGGCCATGGTGTTCCAGCGGCCTTTCGTGTTGCGCACCAGCGCGCTGAACAACGTGGCGCTGGGATTGTGGCTGCGCCGGGTGCGCTGGCAGGAGGCCTGCGCCCAGGCCGCCGTGGCGCTGCACCGCGTGGGGCTGCAGGACATCGCGCGGCAGAACGCGCGCACCTTGTCCGGCGGGCAGCAGCAGCGGCTGGCGTTTGCGCGCGCCTGGGCCCTGCGGCCCGACGTGCTGCTGCTGGACGAGCCCACCGCCAGCCTGGACCCGCATGCCAAGCGCGAGATCGAATCGCTGATGGCCGACTTCGCCGCCAGCCACGGCAGCGCCGGCCCCGATCAGCCGGTGACCATGCTGTTCAGCAGCCACAACCTGGGACAGGTCAAGCGCCTGGCCAGCCGTGTGCTCTACCTGGAGCACGGGCGCGTGCTGGCGGACCTGCCCGTGCACGATTTTTTCAACGGCCCCCTGCCCGAGGCCGCCCGTCTGTTCGTCAAAGGAGAAATGGCATGAAGAGTTACAAGCGTTTTTGGCCCCTGGCGCTTACCCAGACTGCGGTAGCAGCTATTGCTTTGGTAGCTTATGGCAGCGCTGCGGCACAGGCCATCACGATGGCGTCGACCACCTCGACCGAGCAGTCGGGCCTGTTCACCCACCTGCTGCCGGCCTTCAAGCAGGCCACCGGTATCGACGTGAAGGTGGTGGCGGTGGGCACAGGCCAGGCGCTGGACATGGCGCGCCGCGGCGACGCCGACGTGCTGTTCGTGCACGACCAGGTGGCCGAGGAGAAGTTCGTGGCCGACGGCTGGGGCGTGAAGCGCTACCCGGTCATGTACAACGACTTCATCCTCGTGGGTGGCAAGGCGGATGCTGCTGGCACCAAGGGCAACGACATCGCCGCCGCACTCAAGAAGATCGCCGCGGCCAACGCGGAGTTCATCTCGCGCGGTGACAAGAGCGGCACCCATGCAGCCGAGCTGCGTTACTGGAAGATCGCCACCGAGGGCGTGAAGGGCAGCGGCTACAAGGAATGCGGGTGCGGCATGGGCCCGGCGCTGAACATCGCGGCCTCCAGCGGTGCGTACGCGCTGACGGACCGAGGCACCTGGCTCAACTTCAAGAACCGCGACAACCTCGCGGTGCTGGTGGAAGGCGACAAGCGCCTGTTCAACCAGTATGGCGTGATGGTGGTGAACCCCGCCAAGCACCCGCATGTGAAGCAGGCTGAGGCGCAGAAGTTCGTGGACTGGGTGGTCTCGCCCGCGGGCCAGAGCGCCATCGCCGGCTACAAGATCAACGGCGAGCAGCTGTTCTTCCCGAATGCCAACCAGTGAGTAAGGCCGCGCTTTGGTTTGCGGGCGTTACTGCGGGTTAATGGGGGTTAGATTCCAATTCTTTTTTGGCTTTTGGGTCTGAAAGTGGCTTTGGCGCTTGCTCTGTGGGCGTGAGTAGCTATTGTTTTTGAGTCGATGTGGGGTGTTTTCATGTCGCTGGCCGG
Source organism: Diaphorobacter sp. LR2014-1 (assembly GCF_002916785.1). Lineage (NCBI taxonomy): Bacteria > Pseudomonadati > Pseudomonadota > Betaproteobacteria > Burkholderiales > Comamonadaceae > Diaphorobacter > Diaphorobacter sp. LR2014-1. The sequence goes on along the minus strand of NZ_MTBE01000055.1, from coordinate 1,243 downwards.
GATATGCGCCCGGCCAACAACATCAAAAACAATAGCTACCCGCGCTCATCCCACAAGCGCTGCAGCCACTTTTGACCAATCAACTCCAATTTAATTGGAATCTGACCCCCATTAACAGGCCGTTGAAAAATCCCCCGCCGACGCCCGCGTTGGCCGCTACGATCTGAAGCCATCGGTGAACGACCCAGACGAGGACGATGAGAGGCAGTCAAGATTTCCAGGGGGCGATGTTCAGCTACATCAGCCTTGAAGAGCGCGTGCCGCAGGCACACCCGCTGCGCAAGTTGCGCGCGGTGGTTGATGCGCTGCTGGCAACCATGAACCGCGAGTTCGAAGCGGTGTACGCCCGCCGTGGCCGCCCATCGGTGCCACCGGAGATGCTGCTCAAGGCCTTGCTGCTGCAGATCCTGTTCTCCATCCGCAGCGAGCGCCAGTTGGTCGAAGCGATCAACTACAACCTGCTGTACCGCTGGTTCGTGGGCCTGAACATCGAAGACAAGGTCTGGGACCACTCCACTTTCAGCGCCAACCGCGAACGTCTGTTCAACGAAGACCTCGCCCGCGCCTTCTTCGAGCGCGTCAAGCTCAGTGCCCAGTGGGGCAAGCTCGCCAGCGACGAGCACTTCAGCGTGGACGGCACGCTCATTGACGCCTGGGCCTCGCACAAGAGCTTCAAGCGCAAAGACGACGACAGCGGCACGCCGCCTGGGCGCAACCCCGAGGTGGACTTCAAGGGGCAGGAGCGCTGCAACGACACCCACGAGAGCACCACGGACGCCGATGCCCGGCTGTTCAAGAAGAGCCAGGGCGACAAATCCCGCCTGTGCCACATGGGGCACATCCTCATGGAGAACCGCAACGGGCTGATCGTGGATGTCGAGATCACCCACGCCAGCGGCACGGCCGAGCGCGAGGCGGCGCTGGCCATGTTGGAGCGTCGGGGCAACAGGAACAAACGGGCCACGGTCGGTGCCGACAAGGGCTACGACAGCAAGGCCTTCATCAAAGGCTGCAGAAAGCTCAAAGTCACGCCCCACGTGGCGGCCAAGGACAAACACTCGGCGGTGGATGCGCGAGTGACACGGCACGAGGGCTACAAGACCAGCCTGAAGGTGCGCAAGCGCATCGAAGAGGCCTTTGGCTGGATCAAGACCGTCGGTGGTCTGGCAAAGACCAAGCTGATCGGTCAGGCCAAGCTCACGGGCCAGGCGCTGCTGTGCTTTGCCACCTACAACCTTGTGCG
>NZ_MTBE01000054.1:0-14895 GCF_002916785.1 Diaphorobacter sp. LR2014-1 | reverse complement strand
CTCGGCATCTCCAAATCCACTGTCAGCGAGATAGCCAGCTACGCGCGCGTGGCCGGCGTGGACTGGGCACTGGCCCAGAGCCTGAACGACGACGAACTCCAGGCCCGGCTCTACAAGCCACCCGTGGCGCGCGAGTCCCGGCACCTTGAACCCGACCACGCCCACATCCACCGCGAACTGCGCCGACCTGGCGTGACGCTGCAGTTGCTTTGGGAGGAATACCAGCAACAGCACAGCGGGCAGGCGTACAAGTACAGCGCCTTCTGCGAGAAGTACAAGGCCTGGGCCCGGCGCCTGCAGCGCTCCATGCGCCAGACCCACACGGGCGGTGACAAGCTCTTTGTGGACTACGCCGGCCAGACCGTTCCCGTGGTGGATGCTGACACTGGCGAGATACGCCAGGCCCAGGTCTTCGTGGCCGTGCTGGGCGCATCGAACTACACCTACGCCTGCGCCACCGCCAGCCAGAAGGCCACCGACTGGGTGGCCAGCATCATTAGCGCGCTGGAGTTCATCGGCGGCGTGCCCCGCCTGCTGGTGCCTGACCAGCCGCGCGCCCTCATGGCCCGACCCGACCGTTACGAGCCCACCGCGCACCGCCTGCTCGAAGAGCTCTGTGCGCACTACAGCCTGGCCGTGATGCCCGCGCGCCCGGCCAAGCCACGCGACAAACCCAAGGTGGAGGTCGCTGTGCAGGTGGTCGAGCGCTGGATTCTGGCCAGGCTGCGCCACCAGACCTTCTTCAGCCTGGCCGAGCTCAACCGGGCGATTGCCGCCTTGCTGGTGGACTTGAACCAGCGCGCGTTCAAGAAGCTGCCGGGCAACCGCACTAGCGCCTTCGCCGAACTCGACCGGCCAGCCCTGCGCCCCCTGCCGCCGGTGCGCATGCCCATCGCGCGCTTCAAACCCGCCCGCGTCAACATCGATTACCACGTTGAGCTCGATGGCCACTACTACTCGGTGCCCCACGCCCTGGTGGGTGAGCCGGTGGAGTTGCGCATCACGGCCGGCACGCTCGAAGTCCTGCACGGCAGCAAACGCGTGGCCGCCCACGCCCTCAATCCCCGACGGGGTGCACACACCACCACGCCCGAGCACATGCCGGCCTCGCACCGGGCGCACCTGCAGTGGACGCCGGCCAAGCTCATCGCCTGGGGTGAGCGCGTGGGCGCGGCCACCGCCGCCGTGGTGCGCTGGCAGATGGAGCACCGCCAGCATCCCGAGCAGGGTTACCGCTCCTGTCTGGGCCTCATGCGCCTGGGCCGTGAGTACGGGGCTGACCGGCTGGAGGCCGCCTGTGCGCGGGCGCAGTCGATTCGCTCACCGTCCTACAAGAGCATCGCCTCCATCCTGGGCTGCGGCCTGGACCAGCGGCCGCTGGATGCGCCGATGGCCGCACAGGCGAGCCTGCCGCTGCACGAGAACGTGCGCGGGCCGGGCTACTACCACTGAACTCCAACGTGCAAGCAAACCTAACAAGGAAGAACCATGCTCAACGAACAGACCTTGAACCAACTGCGCGCCCTGCGCCTGGACGGCATGGTGGCCGCCCTCAGCGACGCGGCCACCCACATCACGGCCAGCGAGCTGCCCTTTGAACAACGCCTGGCGCTGCTGGTGCAGCGCGAGGTGGACTGGCGTGACAGCAAGCGCCTGGAGCGCCTGTTGAAGGCGGCCCGCCTGAAGGTCTCCAGTGCCTGCCTGGAGGACATCGACTGGCGCGCCAGCCGGGGCCTGAGCCGAGAGGTCATCACCAGCCTGGCCGGCGGGGACTGGCTGCGCCATGGCCACAACGTGCTGCTCACCGGCGCCACCGGGTGCGGCAAGACGTGGCTCGCCTGCGCACTGGGGCAGCAGGCCGCGCGCCTGGGCTTCTCGGTGCTCTACACCCGCGCGCCACGGCTGCTGCAGGAGCTGCACGTGGCCCACGGCGATGGCAGCCTGGGCAAACGGCTGGCGCAACTGGCGCGGCTGGACCTGCTCATCCTGGACGACTTCGGCATCGCGCCGATTGCCGCGCACGAGCGAAACGACCTGCTGGAATTGCTGGACGACCGGGTGGGCACGCGCTCGACGCTCATCACCAGCCAGTTGCCGGTGACGGCCTGGCACGCCTGGCTGGACGAGCCCACGCTGGCCGACGCCATCCTGGACCGCATCGTGCACGGCTCGCACAAGATAGCCCTCAAGGGCGAGTCGATGCGCAAGCTCACCAAGGCCGTCTGAGCCGGCCGCGCCGACCGCCATTCCACGCTGATGGCGGACACTTCGGCTACGATTTGAGCGTCACTCAGGACACCCGCGCAACGTGTCCGCCATCGCCTGGAACGCTGTCCGCGATGGGAATGGAATCACTGTCCGCCATCAGTGGAATGCGCAGCTTCGGCTTTGTCGAGATGGCTTCCGCCGAGAACGCCCAGGCCGCCATCAGCGCTTTGCACGGCAGGTCCGTCGATGGACGCTCGATCGTCGTCAACCTGGCTCGCCCCCGCGAAGAGGGTCGTGGTGCGGGTGGCCATGGTGCCCAGGGCTACCGTGCAGCCGGCCGTTCGGATGTCGGCTACGGCGATGGCGGCTACGGCGGTGGTCGCTACTGAACCCAGCCGCACCGCAGAAAGACCGGCCCATCTGGGCCGGTTTTTTTCGCCTCCACCGGCCCGCTGTGGACCGCCGCCCAGCCTCTGGGCCGATGGCGCTGTGCCCCATCCTCGTTCGGTCCCTTCAAGGGTCTGCGCGCTTGTCCGCGGCGATGCGGACGCGATTGCGCCGCCTCGTTGCCGTTCGTGATCGCTGCACTATTCCCGCGGCACCACCTCGGCCGGGGGATCCACCGGCGCGCCTGCGTCCGCAGTCGGCGGGGTACCCGATAGGGCAGCCGTGTCGCCCCCCGGCTGGGCGCCGGGCTGACTGCCAGCCTCCCCGTTCGCTTCCGGGGCTGCCGGCTTGCGGCGCACACGCTTGAGTACGGACGGACCCATGGCGTGCTCCATGGCCTCGTGCGCAGCGTCAGCCCCGCTCCCTGGTTCCGCCGCCGGGAGGATGGGATCGGGCTCGCCCCCGGACTGGCTGGCATTGCCGACGTCGAGCGCGGCGGCATCGTCCATGCGCGGTTCGCCGGCCGCTGGCGCAACCGGCCGAGGGGCCACCTCGCCCAGATCTCCATCACGCGCCCCCATTGCATTCATGCGCCTGCGCAGACCGGTGGCCTGCCGGCGCGCCGAATTGGCGATGTCCTTGATCTGGCGCTTCAGCGCGGCGCGCTGGATGTCCAGCTCCTGGGTGCTGATGACCTCATGGATCTCCAGCGTCTGCAGCAAGGGCATCAGCTGGTCGAGCTGGTTGAGCACCTCGAGGTACCGCCGCCCGCTCGAGGACAGGATGCCGACCTCGATCTCCAGCGGCTGCGTGTCATAGGTCGCGAAGCTGCTGATCCCATGGGCCTTGAAGAGGGCCTCCGCGCCGTCGAGCGCCTGGTTGAGCCTGTTCTTGACCGCGTCGATGTCGGCGCGCAGCGAGGTCTCCTCCCTCTCGACGTCCTGGTGGTCGATGCGCGTGCGCGCGATCACGGAAATGAAGTGGGCGTTGAGCTGCAGCGTGTTGAACATGCGCACGAACAACCGCTTGGCCTCCGCGCTCGTGAAATGCGTGCGGACCTTCAGGCTCGCCGCCTCGACCCTGCGGAAGTCGGCCTTGGCCTCCCGCGCCAGGATGCGGGCGTTGACCGCGCCCTGGTCCGTCTTCACGATCTGGATATCAGCCATCGCCGCCTCCGGTGCTTCGGTTCCTGCGGCCGATCTTCGGCGCCCGCCGCGCGCGCCGCCACCCGAAATCCAACCCGAATCCGGCGCATTTCGGCGACAGCCCGCGCGGGCGGCGCCGGGCGCCTTGACCCCGCCCCGCCGTCCCGCTACGGTGCTGTCCAACGGTAGCTGGCCCGCGGGCCCGGCCCGGCGGACACCCCGACCGGACGGATCCCGACTGCGAGCCCTGGAGCATTGGCCGCGCGCACGTCCGCGGCACCGGCAGGAACAGGCTTTCGAGGCAAGCGCCTGGCCTTGCGCCGAAAGCTCTTTCCGACCGGTAGCTGGCACACCGATCACGGCGGATCACCCGCCTACCTACAAACCAGCCTGGGTCCATTGACCCGCGAGCCTCGGCGCCATGCCGAGAGTATTCACCCCGAGGGGCACCCGCCCCTCACGGGGATTGGGCTGCCTCCTCCCTTCCTGGAGTCAGCCATGCCGACAAGCATTGCATCCCGCCGCCCGCGCGCGCCAGCGTCCGCGGACGTCTTCTACATCCTCCCCAGCACCGCGCTGGCGGGTGCCTCGATCGTCGGGGCGCCCGACTGGTCCGACATCGATCCCGACGGCGACGACGACGCGCACGAATGGACGGTGGAAGAGATCGTGTATCTCCATTGGCGCCTGCTCAAGGACGTGCGCGATCTGGCGAACACGAGAACGCCGCTGGACGAGAAGCTCGCGACCCTGGGCTGGATCTTTACCGACCCGGAAAAGGACCGCCTCCCCTTCTCGTTCGTCAACTGCCTGCGCGTGGTGGGCTGCAGCCCGCTCTCGCCCATCGCCTATTGCGGCCGGGTGGACAGCGAGGAGATCCGCGATCACATCGCGCGCAACGTGAAGGGGTGGCTGATGGAGTCGCTCGCACGCTACCCGCGCTGGGTGGCGGAGGCGTTCGCAAGCAACCCGGGCTGGATCGAGGCTCGGCTCGCCCGGAACCCCCAGTGGATCAACGAGCAGATCAAGTGGCTCTCGTTCCAGGGCGACCTCTTCGCCTGATCCCCCTCTTCCTGGAGCCCGCGGACGCGGGCTCCGCAACCCAAGGAGATGCCATGTCTTCATTCGAAATCATGCTGTGCCTCGTGCTCGTGCTGGCCGCCTACGGCGTCGCCGCGCGATGGGACGACGAGGCAGCGCGGGCCGCCCGCGCCGAGTCCCGGTGCACGGCCTCGGCTGCCGCGCCGTTCCCCGGCGCGGGCCCGGCCCGGCGCCGGTGCGCAGACCTCCCCGCCAGGGAAACCTCCGGACAGAGGGTGGAGCCATGACACAGGCAGCCACCTTCGCGCGCTCCCGGCCGCTGGTGCCGGTCTGCGACACCGCGGAACTCGAGTTCCTCATCAAGGAAAGCGAGATCGTCACGGGCATCGCCGGCCGGACCTTCGTGGTCCTCGGCTCGCGCATCCAGTCCTACCGCATCGCACTGCGGCCCAGCGGCTACCTGCTGCGTTCGCAGGACGGCGAGGCCATGGCTGCCGACACGCGGTACGTGAGCGCCGCCGACTGGCCGGACCACCCGGTGTCGCGGGCGCTGCAGGCCGGCCTGCTGTTCACGTTCGAGATCGGCCGTTAGGCCAGCGCCATTGCCGCGCGGGAGGTCCGGTCCCCGGGGCCGCCTGCGCGGGCGCCACATCCATTGGAGGAAAAACATGCATCGCATAGAACCACTTGGGCAGCCCGCACGCGCGCGGCCGCCCGGAACGCACAGGACGTCGCCATGACGGAGACGGAATACGAGCTGCGCATCGAGGACGTCAAGGCACGCGCCCACGGCCGCTGGGACGAGATCCTGCGCTGCCTGGGCGTGGACGAGCGCATCCTCAAGCACAAGAACCTGCCGTGCCCCCTGTGCGGCGGCACGGACCGGTTCCAGTACACGGACCGATACGGCGAAGGCAACTACCACTGCCGCAACCGGGATTCTTGCGGGCCGGGCGGTGGCTTCAAGCTGCTGCAGGCTCTCAAAGGCTGGGACTTCGTCACCACGCTCAAGAAGGTCAACGAGTGCGTCGGCGGCCTGCCCGCCGCGACCGCGTCCCACGCGCAGCCGGCCGGCGCCGAGCGCATGCTGCTGCTCGCGCGCCGCATCTGGGACGAAGGCCTGCAGATCCGGCGGGGCGACGAGGTGGACCGCTATCTCTGCGGCCGCGGGCTCGGGATGGACGTCTATCCGAGCGCGCTGCGCTACCACCCGCGCCTGGGCTACTACGAGCGCGGTGCCGACGGCAAGACCCGCCGCGTGGCCGAGTACGCCGCGATGCTCGCGCGCATCGACGGGCCGGACGGCCAGCTGGTGTCGCTGCACCGCACCTACCTGAGCGGCGGGCGCAAGGCGGCCCTGCCCGATGCCAAGAAGGTCCTGACCGCGGGCATCAACGGCGCGGCCATCCGCCTGTTCGAGCCCACGGAGGTGCTCGGCCTCACCGAGGGCATCGAGAACGCGATCGCGGTGCACCTGCTCAAGGACATCCCGGTCTGGCCCGGCCTGAGCGCGGGCAACCTGGAGAGGATCTGGCTGCCGGACACCGTGCGGCGGGTGCTGATCTTCGGCGACAACGACGCTGACGCCGACTTCGACGGGGAGGCCAGTTCCTACTTCCTGGCGCGCCGCCTGCGCAAGGAGGCACGGCACGGCCCCGCGCGCGAGGTCGAGGTCCACATCCCGCGCAAGCCGGGCGCCGACTGGGCCGAGGTCTGGTGGTCCATCGTGCAAAAGATGAGACGCGCCGCGTGACGGCGGGGTCCCGGCGAAGGCGCCGCCTTCCCGGGCCATCCCGGACGGGTCCGACCGGAGGTCGGACCCGCCTTCTCGGTGACTTTCGCCACAGGCGAGGTCAGCGACAAGGCATTGGAGCATCTCCCGGAGCATCGCTCCGCTGGTAGCTGCCAGACCAAGCCGCGCATCGCGCGGCGAAGGCAGCCCTGGAGTTGGCACGCGGCATCCGTCGCGCGCACCGTGAAGCGGCGAACGCCGCTTCGTTCACCACCCCGCGGGGACCGTTCCCCGAGGGGAGGCGCGTCCCCGCATTTGTCTTTGGAGATTCAAATGCGCAATGGACGAACCCTCGAGGAGCTTGCTCGCGAACTGACGCGCCAGCTCGAGACCAAGAAGGACCTGGTGCTGCCCCCGTCGGCGATGCGGCACGAGACCGACGGACAGGGCGAGACGCGCCTGGTCATCGACCATCCCGATGGCGGCCGCTTCGCCGTCACCGAGCTCGCGCGCCGCCAACTGGCCGGCAAGCTGAACATTCCCTATGCGTACTTCGAGCGCATGCGCACGGAGCAGCAGGACCTGCTGGATCGCAACGTCAACACCTGGCTGCAGTGCGACGAAGGACACAAGATGGTGCGAACCCTGGATGGCCAGGCCCGCGCCTTCCTGTCCGACCGCTACCGGCGGTTGGACAACTACGACCTGGCCAACGCGGTGATCCCGATCCTGGGCGGCCTGCCCGACGTGCGCTTCGAGTCGATGGAGCTCACGCCCACGAGGATGTACATCAAGGTCGTGGTTCCGCCGCTGGCCTACACGATGGCACCCGGCGACATCGTGCAGGCGGGCATCGCGATCACCAACTCCGAGGTCGGGCACGGCACGCTGTCGGTGCAGCCGCTGCTGTACCGCGTCCTGTGCAGCAACGGGCTGATCGTTCCCGAGCGCGCGCTGCGCAAGACCCACATCGGGCGGGCACTGGGCGCGGAGGACAATGCCGTCCAGGTCTACAAGGAAGACACGCTCCTCGCAGACGACCGGGCGTTCTTCCTCAAGGTGCGCGACGTCATCCAGGACGTGGTGGCCGAAACGACCTTCCTGGAAGCGGCCCGCAAGATGCAACGGACCCAGGGCATCCAGCTGCGCGGCGACCCCGCAAAGAGCGTGCAGGTGCTGGCCAACCGCTACGAGCTCAGCGATGGGGAGCGCGCCGGCGTGCTGCGCCATCTGGTCAGCGGCGGCGAGCTCTCCGGCTACGGGCTGGTGAATGCCGTGACGCACTTCAGCCAGGAGATCCCGGACTACGACCGGGCCACCGTGTTCGAGGAACTGGGGGGCAAGCTCATCGAGCTGCCGGCCCGCGAGTGGGAAGGCCTCGCCGCAGCAAGCTGAACCGCAGCGGCGCACGGGCATGGCCCCATCCCCGGCCCCGGGGATGGGGCCCCTCGCCGCAGTCGGCGGTGTGCGGTCAGCGCGGCGCCTGCCGCGCCGAGCCCCTCCAGAACTTGCGGACCTGGATGACGCCCTCGACCCGTCCGAGCACCTTGAGCTGACGCCGGGTGCTTTCGGCGGCGTCCTTGATGACCGTCTCCGGATACCGGGTGTTGGCACAGCCCAGCACCAGGCCCGTGCCCAGCCGGTATTCGAGCGTGCGCACGAGTTCGCGCCCGTCGCAGGCGATCAGATAGTTCCCGTTGCCGCGGAACTCGGTGACCGCGAAATCGACGAACAGCGTGTCGCCATCTGCGATGTCCGGCTCCATATCGTCGCCGTGCATCCGCCTGGCGCAGCAGCCATACATCTGGTCGCGCACCTCGCTCGCCACATCCTGCACCCACTCCTCCGGCTCGCCGTCCGGCGCGGCGGCGGGTTCCGTCGGGGCCAGGGCCTGGCGCAGGGACCGCTTCTCGCCCAGCAGCCCCAACAGCCACGAGGGGTCGCCGTCCATGCCCGTGCACAGCAGCTTGAAAGAGGCGAGGTCCGGCAATCCCGGCGCCGTGCAGTCGATCCAGCGGCGCGTGGTCTGGTAGGCCCGGCCGGTGATCTCCGCCAGGTGCACGGCCTGCTTGTGCCCTTCCGGGATCCGGGCATCGCGCAGGCGCTCTAGCAGCCGGGCCTTCAGGCTGACGGACAGCGCCGCGTCCTCGTCGGCGCGCCCATCCGCTGCCTGCACTTCCAGTTCCCGGGATTTGGTCCTCGATGTCTTGTTCATTTCGCTCTTTGCCATGCCACCCAGCTTTGCCACGATTTCGTGACCGTCAACCGCTCCATCGTCCGCCGCCACCCCGAATCTGCCGGTTTCCAGGCCACATCGGTACCTGTCGAAACAATTTAGAGCAATTTCTATTGAAAAAATCACACTTCAGAGCATAAGCTCTAACCTGCCTGCACGCGCATGCAGGCGGAACCTGGCGCGAACCTGCCTGCAGCCAATCGGCGCCGAGCACGGCACGTCACCTCGCCCCCAGGGGGCACACCAAGGAGGAGGTACCCATGGTCGCCATCGATCTCTCGGAGGTCCAGCTTTCCAACCTCACGCTCTTGCTGACGATGCGCGACAGCATCAGCCGCGACCCCACCCTGGCCTGCGGGCTGTTTGGACTGCGCGAGCCCGACGCCCGATACCTCGCCTCACTGTCCAGCACACAGATTCTCGCCATCGTGGCCAACGTTGGCAACGAGACCCTGTTCGCTCCGCGCGCCGACCTGTTCACCCTTCTGCGCTCGCCCCTGCCACTCGCCGGCGCCCTCTGCGCCGTCCATCCGCCTGCGCCGATCCTGCCCGCTGCTCCGGTGGCGGCCGCCGAGCAGGCGCCCTGCATGTGACTGCGACATGGTGCCGCCGCCCCCCTTGCCGACCGCTCCGGTACGCCACGCGGAGCGCCAGCTCCAGCGGCTCGGGCTCGCCAGGGAATGCGCGCAGCTCGGCGCGCGCCTGCGCACGATCGAGATCGTGAGCGGACTCCACCAGCGCCAGATCCTGCGCCTGCTCCATGCCGACCACTGCGTGCCGCCGCGCGGGCGCTCGCCCGAGACGCCGGAGTGGTACCACGGCGGCACGCTGCTGGACCGCACGGAGGCATCGGTCTTCGCAAGCCTCTACCGGCGCCTGCGCGGCCTCGACTTCGACCCGGCCCAGGCGTTGCTGGGCGCGTACCGCCACTATCGCGGCATCTGCCGGCGCACGCCCCGGCTCAGCTTCGATCGGGCTTTCGACCTGGCGCGGCACCTCGACGGCATCTGGAATGCCAAGGAGGTCTGCTTCTCCCTGGTCACCTGTGCCGTCTGCGGCAGCGAACACCTTGCCGAGGCGGGCGCCGCCGCGCACGCGGCCGGCAACTGCCCCTTCTGCAAGCTGATGGTCCGCTTTCCCCGCGACCCGCGGGTGCAGATGAGCTTTCCCACGCCACCGCTGCCGGACCCGGCCTGCCTGCAGTGGCGCCTCGCTCCGAACGCACGGCTGCACACCTCGCGCGACTGACCCTGCCGCGGCGGATCCGCCCGCGCGCCCACCTCGCCGGTTGCCGGCACCACCCCCGTACAGAGGAAGGACACGCACACGGACGGAGGACCGGCCATGCAGCCCGTCGACGCATTTCCACCAAGAGAAGCCCCTGCGGGGCAGCCCGGCGATGCCGCGCCGGAGAGTCCCGCAGCCGTGCCACCGCAGGCGCCAGCCGCCTTCGCCTACCCCGCGGTGGATCCGGGCTTCCCGGCGCTTGGACTCGACGAACTGCTGGCGGCGCACGCGAATCTGCTGTCGCGCATCAAGATCTGCTACGGCACCGATCGCCCGACCTTCGAGCGCGATGTGCTGCCGCTCGTGCGCCGCTATGCGGCGTTCGTGCACCTACTGCCAGCCACGCCCGCCAACTACTTCAATGTGCCGGGCGGCCTTCTGCAAGTGGGACTGGAAACGGCCTTCTTCGCGCTCCAGGGAACGGACGCACACATCTTCTCGGGCCGGGCCACGATCACGACGCGCCGGCACCTGGAGCCGCGCTGGCGCCTGGCCACGTTCATCGCAGGCCTGTGCGCTGAAGTCCACCGCACGCTGGGCCAGGTGATCGTGACCGACCACGCGGGCAGCGAGTGGCAGCCCTATCTGCTCGGCCTGCACCCGTGGCTGTCGCAGCATGCCGTGACGCGCTACTACCTCAAGTGGATCCCGAACGCCCCCGACAGCCCCGGCCTCTCGCTGTTCGTCCTGCCCCAGATCGTGCCGGTGGAGACGCTGCAGCATCTGGCCCAGGGCAACACGGTGGTGGTCCCGCACATGATGGCAAGCCTGTCGGGGATGCCGCTGTACCGCGAGCACAACATCCTGGCCGAGCTGGTCCGCCGCTCCGCGGCCCTGGTCATCGACCGGTTCCTCAAGGCCAGCGCCGACCGCTACGGCAAGCCCCAGCTCGGATCGCACCTGGAGCGCTATCTCGTGGATGCGCTGCGCCGCCTCGTTGCGACCCATCCCGCCTGGCTGCCGAACAGCGAGCGTTCCCGCGTCTGGTACGGCCGCGACGGGCTGTTCCTCGTCTGGCCGAACGCGGCCGCTGACGTCCGCAAGCTGCTCGAAGCCGACCAACTGCCAGGCGTCCCGAAGGCGCCCGAGACGATGCTGGAGGTGCTGCTCGGCGCAGGCGTCTTCGAAACGCGCGCCGACGGCAAGCCGCTCTGGACGATCGCGCCCCCCGGCGCCAAGACACCGCTGGAAGCGGTCAAGCTCGCCGCGGCCGCTGCCGTGCTGGCCGGCCTCGAACCCAGGCCCGAACCGCTGGCAGACGCGCTCGCCGCCGAGCTCGGGGCCGCCCCGGAGGGCAGTGCCGCGCCCACGCCCACGCCCACGCCCGCGCATTCCCGCGCGCCCGGCCCGCTACCCGCGGCGTCTCCAAGGGCCGAGCCGCACCAGCTCGAGTTGCCGGTCAGCGCCCTCGGCGCCGCAGGCCCAGGGACGCCAGCGCCCGAGACCGGCGAACGGGCGGCGGACACCGGGGGCCCCCAGTCGACCGTCCAGGGCGCATCTGCGAGCGACGCCTCCTCCGCGGCGCAAGCGGACCCTCCCGTCGCGCCCTCCCTGGCCTTGCACGCCCCGATGCGCCTGGCTCCGCACGTGCGCGCGGCCCTCGTCGACATCGTCGACGCCCTGAACACCGGCAGCGCCGCTCCGATGGCCGCAGCGACGCCCGCCGGCCTGTTCGTGGCGCTCGCGGAATTCGAACGCCGACATGTCGAGCCGTCGCTGGCGCTGCGCGCGCTGCGCGAAGCACGCATGCTGGCGGGCGGCGGCGACGGACCGGCGCCCACCTCGACCTGGGTGTTCGGCGGCGAGGCATGCCTGGGCCTGACCATCGCGCCGCCCTTCGTCTCGGGAATGGAGCCCGCGGCGGACGCAGGCAGCGGGAATCGCTGAGATGCTCGTACGCCGCTACGAGATGCCCTGGCGGCGCGCCTACGAGGGCTATGCGTGCCTGGCGTGGTACCTGGCGTTCGCCGTGACCCTGTTCGAGGCCGCGGTACGGGCGCTGCCATGGCTGCTGGCGGCGCCGATGGCGATCGCCTGCCTTCTCGCCGCGCTTGCCAGAACGGCGCAGGCCCTGCGCGTGCTCGTCGTCCGTGCTTCCCTTTCCGGCCACGCGATGGAAGTCATCGTCCCCGCCCAGCTGGAAAGGCTGCTCGCAGGACCCGACAGCGTCTACATCGGCCAGGGCTTCGAGTGGCAGCCTGTCCATTCCCAACGCCTGTACGAACTCGCGAAGATCGACTACCGGGACTATCTGGTCCCGCCCGCCCTGCTGAAGCTGCTGGGATACCGCGTCGATCCCCAGCCGGACGCCGAGATCGGCCTGCCGTACATCCACGGCGTCGAGCCGCAGGAGCGGCCGCTGTACCGGCCACTGCAGAACATGGAGGGGGGCACCCTGCTCGTCGGGACGACGCAGGCCGGCAAAGGCGTCGCGCTCGCCAACCTCATCACCCAGGCGGTGCGGCGCGGCGATGTCGTCATCGTCATCGACCCCAAGAACAGCCACCGCCTCAAGCGCGTCGTCAAATGGGCCTGCGAGCGCTATCGCGAGCCCGACACCTTCCTGGAATTCCATCCCGCCTTCCCCGAGACGGGGATTCGCATCGACTTCACCTTCAACTGGCAAAAGCCCAGCGAGGTCGCCTCCCGCATCCAGTCCATCATGCCGCCGGACACGGCCGGTGCCTTCAGCGCCTTCGGCTGGGACGCAGTGAACGTGGTCGTCCAGGGCCTCGTGGAGTTGGAGGAGCGCCCCAACCTGCTCAAGCTCACGCGCTACATCGAGGGCGGCATCGAGCCGATCCTGGAGGCAACGCTGCGCCGGCACTATGCCGCCATGCTGGGGCCCGGCTGGCGCGAAGTGCCCGAGATGAAGAAGCTGCTGCACGACGCGCAGCGCGGGAACATCCGCCGTCCCTCCGAGGCATCGAGCAACGAACTGCTCGGGCTTGTCTCGTACTACGAGCACCATGTCCCGGAGGCGCAGCGCACGAAGACCATCGACGCGCAGGTGCGGACCTTCAGGCACGACCGCGAGCACTACCAGAAGATCACGGCCAACCTGCTGCCGGTGCTGTCCATGCTCACCTCGGGCGACCTCGGCAAGACCCTCTCGCCCGATCCCTTCGATGCCGACGACACGCGCCCCATCATGAACCTCGAGAAGATCGAGCAGGCGGGCCACGTGCTGTACATGTGCGTGGACTCGCTGCCCGATCCCTCCGTGGCGTCGGCGATCGGAGCGCTCGCGCTCGCGGACCTCGCCGCGCGCGCCGGCATGCGCTACAACCTGGGCGCCTACCGGCGCATCTCGCTGTTCGTGGACGAAGTCTCCAACGTGATCAACCTCCCCCTGATCGAGATTCTCAACAAGGGCGCCGAGGGAGGCATCTACACCACCTGCGCGATGCAGACGCTGGCGGACCTGGCGCGGCGCCTCGGGAGCGAGGACGCGGCGCGCATGGTGAGCTTGTCAGAAATTTTGTGTGTGAGGCATAGCATGTCGACAAGGAGCATGAATGCCACGCAAGACCAAACCCACCGCTTTGGCGGACCAGGCGGCACAGCCGCAATTTCACATCCCGGCCGAGCTGCTTGACCAGTTGGTGACCGGGCCCATGACGCCGGGCCAAGTCCAAGGGCTGTTCGATCAGTTCAAGAAGTCAATTCTTGAGCGGGCGCTGGGCGCCGAGATGAGTCATCACCTAGGCTATGCGCCCGGCCAAGCCAAGCCCACAGGCGGATCAGCCAACCACCGCAACGGCAAGAGCACCAAGACCGTACTGACCGATGTGGGGGCGCTGCGCATCGATGTCCCACGCGATCGCGAAGGCAGCTTCGAGCCGCAGCTCATTGGCAAGCACGAGCGGCGCTTTACGGGTTTCGACGACAAGATCATCGCCATGTACGCACGCGGCATGACGGTGCGCGAGATCCAGGGTTTCCTGGCTGAGATGTACTCGGTGGACGTCTCGCCCGAGCTCATCAGCCGTGTCACCGATGAGGTGATGGGCGAGGTCACGGCCTGGCAGACACGGCCGCTGGAGGCGATGTACCCGGTGGTGTTCTTCGATGCGCTGCGGGTCAAGATTCGCGAGGATGCGGTGGTGCGCTCCAAGGCCGTCTACCTGGCGCTGGGCGTACTGCCTGACGGCTCGCGCGACATCCTGGGAATCTGGATCGAGAACACCGAGGGGGCGAAGTTCTGGATGAAGGTCTTCAACGATCTGAAGACGCGCGGGGTGCAGGACATCCTGATTGCCGTCACCGACGGCCTCAAGGGCATGCCAGAGGCGCTGGGCGCAGTGTTCCCGGCGACGACGCTGCAGACCTGCATCGTGCACCTGATCCGGGGTGGCCTGGACTTTGCGTCATGGAAAGACCGCAAGGCGCTGGCCGCAGCCATCAAACCCATCTACACCGCGGTGAGCGCCGAGGCGGCCGAGGCCGAGTTGGATGCGTTTGCGGCCGGCCCCTGGGGGCAGCGGTTCCCGACCGTGGTCAGCGCCTGGCGCCGGGCCTGGGACAAGGTCATCCCGTTCTTCGCCTTCCCGCCCGAGGTGCGGCGCGTGATCTACACCACCAACGCCATCGAGAGCGTGAACGCACGGCTGCGCAAGATCATCAAAACGCGCGGCCACTTCCCCAGCGACGAGGCGGCCACCAAGCTGATCTGGCTGGCGCTGCGCAACATCACCGCGGACTGGGGGCGGGCGGCCAACCACTGGAAATCAGCGATGAACCAATTTGCGATCCTCTACGAGGACCGATTTACCAGATCGGGCCAGTAAGATCACCAAGCCGCCTCACGATTGAGTGACGGATTCAACAGCCTCACACACAGAAATCCTGACACTCCC
>NZ_MTBE01000053.1:0-15644 GCF_002916785.1 Diaphorobacter sp. LR2014-1 | reverse complement strand
CACCCCCGCGCCAGTGCTAGCTTTGCGTACCGTCACTTATTGCACTGAAAACGAGGAGACCCCCCGGTGTACCCCTGCTCGGTCAGGGCTTCGTACAGGGCCTTGATGGTGCGGCGATCGCGTTTGCCGCGGTGCTGGTCGGCCTTGAGCCAGGTCGCCAGCGTCTCGGTAAAGCCGTCGAGCTTGCTCACCACCACCCGCTGGGGGTACTTGGGCTGGACCATCTCGCCCTTGCGCAGCCACACCTTGATGGTGTTTCTGGCCAGGCCCGTGCGCCGCTCGATCTCTTTGATTGGAAGGCCGTCGCGCAGGTGCATCCTGCGGATCTTTGCCAGTGTTCCCACGTTGATCACTCCTTGAATCCTCCTGCTCAAAAAACAAGCAGGAGACCTTACTCAAGGGGTCAAAGTTGGATGGAAAAACTCAGCTCAGAGGGGTCAGATTTACGTGGAAACCAACAAGCCAACCGGCGTGCGTCCGGTAGGCGTGCCAGAACATGCCGCCGGTGCCGATCAGGACGGCCAGCGAAACGGCAAAGGTAATCCGATATTTCGTTAGGTCGCGGCGGGTGCCGCCGGTAACATTGCAAGTAGCCATGATTTCACCTCTATGTCAGGTGGGTTGTGGTCAGGTGTCCAGGTGGGTTGCCGCCTTCCTGGGCACCGCTTTTTAGCGGCTGAAACTGCGGGACTGCTCCCGGTCGCGTGCCGCCTTCTCCTTGAACCGTTCGGCGATTTCCCGCGCCCTGGCTTGCTTCACCTGGTCGCCGCTCTCGTTGTCGCGGTTCAATTCCTTTGCCAGCGTCTTTGCCTGCTGGCCGTTGATCTCGTTGCGGTCAATGCGCTGCTCTGCGCTGTCCTGGTTCTGCGCGTCCAGCTCGAAGCCCTGGGCCTGCTTGGCCTGCGGCTGCTCGGCCTCGATGTTCTGCGACGCCAGCGCGGCCGCCTGGCCGTGCCGCTCTAGCCGCTCCTGGTCTTTCGCCTCCCGGCGCTCCTGGGCCTGCTCGATCTTCGTTGCATAGCTCTTGGCAAGTTCTTCGTTCGTCGGTTCGGTGCTCATCGTCGTTCCTCCTGGCGTAAAACATAAAATATCATTTACTCATTGCATCATAACACTAAAAGTAAATGAGTAAAAGCATTTCCACTCAATACCCGCGCCCACCGTCGCGGCCGCGCTCCTGCTCGCGCCGCTGCTGTCGGCTGCGCGTGATTTCCTGCGGATTGCGTGCATACCTATCGGCAAGCTCGCGCTGCATCTTGTCCAGCTCGACGGCCTGGCGCTCTTTCGGCATGGCATTGAACCGCTCGATGCGCTCGCGCAGCTCGCCCGGCAGCTCGCGCCAGGCACTCGGGTTCCGGTCGGTATAGCCCGCAAAGCCCGCCTGCCGCTTCACAGCCAGCGCCTTGAACTGGCCGACTTCCTGGCGGGCGTGCATGTCGGCCCGCTTCTGGTCTTGCTCGCTGACCTGGACGGCCGCCGGGCGCTCCGGCTCGGCCTTGGCCTGGGACGGTTGCGCCAGGCCCGCAAAGGCCCGCTGCTGGCCTTCCTGCATGATCGCTGCCGAATGGTGCCGGGGGTCTTTCCCGGCCGCCTGGAACTCCTGGGCGACGGCAAGCTGTGCGCGTGCCACGTCCAGCGCCAGGCCACCGCCTGCGGCTTCGGCCCGCTCGATGCCGACGCGGAATCCGGCCAGCGGGTCGGGTGCCGGGCGCTCCGCCTGGGGCCGCTGCTGCGGCGCTGCCACCTCGCCGCGTTCCTCGCTGACCTGCTGCCGGAACTTCGCCGCGATCTCGGCCGCCCGGCGCTTCTTCTCGTCCTCCGGCGTGCGCTCGATCGGCTGCGGCCGCTGCACGGTCGGCATGCCGGCAATGTCGGTCGCGGGCATGAGGTCGGGGCGGCCGTGGCGTTCCAGGTTGCGGCGCAGGGCATCGCGCATCTTCCCGGCCAGCGCCGACACCTTGGCGCGGCCACGTTCCAGCCAGCGACGCACCACGCTTTCACCGTCGAAGCCGCGCCGGTCGGCAAAGTCCAGCGTGCTTTCTTTCGGGCGCTCACGGCCCAGCACCTGGGCCAGCTTCCCGGCGGCCAGCTCGGCCGCGCCGCGAACGTGCCAGGTGTTGCGCTCGGCGGTCGTTCCGTCCGGCAAGCGCACGGTTTCAGAGCCGCCATGCTCCAAGCCGATACGGTCGCCACGCTTCGCGCCGCTGGATGCAATGGCGCGTTCAAGATCGACGCCCCAAATGGTGTGCCGCTCGCCCTTGTCGTTCTCCAAGGTGGCAAAGTAGCTGGCCCGGTTCTCCGGCTTGTTCTCGTAGGGCGCTGCGCCATGATCGACCAGGCGGCCGGCGCGACGGTCGGTGAAGTCGTCCGCTCCTGCAAACAGGGTCGCCGCCTCGCGGTGCCGGGTCATGCCGACATAGGCAAGGCTCCTATCCATGCCAGGGGTCGCCAGCAGGTAAGCCCTATCGACTGTGACGCCCTGGGCCTTGTGAATCGTGACGGCGTAACCATGATCGACGGCGGCATATTGGGACGCCCGCACCTGCCGCGCTTCGCCGCTGTCCAGGCGCACGGCCAGGCTTCCATCTTCGGCACGCTCGACGGTGCCAAGGGTGCCGTTCTTCACGCCTAGATCACGGTCGTTTTTCAGGAACACGATGCGATCGCCTGGGGCAAATTCCCGGCCTCCACGCTCGGCCATAAAGCGGGCCGTGCCGCGCAGTTCGCCGCGTTCCTTTCGGGCCTCGCGCACGGCTTCATTGAGCGCCTGAACGTCCTTATTGCTGTGGGCAAGGATGATCTGGCTACCCTTGCCCTGGTCGCCGACATAGGCGGCCGCCAGGCCGTCGCGTGCAGCGTCCCGGCTTTCGTGAATCTGGACGTGCCCGCGCTCGGCGTAGGCCGCCAGACCATCGGCCACGGAACCCCGCGCAAACTGCTGGCCCGCCTCCCGCGCCCATGCCTCTTTCTGGCGTCGAACCTCGGTGATTTCTGCCGCGCCGACATGCTGCACAACGCCCCGGAAAGCCGCGCCCGCCTCGATGGCCGCAAGCTGCTTATCGTCGCCAAGCAAGACCACTTTTGCCCCGGCCTGCTCGGCGGCTTTCAGCACGCGGCCAAGCTGACGACTGCCGATCATGCCCGCTTCGTCGATCACCAAAACGTCGCGGCTGGTGAGTTTGTCCTTTCCGTTCTTCCAAGCAAATTCAAGGCTGGCAAGCGTGCGGCTGTCGATGCCGCTTCCCGCCTGCAATTCGTCGGCTGCTTTGCCCGCCAAGGCTGCGCCGCGCACGTTCAAGCCCTGCGCCTGCCACGCCTCACGGGCTACCTTCATGCTGAAAGATTTACCCGTTCCAGCATCGCCGATAACTACGGCCAGACTGCCCGCTTTGAGAACGTGCCGGACGGCGTTTTGCTGCTCGGCCGATAGGGTGCCAGCGCCATCAATGGCGGCGTTCGTTATCGCGCCAGAAACACCATGCCGCCCCGCCTGCGCCAGACGCTCGGCGCTATCCACCATGCCGCGCTCGGTGTCGATCATTTCGCGGGTGGAGAACTTCGCCGGCTCGCGCCCGCTGACCGGTTCCATCTCGACCAGAAGCGGCGAATTTTCCAGCCTGGCAAGCAAGCCCTGGAACTGGTCGGCGTCGTCAATGTAGCGGTTCAGCTCGGCGGCAATATCGCGGCGCGTGAAAACGGCCTGCGTTGCCGTGATCTTGTCTAGGATGATCTCCGGGCGCTCGGTGATCTGCTGCGCCTGTTCTTGCCGGTCGGCGTTGTGAATGTCGATGCGGTCGGCGTCCAGTCCGCGCCTATCCATCGCCACGGCATCGCGGCCTATGTGCTTGGTCGGCGTGAGTTCCACGCCTTGATCTGCATAGCTCCGATGATCTACGCGGGCGCTGATTTCGGCACGCTCTAGCGCCTCGTTTGTCAGCTCGGCCCATTGCCTGCGAATGTCGGTAATGTCGCCCTGGCTGGTGCCGGGAATGCCCGCCTTCTGCCTGTCCTTGTTTGCCAGCTCAATGACGGCCTTTGCGCCTAGCGTTCCATCCTCGCCAATGGTGCGCGTGGTCGCCAGCATATGAACGTGAAAATTTCGGTCGTCGCCGTCCTTGTCGGGCGCATGGATGCAAACATCCACGGCCACGCCGTAGCGGTCGGCGATGGCCTGCCCCATGCGCGTTGCCAGCTCTTTACGGTCGGCTTCGTTCAGCTCATGCGGCAGGGCCGCCCGCCACTCGCGGGCCACTCGCGCATCTTTGCGCTTCTCTGCGGCCTCGGCGGCATTCCACAAGGCGGCACGCTCGGGAACTGGCACGCCTTGGGGCGTGACGATCTCCGACGAAAGAACGCCGCTCTTCCGGGTGAAGTCGAACGCTTCCCCGGTGCGCTCATCTACCAGCGACGACGCGGAACGATAGGCGGCAGCGGCCACGGCGCTATGCCCGGCCGCCCGTCCTATCGTGTGCGTGTTTAGGTGGTAGATCGCCATTTCTTCCCTTGGCGTTTTAGCCGCTAAAAAGGGGTGCAGGGGTATCCCCTGCCGGACAAGGGTTGCGCAGCAACCCGTAAGTGCGCATTTCGCTTTCGCTCCATGACTATACCAGCGCCGCGCCTTCCCCGCCAGCCTTGCCGGTGGTAAGATCGTGTGCGCATAACCCACAATCTCGAAAGGAGCTATGACGATGGCACGCAAGACGTTATCCGAACGCAAGGCCGACAAGCTGGCCGAACTGAACCGCATCAAGGCAGAACTGGCCGAACTGGAAAGCAAAGCGGCTGAGCGCATCGGCAAGATTGCCCTCTCCGCTGGCCTCGGCGATCTCGACATTGAAGACGCCCAACTGCGGAAGGAGTTTGAGGCTATCGCCTCAAAATTTCGCAAAAGTGAAGGCAAGCAAGCTGCTCCGTTGGCGGCAACGCCTAGCGCAGATTGAACGCAACTTAGGACGCTTGCGGATGAACGCCAGGAGAGAAGATGCACGCCGGAAAATTCAGCTAGGCGGCTTGGTCATCAAGTCCGGCATGGCGGACTACCCGGCATCCGTGATCTTGGGCGCTTTGACCCTAGCAGCTGGTGCGCTCAAAGGGCCGAATGCTGACGCCACAAAGGCACGTTTTGAAGCGGCTGGCGATGAGGCTTTTTCCGATGATGGAGAGGACGGCGGCAACCGTTCCTAGCCGTCAATTTGTGACCTGACATAGAGGTGAAAATGATGGACGTGAAAGATTTACTTTCGAGAGCGTGGGCCGCCGTGGTGGCGGTGTTTTTCGGGGCGTTCGTGTTGTCGTTGGCAAGCACGGCGCACGCTCGCGTTTTCCCCGAATGCAACCCGGCAGCAGAGGCCGCGAAGTTCTACGGTGCGGAAGATGCGGATGCTTGGGTGAAGCGCGTTTGTGACGCGCAGGAAGCGGCTTTCCAGACTTGGGAAGCGAACCTGCAAACGCTCGACATTGGGCAACAAGATTTGTCGATGGCGACGAACGCCGGAAACTGGCAAGCCTACCGGGACAAGTGGGCCGAATTGCTGCCGGTGTTGAAGGAACTGGAAGCCGCTGCGGTGGCGAACCGGAACGCGCCAGGCGCGGCAAATATCCTAAGTCTGTATCGCAACGATTTGGGCCTGTTCTTGCAGAATGCGGGCCTTGCCTCGGCGGGTAGCCTGGACGATTTCAGCACCCGGATTCTGGCGGGCCTGGACGGCGAACGGCCAGCGGCGGCGGCTACGGCTGGCGTCAATGTGGTTCAGCAGTCAGTGACGCGGGGCATTGAGTTCGGCAAGGGCGTTGGCACGTCAGAAGCCGATAAGGTGCTGGCCGAATATCGCGGCCAAGTGGAACAGCGCACGGCGGAACGTATGGAACAACTCGGCGGCTCGACAATGGGCGGCTATTTCGGCGGCTTCGGCACGCGCATCAAGGCCGCTTTCGGCGGCTGGCTGTTCTACCTGGTAACGGTCTGCTTTATCGGTGCCTGGATGGCGCACAAGCGCCGACAAAACCCGGTCACGGTCGGCACGGCCGTTGGCCTGGCCTTCCTCGTTCCATCGGTCGGCATGTTGCTTCTGCTCGTGTTCGCGCCGTTCATTCCGGGCTGGTTCATCCTCGCCGCGACGGTCGCCGGAACGGTGGCAACGTATCTGAACGCGGGCCGGGTGTTCGGCTGGCTGGCTGGCGTGGTTGGCTCCGAATCTCCGACCGGGAAACGGCTGCGCATCCTCGGCGGAACAATCGAAAACCTGCGCGGCCAGGTGCAGCCGTCCGGGCCGGTTGCGGCCGCCGGTGCTGCGGCCGCTGCGGTCGATAACAGCAGCACGCATCCGCTCGGTTCGCACGGCTCGGCACGATGGGGAACTGTCGATGAAATCCGCCAGGGCGGCCACCTGGTCGCGCCCGGCAAGCCGGGCGGTTTTGCCCTGGGCCGGGTGCCTGACGCGCTGGCCGGCATGGATGCCCGTTTCCGCTTCGTCGGCCATGTCGTGACGGTCGCCCCTACCGGCTCCGGTAAGGGCATTGGCGCGGTGATTCCGAACCTGTTGGACTATCCCGGCTCGGCCCTGGTGCTGGACGTGAAGGGCGAAAACGCGGCCGTGACAGCACGCGCCCGGCGGGCGCTCGGCCAGGCGGTCTATTCGGTCGATCCGTTCGCGGTGAATGGCGACGGCGGCGCGGCCTTCAACGTGCTTGACCGGCTCGACGTGTGGAACCCGGATTGTGTGAGTGAATCGGCCATTCTGGCCGATGCCCTGGTGATTGCCGAAAGCAAGGGCGATGCCGTGCATTTCGATGAATCGGCAAAGAACTTCCTGCAAGGCTTGATGCTGCACGTTGCCGGACTGGATGACGCGGAACGCCGGAACCTGGGCGAACTGCGGCGGCTTCTGACGGCGGGGGAAGCGGAATTTTTCGACGTGTTGGGCGCAATGGCGGCCGACGATACGGCGGCCTTCGGCATCCCGGCAAGGGCGGCAAATACGCTCATGGGCATGGCCGACAAAGAGCGCGGTTCCGTGCTTTCGACGGCCCGCCGGAACACGGCATTTCTGGATGACCCGCGCATTGCGGCCGCGTTGTCGCGCTCCGACTTCGATCTGTCAGAAATCAAGGCCACGGCCATGACGGTTTATCTGGTCATGCCCGCCAATCGCATCGGGCCTAATGCCCGCTTCCTGCGCCTGTTCATCAGCTCGGTGATTGCCGCTATCACGTCCAGCAACGTGCAGCCCGCGCACCGGGTCGCGTTCCTGCTCGATGAGTTCGGCCAGCTCGGCTACATGAAGCAGATTGAGGATGCCGTTTCACTGCTGCGCGGCTACGGCCTGGCCTTCTGGGTGTTCATTCAAGACCTGTCGCAGCTCAAGGGCACCTATCCCAAGTGGCAAACCTTCCTGGCGAACAGCGCAAAGTCGTTCTTTGGCACGGACGATTACGACACGGCCAAATACATCAGCGACAGCCTGGGCAAAGCCACGATTGAGTTTGAGACGGAAAACACGGGCAAGAACAGCGGCAGCGGCCTATCAGGCGGCGGCGGCTCGATGAACCGGGGCAAGAGCACCGGCACAAGCCAGCAATTCACCGGGCGCGAACTGCTGACACCGGATGAAGTCATGCGCCTGGGGCCAGAGCATCCGATTGTCCTGGTGCGCGGGGAACGCCCCTACCTGCTCGCCCGGCTGAACTACCTGGCCGATTCCGAATATGCCGGGCGCTTCGATGCGAATCCCTACCATAGTTGAGGGATGACGTATGGCGTTCATCATCGCGGCGGTTCTCGGTGTCATCGCCCTGGCGTGGTTCCTGCGGCGGCTGTTCCCTGCCCTGTTTGCGGCGGTGTTTGTCCTGTTCGCGCCGGTGTGGCTCGTCGGCGGTGCGCTGTTCGATCTGCTTCGCCGGCCACTGGCCTTCCTGCGGCCGGTCGGCCTCGCCTTGGCCCGCCTGGTCGGCTTCGTCCTGGTGCTGCCGCTGCTGCCCTTCATCTTCGCCTGGTCGTTCTTCGCGGAACTGTGGCGACAGTTCCGGCCGTCGAAGTCCAGCGCCCCGGCACCGGCCGGGGTCAAGCCGCCCACGCCGATGCAGGCCGCCACAAGGCGCACGGCGGACGTGATCGACCTGGCGGCATTTCGCCAGCGGCAGGAAAAAGAATAAAAGAGTTTTTGAGTTTTACATTTTATGAGTGAATGATTTCAGCGGCTAAAATGGGCCGCCCCTCAAGTGTCAATATCAGGCCGGAAGCGCCCCATGCTCCCGGCCTTTTCTTTGTCTGTTCCCTGTCCGTTCGCGCTGCGGCGGCTGATCTTGACACTTAACAGGCCGTTGAAAAAGTGGGCATCGAACGCATCAGGGACGCTGTTTTCGAAGAAACGAGTGGCCCAGACGCGTCTGCGCAGCGATTGCACCGGCCAATCTGGCCTGTTTGCAGGCCATCTCGCCCATTTCGGGCGCACGTATCCCCGGGCTCACGCATGATGCGCGTCCCACCAGCCGCCGATGCTGCCCATGCGCACCAGGTTGTAGGTGGCAAAGCACAGCAGCGCCTGACCCGTGAGCTTGGCCTGACCGATGAGCTTGGTCTTGGCCAGACCACCCACGGTCTTGATCCAGCCAAAGGCCTCCTCAATGCGCTTGCGCACCTTCTGACTGGTCTTGTAGCCCTCGTGTCGGGTGATCCGGGCATCCACCGCCGAGTGCCTGTCCTTGGCCGCCACGTGCGGCGTGACCTTGAGCTTGCGACAGCCCTCGATGAAGGTCTTACTGTCATAGCCCTTGTCGGCCCCGACCGTAGCCCGCTTGTTCTTGTTGCCCCGGCGCCCAAGCATCGCGAGCGCTGCCTCGCGCTCGGCGGTGCCGCGGGCATGGGTGATCTGCACGTCCACGATCAGACCGTTGCGGTTTTCCATGAGGATGTGCGCCATGTGGCACAGGCGAGCCTTGTCGCCCGCGCTCTTCTTGAACAGCCGGGCATCGGGGTCCGTGGTACTGGCGTGGGTGTCGTTGCAGCGCTGCTGTCCTTTGAAGTCCACCTCGGGATTGCGCCCCTCAGTCGGGGTTTGGTCGTCGTCCCGGCGCTTGAAACTTTTGTGCGAGGCCCAGGCCTCGATCAGCGTGCCGTCCACACTGAAGTGTTCGTCGCTGCTCAAGCTTGCCCAATCGGCGGTGTGCTTGACCCGCTCGAAAAAGGCGCGGGCCAGGTCTTCATTGAAGAGCCGCTCGCGGTTGGCGCTGAAGGTAGAGTGGTCCCAGACCTTGTCCTCGATGTTCAATCCCACGAACCAGCGGTACAGCAGGTTGTACTCGATGGCCTCGACCAACTGGCGCTCGCTGCGGATGGAAAACAGGATCTGCAGCAGCAGGGCCTTGAGCAGCATCTCCGGCGGCACCGAGGGGCGGCCCCGGCGGGCGTACACCGCGTCGAACTCGCGGTTCATCGCCGCCAGCAGCGCATCGACCACGGCGCGCAGCTTGCGCAGCGGGTGTGTCGCCGGTACCCGCTCTTCAAGGCTGATGTAGCTGAACATCGCCCCCTGGAAGTCTTGGTTGCCTCTCATCGTCCTCGTCCGCGTCGTTCGCCGATCGTTTCAGATCATACTGGCCGAGGCCAGCGTCGGCGGGGGATTTTTTCAACGGCCTGTTAAGGGGCCGATCACTCGCCGCTGCCGGGCTTCTTCCTTGTCGGCTTCACCTCGGCCGCCGGCGGCGTGATGCGGGCCAGCAGCGCAGCCGATTGTTCCTTGAGCGTGTCGAGCTGCCCGGCCAGGCGGGCGACGTCCTCGCGGGCCTGTGCGGCCGCCTTCGTTGCCTGGTCGCGCTCGGCCTGGGCGGCGGTGAGGCGTTCAGCCATGCGGTGCGCCTCGGCGGCCGCCTGCTTGCGCTGTTCCTGCTGCGCTTCCTGGTCGGCCTCGACCTTGGCCTGCACCTTCGCCAGCTCGCCCCGCACCTGGTCGAGTTGGGCCGCTGCTGCCTGGCTGGCCTTCTGCTGTTCGGCCAGCGCCCCGCGTGCCTGGTCGGCGTCCTGGTGCGCTCTGTCCAGTTCCGTGCGCAGCTCGCCGGCGCGGCGCTCGATCTCCTGGGCGCGGGCCTCGGCCGTGTGCGCCTGTTCCTGGGCGGCGGCCAGTTGGCCGCGCAGCTCGTCGGCTTCGCCGCGTGCGGCCGCTTCGGCGGCCTCGATGGACGCCAGGCGGGATTGCAGGGCTTCCACGTCGCCGGCCAGTTTGTCGGCCAGCTCGGTTGCCTCGTTGCGGTCGGCCTCCAGCTCGGCGCGGGCCTTTTCCAGCCCTTCCCGTTCAACGGCAAGCCGGGCGTTCGCCAGGTCGAGGGCGATTGTCCATAGGTCGCTGCCCAGCTCGGCCAAGCGGTCGGCGACGGCCTGGGGCGCAGGCTCGCGCAGGGGCGCGGCGGCGGTGGCCTGCCGGGCTTTCCACTCGTTCAGGGCCGGGGAAATGGTTGTGTAGCTCCCGCCGGTGATCTGCCGGATTGCCTCAAGCGTGGGCTTCTGGCCGGCGGCGGCCAGCTCGTCGGCGGCGGAAAAAATCTGCTCTTTCGTGACTGCCATAGTGGTTGCTCCTGTATGAAATGTAGCGTTGTAGTAGGTTGTATGATACTACTACATACTACAATTTACAAGCCCTACGGCGAAATACTACGCGCCGGGCCTGTGCCAGCCCGGCCGGGAGCGCGTCGGGGTCGAAATTTGGCCCTGTGCGGGCCGTGGCGGCGTTTTCCGGGGTCGGCGGCACCTAGCCCCTACCCTCGCCCGGTTTCGGGCTTCCTGGGCGCTCCTGCGCGGCCTGGGTATGGTTCCGGGCCTTCCTCGTCGGGAATGGCGATGCTGGCCAGCTCGGCCGCCTGGCTGTCGGCCTTCCCCTTGGCGTTCAACCTGTGGGCTTTCCGCCCGCGCTGTCGGTTGATGTGAGGCACGGCCTCGGCAAGCCGCTT
Organism: Diaphorobacter sp. LR2014-1; assembly: GCF_002916785.1. Lineage (NCBI taxonomy): Bacteria > Pseudomonadati > Pseudomonadota > Betaproteobacteria > Burkholderiales > Comamonadaceae > Diaphorobacter > Diaphorobacter sp. LR2014-1. The sequence continues at coordinate 4,706 of NZ_MTBE01000053.1, read as the reverse complement.
TTCCCTGCTAAACCGCTTTTTGCGGCCTTTCAGCGGGCACGGTGCTGGATGAGGGTGCAGGCGGTGGTGGAGTTGCCACCGGCGCGGCGTGCCGCGCCTGGTAGATGCCTGGCCACAGGCCAGCCATTTTTGAGCGGCCATCGGCCGCGATAGGCCGACGCGAAGCGGCGGGGCGAAGGGAGCGAAGCGACCGGAGGGCAGGTGCGCCCGTAGGGCGTTGCGGTGGTTCGGTTCGCGCTCCCGTTCGAGTTTTCCACCGATTTTGCCTGCCAATTACAGGTAAGTATTTATAGGAAAAAATCTTAAAGGATTACCTTACAGGTTTAGGGGGGGGGCGATTTCACGTGGAAAGGGGGGGGCGATTTCACGTGGATAAGCCGCGAAGGGGGGGGCGATTTCACGAACCTGGGGGGGGCGATTTCACGTGGATAAGTGCAGCTATCCACAGGGTTTATCCCCAGTTCGACCGCTCGGGGGTAGGTGCTGGTCAGGTCACGCCAGAAACGACGCGGCCGCCTCGATCTGGGGCGGCCGGTGCTGTGCTGCAAGGGGGGGGCGATTTCACGAAGTTTAGCTAAACCGTGGGGCCGCCCTTGTAGGGAATGGGCGGTGGCGAGCCGACCAGCAGCACGCCGCCGGTGACAGGCTTCACCTTGGCCTGCGGATAGACGGCCAGCACCTTGCGCAGCACCGGCAAAAACTCCTTCTTGAAATCCTTGTCTGGGTCTTTGCCCTTGTATTCCTGGGCGAACTGCTCGCGCAGCGACTTCCAGTGCAGCGTTACCCCTCTGCCCTCGATGCGGTGCAGCCGATGGGCCAGCCAGGCGTACACGTCCAACGCCAGTGCGGAACCTTTCAGGGCGTGCAAAGCGCGGTTGTCCAGCGGCACGGCGCTTTCGATCAGGGAGCCGTAATAGTCCTCTGACAGCAGCATGACGCCAGGCCATAGGGCGCGCTGCTGCGTGTCCTTGTTCGCAACCCAAGCATCGAACTGCTGCACTGGCTGGCCGTTGTAGGTGCGCCCTTTGAATCCGAGTTGCAGGCGAGCGGCGGCCAAGGCGTGCATCTGCTTCCGCAAGGTCGTATAGCGGCGGCCGTCGCTCTCCATCCCCATGAGCCGCAGGAACTCGGCGGCGCTGTCACCGATGGGGATTTCGCGCTCTTTGTTGCGCACGGCGAAGGTGGAAACCCACGCCAGGCCAAGCCGGGGCATGACGCCATAGGGGATAGGTTGCAGAACCGGGCCATGCCCTTCGTCCAGGTAGCCGGCCTGGACATTGACCCAAGCCGCGCCGGACTGCCGCATGAACTCGCGGCCTTCCACCTTGGCGCGGGGCAAACCAACCTGGCACAGCACGGCATGAGTGAAAGCCATGTCCTCACCACCCGGGGGGGTAGTGGCAATCTCCGCGCTGGCCTCGATCAGCTTTTGATCGCGCTCGGTCAAGATGAGGCCGGCCGGCGTGATCTTCTTGGTTTGGCGCTTTGGGGGCGGTAACGCCGCTTTGATCTGCGCCTGGGCCAGTAGGTCGCCCATGATCTCGCCGATCTGCTGCGCGCCCTGCCCTTCTCGCTGCTTCTTTGTCATGGCTTCGCCCTTTAGCCGCTAAAATTCAAATGAGTAAATATGTGTTTGAGCGTCAATCCGGCAGGCTGGCGACATACTCGGTCAATAGTTCCTTGATGGTCTTGCCCTGCCGGGTTGCGTAGATTTTCAGCTTGGTGTGCTGGTCGGCCGACAATTCAAAATTGACCCGCTTCATGCTGGCCGCGTCGTCGGCCAAGCTGGCAAGCGTGGCGGCCTTGGATTTGTCCGTGCGTGCGCTCGGGCGGCCGGCGCTGAGTGTGGTTGCTGCTTTGCTCATTTCTTTATTTCCTCAAAGTATCAAATGAGTTTTTGCTTGATTTCGGCAGCCAGGGCGCGAACCTCGGCCGCTGCATCGCCGTCCGGCTCGGACTCAAGAACGGTCGTGCCGGCGGCCGCCGTGCCGGGATAGCTCACGCGCTGCGTGATACGGGCATCCAGAATGGGCAGCTCGTAGCCGGCCAACGCCTCGGCAACTTCGCCGCCAATGCGGGTGCCCTTGATGGCCCGCGATACGACAAAGGCGGCCTGTAGTTTTCCGTCCGTGACCTCGATGCGCTGCTTGACCAGCTCCACCAGGTCGGCCGTGGCCCAAATGTCGTAAGGCGATGGCTGCACCGGAATCAGCACGAAGTCGGCCGCCTTGATGGCCGACACGGCCAGGTCGGCCGCTTGGGGTGCGCCGTCGATCACGACAAAATCCACCTTGCGGGCTACGTTCTTCACGTCCCGGTCAATGGTCGGCCGGTCGATGCCGACAACGGTTAGCGGCTGATCTTCCCGCACGGCTGACCAATCGCGGGCGCTGCCCTGGGGGTCGGAATCGACTAGCAGCACGTCGGCGCCGTCCAGTTGCAAGGCGCGGGCAAGGTGGGTGGCGATAGTGGTTTTTCCACTCCCCCCCTTCTGGTTCAGCACGGCAATGACTTTCATGTGTTCTCCCGGTGTGGCATGAATGATGACTTACTCATTACATCATAACATAATGAGCAAATGAGTAAAGGGGCTTATCATCATTTGCCCATGCTTTCCCATAGCGCCCGATACGCTGCCTCGTCTGCTGTCGGTTCGCGGTCGAGCTGTTCCAGCAGCCAGGCCACGCCGGCGGCCATCGCTTCGTCGTGATCGAGATAGGAGCCATCAAGCGCGGCATACATGCCGCCTTGCCTGGTGGTCACTTCCCACGCCTGGCCGTCATGGGTGCGGCACACGGCATAGGCGAAGTAATCCCCCTTGGCGTCCATCTCGTCATGGGCGGCTTGCAGCTCGGGCCGGAGCGGGGGCAGGGGATAGCGTCCGTTTCTCATGCCTTCATGCCCTCCTGGTCGGCGGCCGCCAGCGCGTCGGCTTCGGTCAATGCGTCCTCTACAAACGCGCCGTGCCGGCGGGCCTCGGCCTGGCTGGTTTCCAGGCCGCGCAGCGCCCGGTAAAGGGTTGCCCGATGCACGCCCAGCAGCTCGGCCGTTTCGGCTGCCGTGCGGCCTGCGCCCAGCAGCTCGCGGGCATGTTCGACCTGGCCGGGGGTGAGGGTAGGGCGGCGGCCGAACTGCACGCCTCGCGCCTTGGCCGCCTCGCGGCCGTTCCTGGTGCGGTCGATGATTAGGGAACGCTCGAACTCGGCGATGCCGGCAAACACGGTCAGCACCATGCGCCCGGCCGGGGTGGTGGTGTCGGCCCACGGTTCGGCCAGTGAGCGCAGGCCCGCGCCTTTCGCCTGCAACTGCTCGGCAATGTCCAGCAGATCGCGGGTGCTACGGGCCAGCCTGTCCAACCGCGTGACCGTCACCACATCGCCGGCGCGTAGGTGGTCAAGCATCCGGCCCAGCTGTCGTTTTCAGAAGGCGACAGCACGTAATGTCAGGAGTCCGCTGCACTCGCCGCTTGCAGGGCAGCGTAAAGGGCCGTCTTCCCAACCTTGAGGCGCGCTGCGGCCTCTCGGATATTCAGGCCATTGGCGATGTGTTCCTTGGCTCGTTGCAGTTTCTCAGCGGTGACGACCGGTTTGCGGCCACCCTTGCGCCCGCGTGCGGCGGCAGCAGCTAGCCCCGCCTTGGTGCGCTCGCGGATCAGGTCGCGCTCGAACTGGCCTAATGCCCCGAACACATGAAAGATGAGCCGCCCGCCCGATGTGGTGGTGTCGATGCTTTCGGTCAGCGACCGGAAGCCGACACCACGCGCCTCCAGTGCGCCGATGACTTCGATCAGGTGCGGCAGCGAACGCCCGAGCCGGTCCAGCCGCCAGGCTCTGTTGCAAAGATTGGCGGCAGTCAGAGGTAGGCTGTCGCTCTGCGCCGATCAGGCGGCTGCTGCGAAATGGTGGTTGAGCATGCCCATGGCCTCCGTCAGCGCCGAGGGCCCAATGCCAAAAGCTCTCTCCACAAGGCGCACCTCGCCCCTGATGCCGGGCTGCAGGCACCAGGGGCGAGCCTGTCCTTTGCGCAGGGCTCGCATGACTTCGAATCCCTTGATCGTGGCATAGGCCGTGGGGATCGATTTGAAACCGCGCACCGGCTTGATCAGTATCTTGAGCTTTCCGTGATCGGCCTCGATCACGTTATTGAGATACTTCACCTGCCGGTGGGCCGTCTCCCGGTCCAGCTTTCCTTCGCGCTTCAATTCGGTGATCGCTGCACCATAGCTCGGCGCTTTGTCGGTATTGAGCGTGGCAGGCTTTTCCCAGTGCTTCAGGCCTCGCAGGGCCTTGCCCAGGAACCGCTTCGCTGCCTTGGCGCTGCGGGTCGGCGACAGGTAGAAATCGATCGTGTCGCCCCGCTTGTCGACTGCCCGGTACAGGTAGGTCCACTTGCCCCGCACCTTGACGTAGGTTTCATCCAGGCGCCAGCTCGGATCAAAGCCACGCCGCCAGAACCAGCGCAGCCGCTTCTCCATCTCCGGGGCGTAGCACTGGACCCAGCGATAGATCGTCGTATGGTCGACCGAAATGCCGCGTTCCGCCAGCATTTCCTCAAGGTCGCGATAGCTGATCGGATAGCGACAATACCAGCGCACCGCCCACAGGATCACATCACCCTGGAAATGGCGCCACTTGAAATCCGTCATCGTTCCGTCCGTCCAATCTCCGCCAAGCATGCTCAAGCTTCACGATTTTTGCAACAGAGCC
>NZ_MTBE01000052.1:0-15867 GCF_002916785.1 Diaphorobacter sp. LR2014-1 | reverse complement strand
TTAGCTCCAGCAGCCCCATTGATACTGTGATTTCATCCAGCAATGGTATCCGATTGGCTCTCCCCGGTGTTCTTGCTCACGACATCCCCATACGTCACTGGCGGCGTAACCACCGCTTGCTGCAGCAAGCGGTAAAACAGCATCCCGCGTGAGCTGGATGTGCGCCGGTTGAAACGGAACACGAATTCATCGAGATAGGCGTCCAGGTGGTCTGGCTGTACAGAGCCATGATGTGTTCCCAGCACCCAGCGCTGTACCAGTGAGGCGACCCGGTGCACTCCCGCCATGGAGACATGGGCAGGTACGCCTGAGCCGAGCATGACGGTGCGCTGGTGGGTGTAACCCAGTTCTCCCAGAGCGCGGTATGCCGCCGAACCATCCGTGCGTACCTGGGCTCCAGGCTCGACCACCTCCTGCACAAAGGGGATTACGTGGGTGGCGGCGTCTCGGTCAATGCGGCGTAACCGGATGCGCCCAAACCCCTTGGGCTCCACGATCTCCACCGCCATGACCATCAACACTTTGGTGGTGCTGCTCTTGCGCCCTGCAGGGGTGGCGGGATTCTTGCGATCCGTGATGGACAGGTACGTTTCATCCACCTCCACAAGCCCCTTGAGCTTGTCCCGGCCCGGGCGGACCATGGCACGTCGAAACCGGTGCAGCATGGTCCAGGCGGTCTGGTAGCTCCCCAAACCCAATACGCGCTGCAGCCCCAGGGCGCTCACGCCTTGTTTCTGATTGGTCAGGTACCAAGCTGCAGCCAGCCAGACACGCAGCGGTGTGCGCGTCTTGTCAAAGATGGTTCCAGATGTCACTGTGCCTTGGTACTGGCATGAGCGGCACATCAGGCGGGTGCGGCTGGCGCGGTACACATCGCCAGCGTTGCCGCAACGCGGGCAGACGAAGCCTTGGGGCCACCGAAGCTTCTCCAGGAACGCCTGGCAAGCCTCTTCGGTGGCAAACCAGTCAAGAAATTCGTTCCAGGTGCGGGGGTAGTCCCCTCCAGGAGTTGGCGTTAGCATCTGGGTTTCCATCCAGCTATTCTCACGTCACTGGAGCTAAATAGATACCCCTTTCAAATATACAGTAATCATCGGCGGTTGGCGGCTCCAACCCGGCCGGCGTCAGGGCCTAGCGTCTGATCCGGGGGTGCGTCAGGGAGCGAATCTCAGCGCTGCGCCAAGCGCACCGCGCAGGCATCGCGCCACTGCACGACCGCCTGGTCGCCCGCCTGCGGGCTGTGCTCCAGCGTGAGCCAGCGGCTGTGGGTGGCATCCACGATGCCCTGCAGCTGCCACAGGGCTTCCCGCCCCAGCAGGGCCAGTTCGGCCAGGCCTTGTTCATCGCCCTGCAGGTACTGCAGGGCCTCGGCCTGCTGCTGGGGATGGGAGCCGGCCTCGAACAGGGTTTTTTGCAGCGCGGAAAGCCGCTGCTCCACGAAGGCGCAGGCCTCGGATTCCGCAGCCTCTGGCTGCAGCCCGGCGCGGCGGGTGTCCCAGTCGCCGAAGGCCGTGGACAACTGCTCAATCAGCCGCTCCACATCTGCCGGCGTGACCTGTACATCGGTTTGCACGGCGCGTATCTGCAGCACGGGCAGCAGACAGGCGATGAGCGCTGCGGGGAACTTGCGGTGGTTCAGGCGCAGCGTGAGCGACAGGCGCTGGGCCGCGGCCTCGTTGGCGTATTTCTCGAAGAAGGCGGCCACCACCTCGGCCACCATCAGGATCTGCCCCATGAGCGAGATCTGGTCCCCCTGCAGGCCGCGCGGATAACCGCTGCCATCCATGCATTCATGGTGTTCCAGTACGGCCTGCTCCACCACGCGCGGGAACATGTTCTGCCCCCGGATGATCAACATGGCCGTGATGGGGTGCGCCATGAGCTGCTGGCGCCCGACGGCCGTCATCTTGTTGGCCGGGTCGTGCCAGACGGGGTCCATGTGCAGCACGCCGATGTCGTGCAGCAGCGCCGCCGTCGCCAGAGGCACGCATTCGCGGTCGCTCCAGCCGCTCTTGATGCCCAGGTACACGGCCGCCAGCATCATGCGCACGCTGTGCTCGAACAGCGCTGGATGCTGCTCGCGCATGACGGTGAGCTTGAAGGCCAGGGACGGCGGCAGCAGCATGGCGCGCACGGGCGCGAGCAGCTTCTCGGCGGTCATGCCCTCCAGCGTGTGCACCAGCAGATAGGCCAGCGTGTCGTGCTCGCACTGCGACGCGGCCAATTGCACGATGGACTGCACGTTGACCATGTCGTCCATGGCCAGATGCTCGTCGATGCTGCCGCGCAGCTTGTGCTTGACCAAGCGGTCGTAGAGCCGGCTGTCCACGCGCGCGCCCTTGTCCACCAGCTTGATGCCCCGATCGGTGTAGAGCGCTTCCTGCGTGACCACGGTGCGGCGATCGGCCATGTCGGTGATGGCGCGCAGGTAATGGCTGTCTCCGTCGGCAAAAGCCGCCGGGCTGAGGTCGGGTGCGTTCATGCGCAGACGAAATGTTAAAAAATGTCACGCGCACTATACGGCGCTTTGCCTTGCGCAAAAAGACAAAAAAGCCGGGTGATCCCACCCGGCCCGTAGTTTTGGCCCCGCGCCCCCGCCGTGCATGCGCATGCGGCCTGGCGGGTGCCTGCCCTCAGCGCAGCAGCGGCACGCCGGTCTTGGACTGGATGTCCTCGAAGCTCACACCCGGCGCCAACTCCACCAGCTTCAGGCCTTCGGGGGTGACGTCCATCACGCCCAGGTCGGTGATGATGCGGTCCACCACGCCCACGCCCGTCAGCGGCAGCGTGCAGGCCGGCAGGATCTTCAGGTCGGTGGTGCCGTCCTTCTTGCGCGCCACATGCTCCATGAGCACGATCACGCGCTTGACACCGGCCACCAGGTCCATGGCGCCGCCCATGCCCTTGACCATCTTGCCGGGGATCATCCAGTTGGCCAGGTCGCCCTTCTCGCTGACCTGCATGGCGCCCAGGATGGACAGGTTGATCTTGCCGCCACGGATCATCGCGAACGACTGGTCCGAACTGAAGATGGACGAACCGGGGATGGTGGTGACGGTCTGCTTGCCGGCGTTGATGAGGTCGGCATCCACCTTGTCCTCGGTGGGAAAGGCACCGATGCCCAGCATGCCGTTCTCCGACTGCAGCCACACCTCTTTGTCGCCGGTGAAATTGGCCACCAGCGTGGGAATGCCTATCCCTAAGTTGACGTAGAAGCCGTCTTCGAGTTCTTGCGCGGCGCGGGCCGCCATCTGGTCTTGGGTCCACGGCATGGTTCAGGCTCCTGCTTTCTCGGTGATGGTGCGCTTCTCGATGCGCTTCTCGGGGTTCGGGTTGTGCACGATGCGGTGCACGTAGATGCCGGGCAGGTGGATCTGGTCGGGGTCCAGCGCGCCCGTCTCCACCACCTCCTCCACCTCGACGATGCACAGCTTGCCCGCCATGGCGGCGGCCGGGTTGAAGTTGCGTGCCGTCAGGCGGAACTGCAGATTGCCCGACTTGTCGGCCCGCTGCGCCTTGACCAGCGAAACCTGCGGCACCAGCGAGCGTTCCATCACGTAGGTCTCGCCGTCGAACTCGCGCAGCTCCTTGCCCTCGGCCACGATGGTGCCCACGCCGGTTTTGGTGAAGAAGGCCGGGATGCCCGCGCCGCCGGCACGCAGCTTTTCGGCCAGCGTGCCCTGCGGGGTGAACTCCAGCTCCAGCTCGCCCGCGAGGTACTGGCGCTCGAACTCCTTGTTCTCGCCCACGTAGGAGCTGATCATCTTCTTGATCTGGCGCGTCTCCAGCAGCTTGCCCAGGCCGAAGCCGTCAACGCCCGCGTTGTTGGAAATCACCGTGAGGTCCTTCACGCCGCTGGCCTGCAGCGCATCGATCAAGGCCTCTGGAATGCCGCACAGGCCGAAACCGCCAACGGCCATCAGCTGGCCATCGGCCACGACGCCCTTGAGCGCTTCGGCCGCCGAGGGGTAAAGCTTGTTCACTACAGTCTCCTGGTTTGCTGGGTGGATACGCTACGATACTACGTAGTTTTTTAAGTAGTTTTCCCTAAAGACTTGCACCACTATGAATGTTGCCGACTACCGCTTGGCCTTCGAGATGGCACCCGTGGGCCTGGTGATTTCGCGCAACCGCACCATGGTGGATTGCAACCGACATGTGTGCGAGATGTTCGGCGCCTCGCGCGAACTGCTCATCGGCCAGTCGTTCCAGATCCTCTACCCCAGCCCGGACGAATATGAGCGGCTGGGCGCACGCATGGCGCCCATCCTGAACGCACGCGGCCACTATGCCGACAACCGCATCATGAAGCGCGCCAACGGCGAAACCTTCTGGTGCCACGTGTCCGGTCGCGCGCTGGATCGCAACGATCCGCACGCCTCGGGCATCTGGAGCTTCGAGGACCTGAGCGCGCAGCGCCCCGTGCGCGCCGAGTTGACGGCGCGCGAACGCGAGGTGGCCGCGCGGCTGCTGGACGGCATGACCTCCAAGGAGATCGGCCGCGCGCTGGACATCAGCCACCGCACGGTGGAGATCTACCGCGCGCGGCTCATGCGCAAGTACGGCGCGTCCACGGCCGCGGACCTGGTGCAGAAGCTGCTGGCGGGATAAGTCATCAAAAAAGTGAGCTGTTGGCGCTTGCCACTCAAGCAATTCAAGGCGCTTATTGCCTGAAATCAAGTCGCAGCAAGCGCTGCCAGCTATGGTTTTTGAAACCGCCGTCGCGCCGGTCAGTGCAGTTTGAGCCGCCCCGACACGCGTTGCTGCAGCAGCCGCGCCAGCGCCAGCACCGCCGTCTTGCCCAGGCCCAGGATGGCGCGGTGGTGCATCAAGTGCAGCGACATGTACATCCACTTGGCGATCAGCCCTTCCACGAAGAAGTTGCGCCCCGCCAGGCCGCCCATCAGGTTGCCCACGCCCTTGTTCTCGCCCAGCGACACGAGTGAGCCGAAGTCGCGGTAGACGAAGGGCTGCGTCACCTCGCGCTCGCGCAGCAGCGCCAGCAGCACGCGCGCCAGGTAGTCGGCCTGCTGGTGCGCGGCCTGCGCGCGTGCCGGCACCATGCGCCCGCCCTCCCACACGCAGGCCGCGCAGTCGCCCAGGGCCAGCACGTCAGGGGCCGAGGTGCGCAGCCGCTCGTCCACCACGAACTGGTTGAGCCGGTTCACTTCCAGGCCCAGCGCGGCGTTGGCGTCCGCGGCCTTGATGCCCGCGGCCCAGACCATCATCTCGGCCGCGATCTCTCCGGCCGAGGTGACCAGCACGCCCGGACGCAGCTCCAGCACACGTGTGCCCGTCATCACCCGCACCTGCTTGCGGCGCAGGGCCACGGCGGCCTGGGCAGAGATGCGCTCGGGCAGGCCGCCCAGAATGCGGTCGCCCGCCTCCACCAGCGTCACGTCCAGCCGAAAACGCTGGCTGCTGCCCAGGCTCTCCAGCAGTTCGGCATGGGCTTCCAGCAGCTCGGCGGACAGCTCCACGCCCGTGGCGCCCGCGCCTACGATGGCGATGGACAGCGCGCGCTTGTCCGTGAACGATGCCCGCGCGCAGGCGCTCAGCCAGTCGGCATGAAAGCGCTGTGCATCGCGCACGTTTTCCAGCAGATAGGCGTGTTCGATGCCCGGCGTGCCAAAGGCGTTGGAGCCGCTGCCCAGCGCCAGCACCAAACGCGTGAAGCTCAGCGTGCGCGCGGGCACCACCTCCTCGCCATGTGCATTGCGCTGAGGGGCCAGGGCGATGGTCTTGCGCGCGGCGTCCAGCCCGGCCAGTTCGCCCATGGTGAAGCTGAAATGGTTGCGCCGCGCGAGCACGGGGTACGACAGACCCTCCTGATGGGCGTCCAGCGTCCCGGCCGCGACTTCGTGCAGCGTGGGCTTCCAGATGTGGAACGCAAAGCGGTCCACCAGCAGCACCCGCTCACGCCCTTGGCGCGGCCCCAGCGCGCGGCCCAGGCGTGCAGCCAGTTCCAGGCCGCCGGCCCCACCCCCCACGATCACGATGTCGTAATGCATGTCAAACCTTCTTCCAGGTTACCGCTCTACAGTGTAGGCAAGCCTGCGTCTATTGCCGCGTTGCGGAAATTCAATGGGTTTGGGCTTGCCGTTTAAATAGATAGAAACAATAATTCTCCAAAACAAATAGTTCACATCTATTTAACCCGCAGCAGTCCAGAAAGGAGCTCTCCCATGACCCATCGCCTCACTACCGCCGCCGGCGCACCCGTGGCCAATAACCAGGATTCGCTGACCGCGGGCCCGCGCGGCCCCATGCTCCTGCAAGACCTGTGGCACCTGGAAAAGCTCGCCCACTTCCACCGCGAGGTGATCCCCGAGCGGCGCATGCACGCCAAGGGCTCGGGCGCCTTCGGCACCTTCACCGTGACGGGCGACATCACCCGCTACACCCGCGCCAAGGTGTTCTCGGCGATCGGCAAGCAGACCGAGTTGTTCGCGCGCTTTTCCACCGTGGCCGGTGAGCGCGGCGCGGCCGACGCCGAGCGTGACATCCGCGGCTTCGCCGTGAAGATGTACACCGAGGAAGGCAACTGGGATCTGGTGGGCAACAACACGCCGGTCTTCTTCTTCCGCGACCCTCTCAAGTTCCCCGACCTGAACAAGGCCGTCAAGCGCGACCCCTACACCAACATGCGCAGCGCCGAGAGCAACTGGGACTTCTGGACCGGCCTGCCTGAGGCGCTGCACCAGATCACCATCGTGATGAGCGACCGCGGCATTCCGCGCGGCTACCGCCACATGCACGGCTTCGGCTCGCACACCTACAGCCTCATCAACCACGCGGGCGAGCGCCATTACGTGAAGTTCCACTGGGTCTGCCAACAGGGCATCGAGAACCTGTCCGACCAGGAGGCCGCCGCCGTGGTCGCCCATGACCGCGAAAGCAGCCAGCGCGACCTGCTGCAAGCCATCGACCGTGGCGACTTCCCGAAGTGGAAGCTGTGCGTGCAGATCATGACCGAAGCGCAGGCGCAGACCTACCGCTTCCACCCCTTCGACCTGACCAAGGTGTGGAGCAAGAAGGACTTCCCGCTGATCGAGGTCGGCGTGATGGAGCTCAACCGTAACCCCGACAACTACTACGCCGACGTGGAGCAGGCCTCGTTCGCGCCCAGCAACCTGGTGCCCGGCATCGGCCCTTCGCCCGACCGCATGCTGCAGTCGCGCCTGTTCTCGTACGCCGACGCCGCGCGCTACCGCCTGGGTGTGAACCACCACCAGATCCCGGTGAACGCCGCGCGCTGCCCGGTCAACATTTACCACCGCGACGGTGCCATGCGCGTGGACGGCAACGCCGGCCGCACCATTGCGTACGAACCCAACACCAAGGGTGCGTGGCAGGAGCAGCCCGAGTTCGCCGAACCGGTGGAAAAGCTCTACGGCGACGCCAGCCGCTGGAACTACCGCGAGGACGACGATGACTACTTCACCCAGCCCGGCGACCTGTTCCGCCTGATGACGCCGGAGAAGCAGCGCCTGCTGTGCGAGAACACCGCGCGCAACATCAACGGCGTGTCGCAGCACATCATTGACCGCCACATCGCGCACTGCACCCAGGCCGACCCGGCCTACGGCGCCGGCGTGAAGGCTGCCCTGGAAGCCGTGCGCGCCGGCACGCTGTAATAAGCACCGCCGCCGCCCTGCCCAGGCCCGCACCCGGGCCAAGCATCAAGATACCGCCCAGCCCTTACCTGACAAGCGCTGGGCGCTTCTGTTTTTGACAAGCCCGATGCCCTCCTGCACCCACCTGCCCCGCCGGCCCGTATGCCCCCGCTGCCAGCGCCCCGCCGCAGCCTGCATCTGCGCCGCCGTGCGGCCCGTGGCGCACCAAGTGCAGGTACTGATCCTCATGCACCCGCTGGAGCAGCACCAAGCCAAGGGCACGGCACGGCTGCTGCACCTGTGCCTGACGGGCAGCCGCATCGTGGTGGGCGAAACGTTCGGCGACGCTGCCTTGGCGCAGGAAATCAACGCCCCCTGGGTTGATGGCGACCGGCAGGCACCGCGCCACGCAGTGCTGTTGTACCCGCCCACGCCGCCCGACCCGCAGCACCCCATGCTGCCCGCACCGCCGCTGTCGACCGACTGGCTGGCAGCGCCCGAACGGCTGCGCCTGGTGGTGCTGGACGGTACCTGGCGCAAGAGCCGCAGGATGCTGTGGGCCAACCCTGCGTTGCAGGCCCTGCCGCGCCTGGCCCTGCAGCAGGTACCGCCCACGCGTTACGCCGTGCGCAAGGCGCACGCGCCGCACCAGCTCAGCACGCTGGAGGCCGCGCAGTGCGCACTGCAGCAACTGGAACCCGCCAACCCGTACATCGCCGCACTGGGTCAGGCCATGGACGCATTGATGGCGCTGCTGTGCTCGCGCGAAGGTGCAGCACGCTCGGCTATGCTCGGACCAGACCTTTCATAAAAAATCGGAGACACCCATGGCCGAGCGCTATCCCTTCCCCGACCTGAACACATTGCCCGAGGACATCCGCGCCCGCATCCTGGAGGTGCAGGAAAAGGCCGGGTTCATCCCCAACGTGTTCCTGGCGTTCGCCCGCCGCCCGGCCGAATGGCGCGCGTTCTTCGCCTACCACGATGCGCTGATGCTGAAGGAAGAAGGCAGCCTCACCAAGGGCGAGCGCGAGATGATCGTCACCACCACCAGCGCTGCCAACCAGTGCCTGTACTGCGTGGTGGCACACGGGGCTATCCTGCGCATCTACGAGAAAAAGCCGCTGGTGGCCGATCAGGTGGCGGTGAACTACCGCAAGGCGGACATTTCTGCGCGCCAAAGGGCGATGCTGGACTTCGCCATGAAGGTCTGCCAGCGCGCGCACGAGATCGAGGACGCCGACTTCGAGACGTTGTACCCCCACGGGTTTGACGACGAGGATATCTGGGACATTGCCGCGATCACGGCGTTCTTCGGCCTGTCCAACCGTATGGCCAGCTTTGCCGGCATGCAGCCCAATCCCGAGTTCTACCTGATGGGCCGCCTGCCGCGTGAGAAGAAGGCCTGAGCGCCAAGACGCTCTTAAAACAATAGCTGCTCGCGCTTTATAGATAAGCGCTGGCTGCTGTTTTTATTTGGATGCCAATACGGCGCTCCGGCAGCCGCTGAAGGCATCCAGCGGGCGCTGGTAGGAAGGCGACTGCACGTCCAGCAGGCCCAGCACGGTGTGGTAGAGGTTGTCGTGCGTCAACGGCGCATCGCCGCTGGCGCGCAGGCAGTCGGACGCCAACCCGTCACGGCGCAGGAAGGAGGTGTCCATCCACGCCACCATGGGCACGTGCTTTTGCATGTCGGGCGCCACGCCGTAGGGCATGCCGTGCAGGAACAACCCGTACTCGCCCAGCGACTCGCCATGGTCGCTCAGGTACAGCAGGGCCGTGTCGTACTTGGCGCTCTGGCCACGCAGCCAGTCGATGGTCTTGCCCAGGAAGGCGTCCGTTGCGGCGATGGAGTTGTCGTAGGCGTTCACCAGTTCGCCGTGGGTGCAGTCGGCCAGCACTTCCGTGCGGCATTCGGGCATGAAGCGCTTGCCTGCATCGGCCGAGCGCTTGTAGTAGGCCGGCCCATGGCTGCCCATCTGGTGCAGCACCAGCAGCACGCCGCGCTCGCGCTGCGCCGCAGGCAAGGCGGCCAGGCGCGCATCCAGGTTGTGCAGCATGGCCTCGTCGCGGCATTCTCCGCCATCGCACAACTGCTTGCGCGCCTCGGCATCCAGGCCTTCGGCGGCCGATGCGTGCGGCACGCGGTCGCACACGCCCTTGCAGCCGGACTGGTTGTCCAGCCACAGCACGCCCATACCCGCGGCCTGCGCCACGTCCAGCAGGTTCTCGTAGTCGTTGTCACGCGACTCGAATGCACTCTTGCCCAGTGGCGAGAACATGCAAGGCAGCGACGCCAGCGTGCTGGTGCCGCACGAGCGCACCTCGCGCCAGCTCATCACGTTGCGTTTGGTCAGCTCCGGCGTGGTGTCGCGGCCATAGCCGTTGATGCCGAAATGGTCCGCGCGCGCCGTCTCGCCCACCACCAGCACGAACAGCGTGGGCCGCGCCCCGGCCGCATAGCTGGCGCCCAGCGCGGCGCCCTGGGTCATCGGCACCAGCGTGCGGCTGCGCGCGAACAACGGTCGCAGGGCCGACACGGAGGTGGAGTACAGGCTGGCCAAGGGGTTCATCAGGTAGCGCAGGTGCGGGTGGTTGCGCATCAGCGGCGCCAGGTCCCGCGACATGGCCGCCACCGTGCCGGCGGCCAGACCCAGCGCCAGCACCAGCAGCGCCAGGTTGCGGCCCACCTGGCGCAGCGGCCGCATGGCGGGAATACGCACACGCAGCAACCACCAGGAGGGAAGCGCCGCGACGGCCAGCACCGCAGCCAGCATGCGCAGGCTCAGCAGATCGGCCACCTCGCGCGCATCCGTCTGCAGCACGTTGGCGGCCATGCTGGGGTCCATGACCACGCTGTAGGTCAGCATGTAGTACTGCGACAGCGCGGCCACCATGACCACCAGCCACCACAGCAGCTTCATGCCGCGCGTCCAGGCGGTGAATGCCAGAATGGCCACCGTGCCGCACGCCGTCAGCACAGCCAAGGCAGCCGCTGAACGCAGGTACAGGCTGGGCGCGCCGCCAATGCGCGTGATCTGCAGCCACAGCGGCCAGTTGGCCGCCAGTACCAGGTACAGCGACAGGCGCACCACCACCTGCTGCGCCGACAGCGGGGTGGTCATCCAGCCATCCAGCCGGCGCAACGCACCACGCAAGAGGCCTTCGTCGGGGGGGCTGGCAGATGACACAAGCGGCACGGAGGCCGAGGAGGCAGAGGCAATGGAGGCGCGCGAAGACATGCCGCCATCGTGGAACCTGCCACTGAAGCCAAGCTGAAGACGCCGCTCAGGCTTCGTTCAGCTTTGTATCTGCCGCTACTCCCAGGCGCACGTGCAGCTGCGCCAGACTTTCCCACGCAAGGCCCACGGTCCAGCAGGTCCAGGCGGACCACAGAGTGTGGCTCATGAAATGTGCGCCGCGCATCTGCTGCGCCCAGCCCAGTGCCAGCCCGGCCATCAGAGCGCCTGGCAGCCAGAGGCGCGCCACGTTCGGCGCCGCGCGGCGCAGTACGAACCAGCCCGCTACAAAACCAAACGCGGCCGAGGCATGCCCCGCAGGGAAGCAGTGCCCCGGCCCCAGGTCGCGCACGCCCCACACCCAGTGCGAGATGTACTGCGCCACCCCGCCGAACTCGGCCAAATCCCAGGGACAGCTGGTAGTGTTCAGGCGCTTGGCCACCGAAACCGCCAGCATCGCACCGATGACGGACAGCACCAGTTGCGCGCGCTGCGCCGGCGCCATGACGCGCAGGAATCCCCAGGGCCGCCACACCCCCACCGCCAGCGAAGCCAGCAGCGCACCGCTGGCATAGCGCGGACCCTCATGCGTCAGCAGGCCAAAGGTGTGGTGGTCACGCCAGGCAAAGCCCTGCGCCCCGCCAAACAGGCGGGCCAATGGCAAGTCCAGGCCCGAAGCGTCCCACAAGACGAGCAACAGGAAAAGCAACAACGTCACCGCATACAGGCGGCGCAAATTCCAGAAGGGCATGGCAAGGGAGGGCGGCACAACACCGCCATGGGCAGAAAACGGCACCCCCTCAGGCTACGCCCGCGGCCTGAATGCACCATGAACACCAGACCGCCTGCAGCGCCCTACACTTTCGGCCTCACCCACCTTAGAGAAATCTGCATGCGCGTGCTGCTGGTAGAAGACGACGAAGCCCTGTCCGAGGCCGTGTGCGGCTATCTGCGCGCCAAGGCCTTCGTGGTCGATGCCGTTCCCAGCCTGGCGCAGGCCGGCGCCGCCCTGCGCGCGGCCCAGTACGCCGCGGTACTGCTGGACCTGCACCTGGCCGATGGGGTTGGCCTGAGCCTGCTGCCGCAGATCCGTGCCCTCAAGGACCGGCCCATCGTCATCGTGCTGACGGCGCGCGACCAGGTCAGCGACCGCATCGCCGGCCTGGACGCGGGAGCGGACGACTACCTCGTCAAGCCCTACGACCCCGGTGAACTGCTGGCCCGCCTGCGCGCGGTGGAACGCCGCCGCAACGCCGCCTATGTACCGGTATTGGCGCTGGGCGACCTGCAGATCGACCTGTCGCGCGAGCAGGTGCGCCGCGCCGGGGTGCCGATCGCGCTCACGCAGAAGGAATGGGCGCTGCTGCGCGTGATGGCAACCCGCCCCGAGCGCATCCACACGCGCGAAAGCCTGCAGGACGCGCTGTATGGCTTTGACGACGAGGCCGACAGCAACACGCTGGAGGTGTTCATCAGCCGGCTGCGGCGCAAGCTGGGGCGCGAACACATCGAGACCCTGCGCGGGTTGGGCTACCGCCTCGTGCACCGTCCTGACGAAGGCGCAACGGCATGAGGGCGCACCTGCGCGGACCATTGCGCACGCAGACCCTTGCGGGGCGACTGACGCGCAGCCTGATCCTCTGGGTGGGCGGCGTGTGGCTGCTGTGCGTGCTGGGCGTGGTGTGGTACACGGACCGCGAGATCAGTTACAACTTCGACAACGAATTGGTCGAGGTCTCACACCGTTTCTTCGATATTGCCCTGGACCACCTGGACGCGGCCGGCCCGCGCGACGCGGCCGAGGGGCCGCTGGTCCTGCCCTCTCCGGGATCGTTTGCCGATGCCGACCTGCTCTACCAGATCGTCGCGCCCGACACGCGCGTGCTGGCGCGGTCGGCCGAGGCCCAGCCCGAGCAGTTCGACGTACCGCTGGCGCCGGGCTTCGCGAACACGCACGGATGGCGTGTCTACACCCTGTCGCACCCCACTCGCCCCCTCTTCATGCAGGTGGCCGACCCGCTGCACGAGCGGCGCGAGGCGGTGAACCGCACCCTGGTCGGCCTGGGCATCGTCATGGTGGCCATGCTGCCCCTGCTGGCGCTGCTGCTGCGGCGCATCGCGCGGCGCGAATTGCAGGTGCTGGACGCTCTCACGCACGAGATCAGCCTGCGCGACGGGCAGCAGCTCACCCCGATCGCCCTGCCCGGCCTGCCGCGCGAACTGCGCAGCGTGGAAGACCATGTGAACCGGTTGCTGGACCGCCTGTCCCGCGCGTTGGACGTGGAGCGCGCCCTGGCCGCCAACGCCGCGCACGAACTGCGCACGCCGCTCACCGCGGCCCGCCTGCGGTTACAGACCGCGCTGGAACATGGCCTGCACCATGACGATGTGCAGGCCGCCATCGCCGCGCTGCAAACGCTGAGCCGCCGCACCGAAAAGCTGCTGCAGCTGTCGCGCGCCGAGTCCAGTGCTCCCTATACCCGGGAGCCCGTGGACCTGGCCCAACTGGCCACCACGGTGGCGCAGGAGTTTTGGCAGGATGATCGCGCCGCCGACCGGCTGGACCTGGTGACCGCCTACGAAGGGCCTGCGCCCGTGGCGCGGGGCGACTTCGACGCCCTGGCCATTGCCCTGCGCAACCTGCTGGAGAACGCACTGAGCTATGCCGGTGACAGCGCGGTGGAACTCATCGTGGGCCCCGGCTGCGCCATCGCCGTGCGCGACCACGGCCCGGGTGTGAGCAGCGACCGCCTGCAGACCCTGCAGCAGCGCCATGTGCGCCAGAGCGCGGACCGCACGGGGTATGGGCTGGGTCTGTCCATCGTCGCGACCATTGCGGCCAAGCACGATGCCCAGCTACAACTCACGTCACCCCTGGCTGGCGAGGCTGGCGGGTTCGAGGCGCGGCTGTTGCTGACGCCCAGGTAAGCCAGCCGTTGCCCATACGCCAGCGCCAGGCCCCGGGGGCCCGGCGGGGTGTGCGGTGGTATCCAGGATCAGGCCTGCGGTGCCGGCAACGCGACTGCCGAGGAATCAACGCGAAAGACCCCTACGGCCTGGGCCACTTGCGCCGCCTGGCCCTGCAGCGATTGCGTCGCAGCGGTGGCCTCTTCGACGAGCGCGGCATTCTGCTGCGTCGCCTGGTCCATGTGCGCCACCGCGATATTCACCTGCTCGATGCCCGAGCTCTGTTCACGGCTTGCCGCACTGATTTCGCCCACCAGGGCGCTCACCTGGTCAACGCTGCGAATGATGTCCTGGATGGATGTGCCGGCCTTCGCCACGAGTTGGTTACCCGCCTCGACGGTATCGACCGAACGTCCGATCAAGTCCTTGATCTCCTTCGCCGCTTCGGACGAACGGCCGGCCAATGAGCGCACCTCGGAGGCCACCACGGCAAACCCCCGCCCTTGCTCGCCGGCCCGTGCCGCTTCAACCGCCGCGTTGAGCGCAAGGATGTTGGTCTGGAAGGCAATGGAGTCGATCACGCCAATGATGTCCACGATCTTGCGCGACGACGCGTCGATGGCGCGCATGGTCTGCATCACATCGTCCATCACCTGGCCGCCCTGCTGTGCCTGGTCCGCCGCCGTGCGTGCCAGCTGGTTGGCTTGATGGGCGTTGTCGGCGTTTTGACGCACCGTCGACGTCAGCTCTTCCAGGGAAGCGGCCGTTTCCTCCAGCGAACTGGCCTGCTGTTCCGTGCGCCGGGACAGGTCCAGGTTGCCCGCGGCAATCTCTGCCGACGCACCCGCAATGCTGTCGGCGCCCTGGCGCACTTCGCCCACGATGGCACGCAAACGGTCGGTCATGGCTTGCAGCGCTTGCAGCAGCTGAGTAACCGTCTTCGAAGTCAAGCGCAATGAAGCGACTTGTCCCAAGGTTTTCCAGTGCGCACCATGGCGTTGAGCGTGGTGAGCAACTTGCGCATGCAAGCGACCAGGGCGACCTTGGGCAACTTGCCAGCGGCCTTCAGACGCTCGTAGAAGGCCTTGATGGCCGGGTTGTAGCGGGTGGCCGTGAGCGTTGCCATGTACAGCACGCGGCGGATCTCGAAGCGCCCGCCTTGTACGCGCCGCCTGCCCTTGCTGCCGCCGGAGTCATTGGCCATGGGCGCCACGCCCACCAATGCAGCGATCTCGCGCCGGTTCAGCCGGCCCAGCTCTGGCAGCTCGGCAATCATCGTGGCACTGGCCACCGGGCCGACTCCCGCAGCCGACTGCAGCAGCGTGTCGAGCTCCCCAAAGTGCTCGCGCACATGCGTGACCATCTGCTCTTCGATCTCATCGAGCTGCGCCTTGATCGCCGCCTCGATGGCCTCGATGCTGGCGTGCAGCTTCTTGGGCGTGATCTGCAGCCGTTGGCGCTCCGAATGGAGCATGGTCAGCAACTGGCGCCTGCGCGTGACCAGGGCCGCGAGCCACTGCTGGCGCTCATCGGCCAGGGGGCGCAAGAAGCGCTGCAGATCGTCGCGGCGCAGCAGCACCGCTGCCAGCTCGGCCAGCGTGCGCGCATCCACCGCGTCGGTCTTGGCCAGGCGTCCCATGGATTTGGCGAAGTCGCGCGCCTGGCGCGGGTTGATGACCGCCACGGGCAGGCCTGTGGCCTGCAGGGCACACGCTAACGCGGCCTCGTAGCCGCCGGTGGCCTCCATCACCACCAGACCCACGTCCAGGGGCTGCAGGGCAGCCGCCAGCGCCGAGTGGCCTTCGGCATCGTTGTCAAACCGCTGGGCGCTGCTCTTGGCACCCAGCACACAGACATCCACGTGCGCCTTGGCCACGTCGATGCCCACCGTCACTGAGGTAACAGACATGATCTTCAGATCCCTTGCTTGTGCATGCGCGCTCAATCAAGGCGCGCGTAACCGTTCGGGCTTCACGAAGACCAGCGCGGCGGCCATGCGTTCTGTACTCAGTCACGGGCTCTATCACCCCAGCGCCTACCAAACTGCACGGGCCGGTCTGGCCGCCTCAACGGCGTTCAGACTCTACCGCGCTGGTCTGGTTTAA
>NZ_MTBE01000051.1:0-16874 GCF_002916785.1 Diaphorobacter sp. LR2014-1 | reverse complement strand
TACTCGTGCGGGCGCGTCAATGGCTGTACAAGAACAAGCTGGTGATCGTGCACGAGCGGGCAATTCGGACACTGATTGCGGCGGCACTTGCCCAGCTTGAAGTTGAAACAGGCACCGCCATCGCCGCCAGCGTTGATCCAGCAACACTTGATCGCTGGCGAGCCTCAGTTTCAGAGCTGCGCCCAGATGGACAAACCCAGCAGAGTTGGCTATGGGCTGCACCGGCGAAACACTCAACCCGCCAAATCAGCGAGGTACTGGAGCGCATCGACCTGCTTTACACGCTGGACGTTCATAAGCACCTGGCAGACATCCCCGATCTCATCTTGCGCCGCTACGCGCGCCGACTTGTCTCCAGGCCGCCCTCAGCCGGAGCCAAGATCAAAGAGCCAGCGCGCACCGTGGAGGTCGCATGCTTTCTTCGGTATTGCCTGTTCACCACCACAGACCAGTTGATCCTTATGGTGCAGCGCCGGATCGCCGATCTGTGGCGTCAGGCTGCCGCCGATGTCCCCGCTACCGTCAATTGGGCCGCAATGTACAAAACGCTGCTCGGCGAACTTGTTGCCTTGAGCGCGCAAGGTGCGGTGCCAGATGCTGAGTTGCGTGCCCGTCTTGAAGCCTTGATCACCGAAACCCAGAAACGCAAACCACCGAGCAGGGCCTCCCTGGTCCGCGAGGGATTGATTGATGGAATTCGCCCCGTGCGGTCGTTGCTCGTCGCCATTGCAAAGCTGCCCTGGCAGGCCACCGGCGAGCATCCTGCCATCGAGTACCTTGCCAAGCTGCAAGCTTTATATCTCAAAGGATCCAGAAAGCTGCCAGTTGAAGTGGTGGCACCAAGTCTGGGAATGATCTGGCAGGTTTCGATCTCCAGCCCAGACCGGGAACGGGCGTTTCAGGCGTTGGAGGTGGCCACCCTGTTTGCCCTGCGCCGCGCGGTGCGCAATGGCTCGGTCTGGATTGAGCACAGCCTGAGCTTTCGGGGTCGTGCGCGCTTGTTCTTCACGGACGAGCGTTGGCAGGCAGAGTCCAAGAAACACTATGCCCGTCTATCGTTACCCAGCAAGGCTGCCACTTTCTTGAAGCCTTTGCTGGCCAGAGTAACTGCCGGTGTCGATGCGGTGGCCGCTGCAGCCCGCAGTGGCGTACTGCGCGTGGATGATGAACTCCATTTGTCGCCATTGCCCGCAGAGGACGAAGACCCAGAAGTGACCAAGCTGCGCGCGGCTTTGGATCACCGCATCGGTGAGGTTCAATTGCCGGAAGTGATTCTGGCCGTTGACGCCCAGGTGCGCTTTAGCTGGATCATGCTCGGACGTGAGCCGCGCTCTACCGACGAGCTGCTGATGGTCTATGCCGGCATCATGGCCCACGGCACCAGTCTGACTGCGGTCGAATGCGCGCGCATGATTCCGCAATTGTCTGCCACCAGCATTCGCCAGGCCATGCGCTGGGCGCGGGACGAACGGCGTCTGAGCCAGGCCTGCCAGGCTGTGCTGGAATTCATGCAGCGACACCCGATTGCCGCCACCTGGGGGCGGTCCGATTTGGCATCTTCTGACATGATGACCATGGAGACCACCAAACGGGTGTGGCAAGCCCGGCTTGATCCTCGGCGCAACACACCTTCCATTGGAATCTACTCCCATGTAAAAGACCGGTGGGGCATCTTCCATGCGCAGCCCTTTGTGCTCAATGAGCGCCAGGCGGGCGTGGCCATTGAAGGTGTCATCCGCCAAGAAAAGCTGGAGACCAGCCAGCTTGCTGTGGATACCCATGGCTACACCGACTTTGCCATGTCACATGCCCGTTTGCTTGGTTTTGATCTTTGCCCGCGGTTGAAGGAACTCAAACAGCGCCACCTCTTTGTGCCACGCGGCACCAAAGTGCCCGCAGAAATCGCTGCGGTGTGCGAAGCCAATGTCGACGTCGCTTTGATCGAAAAGCATTGGGATAGTCTGGTGCACCTGGCAGCCTCGGTCATGAGCGGACATGCCAGTGCGGTGGCAGCTCTTGCGCGGTTCGGTTCTGCCGCCCAGGGCGATCCAATCTATGAGGCTGGCGTGCAATTGGGGCGGTTGCTGCGTACGGCGTTTTTGGCTGACTACTTTGTCAAGGACGCTTTCAGGAACGAGTTGCGCCGGGTGCTCAATCGGGGCGAGGCTGTTAACGCCCTCAAGCGCGCCATTTATACCGGCCGGATCAGCCCGGCGCAGGCCAAACGTGTCGATGAAATGCAGGCTGTGGCCGATGCGTTGAGCCTGATGGCCAACATCGTGATGGCGTGGAATACCTCACAGATGCAGGCGGTCCTGGATCGCTGGTCGAACCGCCGCCAGGTCATTCCACCGGAACTGATCGGGAAGATTGCGCCCACCAGGCTGGAGAGCATCAACTTGCGGGGTGTGTTTCGCTTCCCGGTTGACCGCTATGCTGACCAAATCCTGCCTTCGCGGCCAAATGCATCGATAACTGGCACCAATGGATGAAACCGACCACGGTTTGACGCCACGAATCGCAGATTTGAAAGTGAACAGGAAAGTCAATGAAATCAACGATCTACCAACACCACCTCCGCGCCAGTGCTAGCTTTTCGTACCGTCACTTATTGCACTGAAAACGAGGAGACCCCCACTCGTGTGAAAAGAAAAACGCCACTCGATCCGAAGACGAGTGGCGTTTTGTTTTGTTGGCCCTAGGGCCACGATCAGTTGAGAAGCACGTCGGGAATTTCGACTTCCGCTCCGATCTTGTAGCTGATGAAACAGCGCAGACCGGCCACCAGCTGAGTGGGCCCGAGCTGCGTGAATTGCGGCTCCATGTCCACGGCACTGGGGCCGACTTGTGCACGCCAACCGACAGGTTGCAAGCGCACGGCGCCGTTTCCACAATCCACGGGCTGGCGCTCGCGGATCAGGTCGATGCCCTCGTCTTCGAGGATCACGCCGCCTTGAGCCCTGCTGGAGGACCAGCGGTACACGTATTCGCCGTTTTTGACGGTGTACTTACGTTGCTCGCGAAAATCCTCTGGACCGTAGGTTTCGATGCCCAGGGCCGTGGCTACGGCCCAATCCAGTGCGATGTTTGCGAGTTCGGAAGTCAAGACTTTCATGGTTCGTCCTAAAGTTGGACGGGACCGGCCCATCGGGGCTCGGTGGCCCGTCAGGGTTGAAAAAAATGCCCGCGTTCAACCTGGGTTGGTTGCGCGGGCGTGTGACCTAAAGGTGCATTTCTGCACCTTTGGGGTCAGGCCATCTGAAGCTCAGACGGCCTGATGCTGACTATCGTCCTCGGTGGCCGGGGATTTACTGTCATTGGTTGCCACCCACAAGGCAACAGCCGTGATGATGGTTCCCAGAATGCTCAAGACGATGATGCCTTGCATGTCACTCTCCTTTGCCAATGAAGGCTCCTGCAAAGAATAGTACCACTCCCCACCCGATGAGTGCTTGGAGCTTTGCCCAGTAGTTGTCCACCGGATTGGTGGCGAACGCAATAGTGACCGCGCCGACGACACATGCCGCACTCAGAGTGTGCAGCCATCGGCAGTAGGCCTCTTTTTGCTTGAGCGTTGGTTTCCGCAAGGAGAGCCAGATACCCCGGCCCAATTTGCGGAATCGTTCTTTAACCATCCCATCTCCTTCAAGTGAAGACGGGCGCCAACCCAAACGGGCAGGCCCGTCAGGGGTTGTGAAATATCAGGTCAGGCTTCTTCCTGGGCCAATTGCTTGGTACAGAAAAGGGCCAGAGCCTGCGCATGAGTCGCCTGCACCGCAGGACGGTTTTCTCCGTCGCGAAGTGCGTTGGCAATCAGCGTGACCACCTCGGCCGTAGGCGCATCTTCCAGCTCGGCCGCCAGCTGCAAGCAGGCAGCGGTTTCGACTGGGACTTTGCCACCTTCGGTGCGCGGCTCAACGTATTCCTCGTCCTCGTATGCGTACCGAGTGAACACGATGGTTCGCTCAGCGTCGCCCGCTGGGGTTTCGGGGTACACGTCAAAGCACCCAGCCGCTCCGCTGTCGAATGCCGCCTGCAAATCATCAACGATGGTCTGCAGGGGCACAGCCAGGTGCAGCTTCACCGTGATGGTGTAGGTGTCGTCAATGGGACCGTCGCTGATCGCGGGTTGGCCTTGCATGACTTCCACATTGTTTTCCGACATCGCTATCTCCTAGAAAAGAGACAGGCACCGGCCCAATGGGCATCAAGTGCCCATCAGGGTTAGAAAAAGGGCCCTGTGTGTCAGGGCCCCGGATCAAAGCTGCACAGCATCAGGGGCGCAGCAGTCCACGACCGACAGCCCCCAGCTTTGCATCTTCCGTCGCATCACGGGCTCGTGCTTGCAGCGCCGCTCGAACTGGTCAATGCCGGCAAATCGAGCCGGGATCTCTCCCGACGCAATCACCTCTTCGTACGCGACCGTTCTGGACAAGCCAGGTGGGCTGGCAACCCAACTCTTCAGGCGAATCTCAACCAGCCATATGGGGTTGGCGTCATTCAATGTTTCCATTGCAGCCTCCAGACCCAGCAGCTGAGGTTGACCTTTTTGGATTTGCGCCGAGGCCTTCCAGAATGGTGAGGCGGGAAACGCCCCATCACGTTGGTGCACGCGCTGTCCCGGTAAATGACGACATCGGTCATTTTTGCGGTCGAGCCTGGAAAAATCTTTCCCAGGGCCAGCGCTTCCGCATTCTTCGTCGGCTCACGCCGCGCGAATACGGTCAGCAACGACCCGGTTTTCAAGCTACTCATGTCGATCCTTTGAGAATGAAATGAGCGCCTGCCCCAATGGGTGGCGCCCATCAGGGTTGAAGATAGTCCACGGCTTTCGCTTGAAATCCGGGATTGAATTGCAGGTCAGGCCCCGAGCTGGATGGCACCCTCAAGGGGCTCCCAGCTCGCTTCCATTCGCCGCAGAACTTCAGCAGGCACGTCATGAACGCTGCCAAATTTCCCACCGCATTCGATGATTTCCACCGAATCCGTCAACTTCAGAAAATCACCCATGTGGGCAATTTTGGTGAAGACGTTAATGTGGAAGACACCCGCCACCGGACGTGCCGACACCTGACCTGAGGCTGGCCAAGGCCGATGGTCAGCGGGCAAGCGCGTCTCAGGCGGCAGCGGGCGTGGCGATGAAGCCGTGCTTGCGCAGCATTTTGATCCAGCGCGGCGCGTTGCGCTGAACGTTCAGCGCCTCGTAATCGACCTCCTTGTCCTGGTAGTGGCTGCCGTTGCTGAGCATGGCGTAGATGGTGCGCAGCATCTTGTGGGCCAGCGCCACCACTGACTTCTTGTGACCCTTTCGGATGGTCAGCGCGTCGAACTTGGCCTTGAGTGCGCAGCGCGTTCGTGCTGCAGCCTGGGCGAACTCGCACAGCAGCCTTCTGACCCAGGCGTTGCCCTTGCGGATGCGCCCGGTTTTGCGCTTGCCCGCGCTCTCGTTGTTGCCTGGGCAGATGCCCACCCAACTGGCCAGGCGCTCTGCACTGCCAAACACGCTCATGTCCGCACCAATCTCCACCAGCAGCATGGCCGCCCCCTGCTCGTCGATGCCCGGCAGGGTCTGCAGCAGCCTGAGCTGTGGCTGCCAGGGTTGCAGGCCCTGCAGCAGGTACTGGTCCATGCGGGCGATGCGCTGCTCGATCTGCTCAATGTGCTGCACGATCTCCTGGGCCACAAAGCGGTGCACTGCGCTGAACTGCTCGGTGCTCAGGGCCTCGCACAGTTCTTGTCGACTCGCTCGCAGCCGCCCCTTGTGATCGAGCACCTCGTGCATGGGTTGGCCCGCGATCAGGGCTTTGACCATGGCACGCGCGCTCTGTCCGTGGATGTCGGCCACCAGCACGTTGATGCGGATGCCCGCATCCACCAGCACCTTGTGCAGCCGGTTCTTCTCGGCGCTGCACATGCCCACCAGCTTTTGCCGCTGGCGCGCTACCAGGCGAAGCTGGCGCATCTGCACCGGTGGAATGAACGAGGCGCGCAGCAAACCCGCACGCGCCAGCGTGGCCAGCCACTGCGCATCGGCCATGTCGGTCTTGCGACCGGGCACAGCCTTGACATGCCGCGCGTTGACCACCCAAGCAATAAGGCCCACCGCCTCCAGCGCTGCAAACGGGCTCTTCCAATACACCCCTGTGCTCTCCATCACCACGACCTCAGGGGCCATCTCCAGCGCCCACTGCGCCAAGGCGCGGCGGTCGCGTTTGAAGGCGCCGAAGTCTCGCTTGGTGACCTCTACCCGGCCATCGTCATGTTCGACAACGGCGCAGGCCGTGATCTTGGCCTGGTGAACGTCCAGCGCAATGACGCGCTTGTGCATCGGGGTCAAATCCATTGCGGCTCTCCTGCAGCTTGAATGACAATCACAAGCGTGCGGACCAGCCAAGGTGCCGCCGACCAACGGCCTGCCGGGCAAGCCCGGCGGCTCTCTTTAATGTGGGCTGTCAGGCGCGCTCTGACCCGGCTGGGTCTGGGCAACGCCCGCAGGCAATCCTGGGTACGAGTGGTCGGCAGCGGGTCAAGTTAGCGATCGCGGTCGAGTGCCATCAAAGAATTGACCGACCTCTACCCGCGCTGGCCCGCACGCCCCCAGTGTCTTCCATCATCCAGGGTGAACCGCAAGGGTCATGACAGTTAGAGACGACAACCTTCTTGCCGGCCAGGACAGCATCCCGAGCAGACAGAAAGCGCCATCTCTGCGCAGCCCCGATCCTTGCGGCATCGTAGGCATAGCCATTTTCCGTTTCGAAAAACATGTCGTTCTCGAAATGGAGGTGGCCACAGGTCTTTGCTATTTCACGCGCCAGCGTGGACTTCCCTGAGCCAGGAAGCCCCCGCACGATGACCAGCTTTGCGTCCTGTATTTCAGCCATGCGCGCCCCTCACAGGCCCTTGATATCGTTAGGGGCGCTCTCGCGAGCGTCCTGCGGCATCTCGAACTCTCCTACCGCGAGGTAGTCAAGGCTTGCATGTTCTGCCAGAGCTTTTAGGAAAGCAGCGTCACGCTGATCCTGAGTGGCCCCCACAGGGGCTGTGAAATCCAGTTGAATGTGCACGTCATTCAGCCGGATGAAACCTGCATAGCAGGTCACTTTGCGCGTTGGGCGAGCAGGTTGGTTTTCGTCCATAGAGATCCTGGGTTGTTCTGGGCCCAGCAACCCAGTAGGGCTACAGAAGGCCCCGTGAGGGTTGTAAAGATGGCCCGAGACTGGACGCACGAATACAGTGAAGAGTGGGCATAGCCCTCCCCTTCACTGCATCACGCGCCAGTTTGGTCCTGGGTCTACCGATTCGATTCGGGCGCTTTCTGGGTGCCCCAGATGTTGCCCCTCGCGTCGATTGCGCAGGCCAAAGGACCGTAATCGCCACTCACGCCGAGATTGGCGGAAAAGTACAGCTTTTGACTGCCCTGTACCGCTTTGCTTTCGACATAGACGACGCGCATCCATTGGCAATAGTCACGTGTGTGCGACCATTTTTCGGCGGCAGTGACCACCACATCCTCGCCAAAATCATAGTTTTGGTAGAGAGCATCTGCTTTCTCTTGACGCGCAGAGGCGTTGAGAGTGGCAGTCATCGCCATCAGGCCAGCGATCTGTGCCTGGTAGGCCGGATCGTCGCTTGCGCACAGGTTTTCCTGCTCGATTTCAATGCCGACCGTTGCGTGGTTGGGATTGCAATTCAGGCAGGCCGACATCCAGCGCTTGAGGCCATCAACGCTTTGGAAAGCGCCCACACTCGAATTCACCGTGATCTTTGCAGACACGGAAATTTGCGTTGTGTTGTTGGTCATTCCTATCTCCAAGAAGTAGAGACAGGCACCCGCCGAGTGGGCGAAGTGCCCATCAGGGGGTTGAGTGAAAGGTTGGCACGAGGGCCAAGAGTCTGCCAAAGGCGTGACCATGGAACTCTAGCATGAAACGCCTGGCTAGTACATCAGGATCTGAGCGAATCAGCCCGGCAAATTGGAGCTGGATTACTGCGGCTCTTTTGGAGCCGGCGCCGGCTCTGCGGATTTGCCCTGGGCGGCAAGCTGGGCCTTTTGCTCCTCATAAACCGCTGTCATGCTTGCCGTGATGTCGTCAAAAGCAATTTTTGAATGCGGGTCACTGGCGCCGTTGCGCTCAAGTCGCTCCAGAAATTGCGGAACCCATTTGGCCCGGTAGTCAGGCGACGTGCTGTGGAAGTCCTGTGCGTGCGTAGTGGCCTTCTCGTACAGGGTTCCGCCCTCTACTAGGCGTTCTTTCAGAATGGTTCTGAACACCCGCTCTTCCGCCTTGCCCTCGCAGATCTTCTTGTTAATCACGATGGCAAGGCCATAGGTATCCACGAGGTTGGGCGGGTTGCGATACTCGTTTCCCTCGCCACGGTTGTCTACGATCTCCCAGTCCCTCACGATGGGCATGGCGTGGCCCGTGTATTTGCACTTGCCGTTTCCATCCTCGCGCCACCACTCGCGATGCATCGAGACTTGAAATACCGCTTCTCGGTTCGAGGAAACCTTGTAGTCGGTATCGGAGTACAAAACGATGTCAGAGACCATAAGTCCGCCGAGAAATAGAAGGTTTAGCGCATTGAGCATGGTTGCCCTTTAATCAATTAGTGCAGTAGCTCGTTTGTTTTACAGTGCCGGCTTTTTTCCGGCGTGCTTTACTTGTTCCTAATTGAGATTCGCGTCCATGTCAGACATCACATCAATCAGATTATCCATCGCCGTTTGAGCTGCAAGATCAAACGATACTGAAACGGCGTGATTGCCTTCCTTTGACCTGAATCCACTTCGAGCATTGGCCGGGTAAACGTTTGAACCCCTCTTCCTTAGGCCAACAATAGAGTGCCCCACAGACAAGGTTTCAGTCATGTAGCCTTGTGCGATTATCACGATTTGATACTCTTTATTGTATTTCTGGCAATATTCGTTTGTCACATATTTACCAATCTGCGCCGATATTCTTTTACTTATGCTCTCGGCAGCGTAAATACTGTAGTTAAAGCTGCATGCAAACGCGGATGCAGGGACGGTGGACAGAACTGCCAGCGTGATGGCGGCAAATTGTTTTTTCATTTCTACTCCTAATTAATCGGATGGTATCTGATGGCTATTTGATTGCGCGCCCTGGGAATGCTGTATGTGCGCACTTGCATTATGTAACGAAATGAATCTAGCACAAGATGCGCTTCATCAGCAACGACTATCTCAAAAAAGTCGCGCTTTGATCTTTGCTTCGTTTCCTGCCAAAGGTGTGTGCTCGCCAAAAAAAACCACCTAGGACTAATCCTTGGTGGCTTTGTTTGAAGAACTTCAATTGCGTGAGTAATCAACGCAAATTCGAATATAACCATCACGGTTTTCGTACGAAGGCCAGTTCTTGGCACACGTACTCATATCGCCAGGGTTGTAGTTGCAGTGGCCGCAACTGGCGCACAGATCGTCATCGCTGATCGAGTACGCACCACCGAAGCGTGCCGACTGTTGCAGCTCGCCATCTTCGATTGCCTGCGCATCGCTCGTCGTGACGAAGACCTGGCCAAGCAGCAAGTGGTCCTCGTTCGAGTCATACCGCTGCGCGTGCTCCAGATCCGTCCATCCGTCATCGTTGCTCCAGAAGCCTTTCCCATCGGCTTCATGCTCCGCAGGAGAGAAGACAACGAAAACAGGCCCTTGCGCCAGACCGTGGGCCTGCGCATAGCGCTCTACCCACTCCTGGCGCTTGGCCGACGACTCGTGATCGAAGTTCCGCCCGTAGTGCAGGCCCACCCATTCCGCCACATCGTCCATGTCGATTTGGGGGCTGGTGGATTGCTTGGTTTGATTGGCCATTTTCTATCTCCAAAAAAGAGACAGGCACTGGCTCCTTCGGAGCAGCAAGTGCCCGTCAGGGTTGAGTGAAAAGCCACGCCTCATCGGAGGATGAGCCGGGCTGGTTTTCAGCTGGGCCGGAAAAGCCCCGCCGCAGTCAAAGTGACTTTGATGGGGGCTTTGGTCCGCACCTTACGCAGCGCTTTAGTTGTGCTGCGGTGTGAGTGCTACGTGGCGATGCAGCGAGATCTGAACCTCGTCGCCTTCGCTGTCGTTGCAAAAGAACGATGCGCCCACCCACCGTCCTTCGGCGATGCTGGCCTCGGTCAGCACAAGGCTGAATTCCAGGGACTCATCATCAATCCAG
Organism: Diaphorobacter sp. LR2014-1; assembly: GCF_002916785.1. NCBI lineage: Bacteria > Pseudomonadati > Pseudomonadota > Betaproteobacteria > Burkholderiales > Comamonadaceae > Diaphorobacter > Diaphorobacter sp. LR2014-1. Next base: position 6,699 of record NZ_MTBE01000051.1, on the reverse strand, counting down.
GAAAACCGAACCACCTCGTTTTCAGGGTCGCCGCAATCTGCTTCCATATGCCAGCCCATGAGGAGCTGGTCATCGACCATCACAGAGTCAGCTTGGTCGAGAAGCTTGAGGAAGGTTTTCACCTGATCCGCAGGCTCCGACGCTGTTGCGTTGCTGTCGAGGGGGGTGTTTTCTGTCATTGCCTATCTCCTAAGAAAAGAAGACAGACGCCCGCCCCGTAGGGCAAGAGCGCCCGTCCGGGTTGGTTAAAGTTTCCCAAATGAAAAAATCACCCAGGACTTACGTCGTGGGTGATTTTTGTCAGATGAACTTGACTGTCAGAAGAACCGGGCAATGTGAATGCCAATGGCCGAACTCGCAATGACCGTCGAGATGATGACAAGACCGGCCATCAAAGTGAACGTGTCGTTGTCAAGAAGCTTAGGCTCGAAGCGCATATCTATCTCCATAAAGAGACAGACATCAACCCTATGGGTCAATGCCCATCGGGTGGTTGAAATCAGGAAAAAATTAAGGTTGGCAAAAAACCAAGATCTGCCAGGGGCAAGATAGCTTTCATCGTAAACGAGGCCGAAGGTGCGAGTCAAGCGCGTGCAATCGGAATCTCGTCTAGTCGAGTGGTGTAGCGAGGCGTGCGCCTTTCTTGCTTCATGCGCCACCCACCGTGGGGACTTGCGGGCGTGGCCACGGAGCCCACCTGCAGGGTGCCCTTGCCGTACCGCGCGTTCAGCTTGTCCATCGTCTCCATAAGCGTGCTTTGGTCTCGCGCAACTGGGGCCAACAGGTCCAGCTGCGCGCCCTGCTCGCTCGTCAGGTCAAGCAGCATCACGCCGGCCTTTGAGATCTCGAACCCCGGAGCATAGATGGCGCGCATGCCGCGTACAGCCGCTGCCACGAGCTGCTTGGTGTCCGAGCTAGGGGGCACGAGCTGGATAGAGGCCGACCTTGAGAACTGCGGCACAGGACGAAATGGCGAGGTGCGCGCGAACACATGCAGGGTGCCCGCGCGCTGCCCTCCCCTGCGCAGCTTTTCGCTGGCCCTGGTGGCGAATTCGCTGACGGCTTCAATCAAGGGCTGTAGCGCAGACACACTGGCGCCAAAGCTGCGGGTGCAGGCTATCTGCTGCTTGGGTTGTGGAGCCAGTTCCAGGGGGATGCAGCTGATGCCCTGCAGCTCGCGTACCGTGCGGGCCAGCATGACACCCCACTCGCGCCGCGCAAGCGCTTCAGGCATGCGCGCCACATCCAGCGCACTCAGGATGGAGTGCTCGGCAAGGCCTGCCGCAATGCGCCGGCCGATCCCCCACACCTCGCCGGCCGGCGTGCGCCGCAAGATGTCCTCGCGCATGCCCGCGTCCATCTCGTTCCAGTTGCAGACTCTGGCCAGCTGAGCGGGGTAGCTGCCCGGTTTGCGCTCTGCATCCTTAGCCGCGTGGTTGCAGAGCTTTCCCAGGGTTTTCGTTGGGGCCAGCCCAACGCACGTGGGGATGCCTACCCACTGCTCAATGCGGGCGCGCACAGCCCACGCCCTTCTTGTGAGGTCGCGCACACCGTCCAGATCGCCAATGAAGGACTCATCAATGCTGTAGATCTCCTGCGATGGTCCAAGCCCTGCGGCGAGGCTCATCATGCGGTTGCTGACATCGCCATAGAGTTCGAAGTTGGCCGAGAGGCATATGAGCCCCGCTGAGTCCTGCAGATGGCGTATCTCGAAGAAGGGTTGGCCCATCTTCACGCCCAGGGCCTTGGCCTCCTCCGAGCGCGCAATGGCGCAGCCATCATTGTTGCTGAGCACCACCAATGGCTTGCCTTGCAGTGAGGGGCGAAATGCCCTCTCAGCACTACAGAAGAAGTTGTTTCCGTCGATCAACGCGAACATGCGCACCTCAGGCAAAGAGCTTGATGCAGCTTTTGACGACGCCCCAGATTTCGAGGGTCTGGCCTTCTTTTGGGGTGATGTCTGGGTAGGTCGGGTTGCCTGCCTTCAGGCGCGGCGTTCCGCGCTGTAGATGCAGCTTTTTGACGGTGAAATCCCCGTCCACGACTGCCACGACGATGTGCCCATGCCGAGGCCTCAGGGCCCTGTCCACAACGATCAGATCACCGTCGCAGATCCCGTAATCGACCATGGACAGGCCGGCAACCCGCAGCAGGTATGTCGCTTGGGGATGTTCTATGAGAAGCGAGGCGATGTCGAGGCTCGCGCTGGCGAAGTCCTCGGCGGGTGACGGGAAGCCCGCGCAGACGCTCGCGTCCGACATGGGCACGGCCATGGAGGCTGCTTGGATCTGGATGGGAGTGGCACACCCTTGCGCGATACTGGACATATGAACAGTATAAGGAAGCCGGCCCAGTAACGTGATTGAAACGCTACACGGGCCGGGTGCTCGCCTTGGCGACTGGCGCCGCCCTTGAGAGTGCGAGGTCAGCTTGTCAGGAAGGCGCGCAAACGGCCTGATTGCCCATCGCGGCGCACCTGTACGTCAAACACATGCGCGCTGGGTATGTTCCCGGTCTCTGCGCCCATGACGATTCGTTTGGTGCCCAGTACGCCGTCAACATTCGAGATGATTTGGACCGTCGCCAAACGCCCCTCTGCTCTGGCGTAGTTCGCCAGGGATATCCGATAAGTGCCCTCCTGAAGATTCTCTGGATTGCAGCTGGCGTAGTAGTGCTCCGGCCCGTATCCAGTGACGTTATCCATGTCCAGGTAACCCGTCCTGCTCAATGGATGCGCATAGAACACCTGACTGCCATCAGGCTCTGTCGTATGAAGGTCAACGTCGCCCACCCCGTCCCATGTCAGCGTGGCTAACCCTCCGTATTTCCGCTGCAAATATTCCGTTGTAATGTCTGCGTCCTTTTCAATCGTATTAACTCCATTGAAAAATCCAATAATGATGCCATCATTTCCGCAGGCGCTTTGATTTTGAGTTGTGGTATCTGCTGCGGATACCTGTGTTGCAGCAGATAGCGCCAGCAACATCGTTGCTATTCCAATGACAAGCTTATTCACACGTGTCTCCCACAGGTGTTGCCCAGTTAGTACCGCTTAGCGCGCTGTTGAAGTCCAAATAAGCCTTAGCGCGCTGTTTCGTGTTGAAGGTCATTTTTTGAATGGTTTCTGTGACCTGAAACGCACGCGGCGTTTCGATTCCCATCACATCAAATATGCAGTGGACGGCGCGAGACCCCTGGACTTTTACAGCCTTAATTTCAACAGGGTCATTGATTTTGCCAGATTCAACCAAGATCATTATTGATTGCCTACTGCGAGCAATCTGATAAACCGCCAGTTTTTCAGGTGGGAGGTCAAACATTTTATTAATGTAGTTGTCAATGTCGTCCCGCACCCCGTTATTATCAGAGTCAACGCCAAGCAGATTTGCGCTGCTGTCTAGTTTTGGGAGTTTCCCGGCCGCCTCAAGTGCTGTGATGGGGTTGACAGAATCTGTTGCTGGCGCTGGTGGTCCAGCGCCACCCCCGCATGCCGAAAGAATCGCTGCGGCAGTCAGTGCTACGGTCAGTGATTTGGTGAGACTCATGAAATTCCTTATCGAGTAAATAGGTGCGCAGCATGATTACTGTCTGCGTAGCGATGTCAACAGCGCTCGTCGCAAATTCCAAGGCCAACTTTAATTAGTTTGCGAACAGTGAAGCCGACCCATCGGAAATTGTGGTTATCGTTATTCCAGATTTGCAAAACTTGCGTGTTTGATCTTTGGTAATAAACTTGATGCATCGATTAATCAAAACGAGTCAATAAAATGCTTACCTATTCGATGCTCTTTCAAATCCTTGTCGAGGCCGAAGGCCGACGAGATAACACCGATTTCCCCCAGGATGTGCGCGACCGCTCCGCAGAAACAGCCAGTCTGTGCCTGCAACGCATGTCGCAAGAAGGGCTGACCCGCGATCAGCTGGAGAAGCTCGCCAAGGGCGAGTGTCGGAGGAGGCGGAAATGTCAACCTGGAACATGACGCAACGGCGCCTGATCGCCGAGGCCGAGAAGAATGGTGGCTGTGGGTCCATTGAGTGCGGCGGTGGCCGAGGCGCCAGGGGCGGACGTGTTCGCTATGGCGTGAGGGAGGGTGCAGCCGTTGCAGGCCTGGAAGCTGCCGGCGTGGTCCGGGTTACGCTTCGCGATACTTCCCAGCACTGGCCCGGCAATGGTGCCGTGGTTTCTCAGACCTTAATCCGCTTTGAGCTGGTCAAGAACGAAAGGCAAAGCAATGGAGTGGCTTGACATCTCCTCCGCCCCAAAGAATGGGGAAGTCGTTTTGGTCAACGACACGAACCACGACATGCCGCCTTGGGCCGCAGCAAAGTGGCTTGTCAGCCCCGAATGGAGTGGTTGGGTCTATGACGACGATTTGCTCAGCGATTACCTTCCCCTTGGCCCCCGGCCGACGCATTGGATCGCTATTCCGCCCGTACCCGGAAAGTAGCCGCACGGCTGGATCGGCTCGCAGAAAGTGAGGCTCCTTTTATGAGCGCAAGTAGTACCGGGATGGCCCGCTGCAAACACTGCGGGGCCGAGTTCCGTCTGTTCACCATCATGAACAGAGACATGCAGGGGCTGTGCACGGCCTGGAAAAAACGCCACGAGAAGAGCTGCTCCAATAAATCGCCCCTGCAGCGCAATAGGTGGGCCCAAAAGTACATTGGGAAAGATAGGTACGAGTCCAGCATCACGGTCGATCTGGCTCACCCAGGCTTTATTGAGTCGGAAGGACATTGATATGTCGCAGACAGCCCCAGCCTACAACTTGACGCGCGAATCTCTCAACACGATTACCGATGCGGAAATTGCATTTGGAACCGTTAAGCTCCTGCCGCCCTATGCAGAGGTTCCCGATGATTTCAAGCGCGGCAACCATTACACCGACGTGATGAATTGCTTGTTCTTCGGCAAAGCGCTTCCCGAGATCGAAATGGAATTTCGCGAGGGCTTTCAAGATAACGAAGCGCCGATTCAACTCAATCGAGTAGTCAGTGCGCATTTGCGTTCTTTCGCGCCGAAGCATGAGCACAAGATTGCAGGCCTTGGATATTTGCTCAGTCTTGTTTGTGTACTCCATCCTGCGTAGGTCTGCCTGGTGCTGGGAAACCGATATGGAGTGCACTTGCGAACATTGCATGCAGTGTGAGGGTGTTTACTGCACCATTTACTGGCGAAAGCAGTAGCCCGTGGCTGGTTCAATGACTCCTTCAATGGCGCTTTTGGTGCGCCTCATCCATGCGGCGCCGGAAACGGGCTACGAAGGCCCTGCCTCGACTAAATCGTTGGCATCCCTGGAGTCCCGAGGCTTCATCGAACGCAGTGGCTTGCATGGCCGTTACCGGGCAACGCAGAAGGGTGTAGAGCTGGTTCGTGCGGTTGATGCGCAGGTTGCAGAAGCAGACGCACGTGGCGGCGCCTGGTTGGCAAAGGCGAACGAACTGGCTGAAGCCGGCAAACACGAGCGGGCGCAGCTTTGCTACGACAAATGCCAATACTGGCTCGACCGCAGCAACCGACTGAGTAACCGTCTTCGAAGTCAAGCGCAATGAAGCGACTTGTCCCAAGGTTTTCCAGTGCGCACCATGGCGTTGAGCGTGGTGAGCAACTTGCGCATGCAAGCGACCAGGGCGACCTTGGGCAACTTGCCAGCGGCCTTCAGACGCTCGTAGAAGGCCTTGATGGCCGGGTTGTAGCGGGTGGCCGTGAGCGTTGCCATGTACAGCACGCGGCGGATCTCGAAGCGCCCGCCTTGTACGCGCCGCCTGCCCTTGCTGCCGCCGGAGTCATTGGCCATGGGCGCCACGCCCACCAATGCAGCGATCTCGCGCCGGTTCAGCCGGCCCAGCTCTGGCAGCTCGGCAATCATCGTGGCACTGGCCACCGGGCCGACTCCCGCAGCCGACTGCAGCAGCGTGTCGAGCTCCCCAAAGTGCTCGCGCACATGCGTGACCATCTGCTCTTCGATCTCATCGAGCTGCGCCTTGATCGCCGCCTCGATGGCCTCGATGCTGGCGTGCAGCTTCTTGGGCGTGATCTGCAGCCGTTGGCGCTCCGAATGGAGCATGGTCAGCAACTGGCGCCTGCGCGTGACCAGGGCCGCGAGCCACTGCTGGCGCTCATCGGCCAGGGGGCGCAAGAAGCGCTGCAGATCGTCGCGGCGCAGCAGCACCGCTGCCAGCTCGGCCAGCGTGCGCGCATCCACCGCGTCGGTCTTGGCCAGGCGTCCCATGGATTTGGCGAAGTCGCGCGCCTGGCGCGGGTTGATGACCGCCACGGGCAGGCCTGTGGCCTGCAGGGCACACGCTAACGCGGCCTCGTAGCCGCCGGTGGCCTCCATCACCACCAGACCCACGTCCAGGGGCTGCAGGGCAGCCGCCAGCGCCGAGTGGCCTTCGGCATCGTTGTCAAACCGCTGGGCGCTGCTCTTGGCACCCAGCACACAGACATCCACGTGCGCCTTGGCCACGTCGATGCCCACCGTCACTGAGGTAACAGACATGATCTTCAGATCCCTTGCTTGTGCATGCGCGCTCAATCAAGGCGCGCGTAACCGTTCGGGCTTCACGAAGACCAGCGCGGCGGCCATGCGTTCTGTACTCAGTCACGGGCTCTATCACCCCAGCGCCTACCAAACTGCACGGGCCGGTCTGGCCGCCTCAACGGCGTTCAGACTCTACCGCGCTGGTCTGGTTTAA